>NZ_DAIMHV010000021.1:8124-27963 GCF_036723115.1 Phenylobacterium sp. | reverse complement strand
GGCATGGACGACTTCGTCTCCAAGCCTTTTCAGCCCGACGCCTTCCTGCGCACCGTGGCCCGCAACCTGCACCCCGACGGCGGGGAGCCCGAAGAGGCGCTTAGCAAGGCTTCCGCCCACTGAAGCGCCGGGATATGGGACGGAAGGTCCCGTCTGATTGCGCCGTATGCTGAAAATCTTCGCCGCCGCCCTCGCCCTGTTCCTTGTCGCCTGGCTGGCGGTGGGCTGGGGGCTCGCCAGCCTGTTCGCCCCCAAGACACCGCGCGGGGAATTCGTGGACCTGGGCGATCGTCGGCTGCGTGTGGTGTGCGAAGGCCCCGAACGGGGTCGCCCGGTATGGCTGGAGGCGGGATCGTTCGGATTTTCCGCCGACTTCGCCGACCTGCAGAGCGCGCTGGCCCGGGAAGGCTTCTTCGTCTGCGCCTATGACCGGGCGGGTCTTGGCTATTCCGACCCTGCGCCGGGGCCGCGCGACAGCGCCGCCATCGTCACCGACCTGGAGCGGCTGCTTCAGGTCCGGGGCGTGGACCAGCCCGTCATCCTTCTGGGCCATTCCATGGCCGGCCAGCACGTACGGCTCTTCGCCGTGCGTCACCCGGAGCGGATCGCAGGGCTGGTGCTAGTGGACGCCGCTACCCCCGAAGCGGTGGACATTCCCCTGGTGCAGCGCTTCGTGCGCACCTTCGGCGCCATCTCTCAGGTGACCGCCACGGCCGCCACGCTCGGCCTGCTCAAGCCCCTGTTCTTCCTGGGCGACAGGATCGGTCTTGCGGGCTCGGCGGTTCGAGAGAAACAGGCCATGTTCGTCTCCGGTCGCCATGCCCGTACCGCCTCGGCCGAAGCCCGCCTCTGGTTGAAGGGCGCGGCCCTGGCCAAGGCTGCGGGCGGGCTTGACCCGGCCTGGCCGGTGGCGGTGGTCACCGCCGGGGCCGCCGCGCGGGCCGACAGCGAATGGGGCCGGGCTCGCCTAGCGCCCGTGCGCGGGTCCGTCGCCGGCAGCTATACGGCCGTGCCCGAGGCCGGCCACGCCAGCATCCTGTCGGCCGCTCACAACATCGCCATCGTCGCGGCGGTCAAGCACGTGGCCGAGGCCAGCGCTCAGTTGGTGGAAGGCGCCGGAGCCGGCGGTCCAGGCGTTGGCGTCACCACAGCTCCGCCGGGCGTACCCGGCGCATCCCCGCTGGCCGGGGCCTCGGGCATGTAACTGGTGCTGGCCGGAGGTTGGGGCATGGTTCCACCTTGCGGGGTGGTCCGCTCACCGCCGCGGGCGATGAAGCTGTAGGCGATCCAGCCGGCGATGACGGCCAGGATGATCCACACCAGGGGCGGGATTTTCCGCTTGGCCTTGGGTGTCCGGTCAAGGTCGACCATCAGGTCCTCCTGAAAAAGCGAAGGGCCAGACGTCGCCGTCTGGCCCCAGTCATGGTCTCCAGCGGCGCCTTAGAGGGCGCTGCCGCCGGTTCCGCCCGGGCCGCCGGTTCCCGTGGCGCCGCCCTTGTGGGTGCTGTTCTCATCGGCCCGGCGATTGTCCCCCAGGTCGCGGCCGTCTCGACCGGGGACCTGATTTGCGGTGGCCGGCTTGCGGTCGGCGGGATCGGTCCGGTCCTGAGGGGTCTGGTTCTGGCTCATGGGGCGTCTCCTCTGTTGAGAAGACAACCCCCTGGCCCAGGGGCGGTTTCACCTTGGCCGCAAACTCTCCGTCCGGCTCAGTCGGTCCAATAGGGGGCGCGGGTCTTGAACAGGGACTTGGGCACCGTCCCATAGATCAGCAGCACCCCGTCCACCGCCTCGGCCACGGCGAAGTTCACCGCCAGGCTGGAGAGGGAATAGCCGTCCGCCGTGCTCAGGCCCTTGCGCGCCTCCAGAAAGGCCACGGTGTTCTCCACCGACTTGCGCAGGGCGTTGTCCAGGTCCTCGTCCAGGCCCATCACATAGTAGTTGTCGGCATCCTCTGCGAAGGGGGCGGGCATGTCGGCGCCCTTGCCCTTGTGGACGATGAACTGGAGGGTGGCGGTCAGAGAGGCCTCCAGGGCGTTGCCCGAAACCTCGCCGTCCCCCTGCACGGCATGCGAGTCGCCCGTATAGAAGAGGGCGCCCGGATTGAAGACCGGCAGATAGAGGGTTGAGCCCACCAGCAGACGGTTCAGGTCCATATTGCCGCCGAAAATGCCCGGCGCCCGGGAGCCCACCTGGCCGATGGCCGGGTCAGGCGCCACGGCCATGATGCCCATGAAGGGCGCCAGCGGGATCTCGATCTCCGGCGAGAACAGGGCGACATTGCGGTCCAGGTCCAGCTTGATGATCTTCTGGACCTGCTCCTTCAGCAGGCCGGGCACGACGCCGCCCGTGCCCGGACTGTTCACGCCGTAGGGAACCCGGTGTTCCAGGGCGACCACGCGAACCTCCAGCATGTCGCCGGGCTCTGCGCCGTCCACATAGATGGGACCGGTGAGGGCGTGGCCGCGCCAGCCCGCTCCGGTGCTGGCCGCGGCGATGTCGATGACGTCCTGCAGAACCTCGTCGGCGGGGATGCCGGCCTGGGCGAAGTAGGCCACGGGGTCATCGGTCATGCCCCCGTGCGAGACCGTGTCGATGCGCACGGTCTGACCCGACTGGACCCGAAGCACCGGGGCTCGCGTGGCCGAGATGGAGCCGCGCAACACGGTCTGTGGCGTGGAGCGAAGCATGTGGTCAGGGGCGGCGCGCAGGGGCGTGAGGTCCTGGGCCGCGGCTGGCAGGGCGATGGCCGCGGCTGTGGCCAGGAGGCAGAGAGTTCGGATCACGACGGGGTTTCCTTGACTGGAGATAGGGAGGCGAAGGGAGCGGATTTGGCGCCGGCCGAACCCGCTCCCGCTCTGGAACCGAGGTCCTAGAAGCTCATCCGGACGCCGGCCTTGAAGGCGCGGCCGACCAGGTCATAGGGCGAGCCATTGATGCTGATCGCCACGATGGGCGGATCCTTGTCGAACAGGTTGTCGATGTTCAGGAAGGCCTGGATCTGCCGGTTCGGCCGGTCGACCACCTGGTAACGCAGGCTGGTGTTCCAGTAGACGGCCTCGGGCCAGACGTTCTTGTTCACGCTGTTCGAGGCGGCCGGATTATAGGTGGGGTCTTCCGGGCCCACGAGATTGACGCTGTACTTGATGGAGCTGGTGTAGCGGACCATCAGATTGGCGGTGAGGCGGCCGATCTCATAGGTGGCCTGGCCGTTCCAGGACCAGGTGGGCACGGTGGCGCCGGCATTGTCGGTGTCGCGCGTGCCGGCGATGGTCCGTAGATCGTCGACCCAGGTGCCCAGGGCCCGCAGGGTCAGGCCGCCGGGAAGGTCGAAGCCCTCCAGCGGCACGCGGTAGACCGCCTCGATGTCCACCCCGTTGGTGCGGAAGGCGTTGAGGTTGAGCTGGGGCACGTCGACCCGGGAGACGCCCACCGGGCTGCTGGGGTCCAGTTGCACGAAGCGGGCGAAGGACTGCTCGCCATTGACCAGCAGGCGGTCGAGAATTTCCTGCACCCCCAGGGTGGCGATCACGTCGCGGATCTCGATGTCGTAATAGTCCACCGAGGCCCGGAAGCCGCTGGCCCAGGCCCAGGTGGGCTGGAAGACCACGCCGACGGTGGTCGTGTCGGCGGTCTCGGGTTGCAGCTCGTTGTTGCCCACCGTGTTGGACTTGGTGAAGCCTGAGCGGCCGGTGACCCGGTTCACCACATTGGGATTGCCCTCGGAGCCCGGATTGAAAAGCTCGTTGATGTTCGGCGCCCGGATGTCCCGCGAGCGGGTGAAGCGCAGGCGCAGGGCGTCCACCGGCTCCCAGGTGGCGCCCACCTTCCAGGTCGTCACCGCGCCAGAGGTGGAATAGTGGGTGCGGCGCACCGCCCCGTTCAGGTCCAGGGCCTGGGCGAAGGGCAGGTCGCGGAGAAGCGGCACGCCGCCTTCCAGATAGGCCTCCTTGACCTCGATGGCGCCGGTATAGGTGGGATAGTTCTGGTTCATCAGCGCGCCCCGCTTACAGTCGGGGCAGCCGTTCACATCGGCGGTGTCTCGCCGCCACTCCACCCCGGTGGCGATGGCCACAGGGCCGGCCGGCAGGTCGAACAGCTCACCGGCCAGATTGGCCTGGACCGTGTATTGCCGCAGGTCGTTCTTCTGCTGCGAGGCGGAATTGAAATAGGCCAGGGCCGCCTTGTTCTGTTCGATATTGGCCCCGAAGATGTTGTAGGGCACGCAGCCGGGCGACAGGTTGGCGATCCACTTGGCCCGCTCGTCAGGCCGCTGGGCGTTGAAGAAGGGGTTGGTGGCCACCGGCCCGCAGGCGGGCTTTCCGTCGGGCCCGGTCACCACATAGGCCGACTGGTAGAAGTCTGCGGTCCTGGGCGTCCCGCTGAGGTTGGGGTTGAAGGTGGCGCGGCCCAGGCCCAGCCCGATGTCCCAGGACCAGTCTCCGAACACCGTGCCATCGACCCCGAAGTCGGCCTGCAGGCTTTCGGTTCGGTTGCGGGACCGGATCGACCCCACATCGTCCCTGCGGGTGGCGCTGTAGTTGAAGCGGTCGACCCCGGCGGCCTGCATGGCCGTGACGACGGAGGCGGGCAGGAACGGGTTGGAGATCAGCACCGGATAGTTGTTGAAGTTCGGAATCCGCGCCCCGAACGACTGCCCATAGGTCAGCAGGTTGCCGTAGTGCAGCTGGGCGAAGGCGTTGATGTCCGGGGTGATCTCGTACTCCACCCGGGCAAGCGCGGCGCTGCGATCATAGGCCGGCCGCAGGCGCTGGTCGGGATTCTCCCAGCTGTCCACTGTGCCGCCGATCATCTCGGTGTTCCCGATGATCGAGCCGTACTGATACTGGAAAATGCCACCATCGGCGTTCCAGGCCGTGCCCCGCAGGGGACCGGACGTGATCAGGCCGTTGCTGTTGTAGGCCGAGGTGAACACCTGGTTGGAGATGATGGTCGCGGGCAGTCCGGCGGGCCGGTTGGTCGGCAGGGACATGACGCCGGGGTATTTCGCGCCCCAGTCGCGGGAGTCCATCAGGCCGGTGCCGTTGTTCAGGGTGAAGTCGCCGCCGATGATGAAATGGCCGCGGCCGTCGGCGAAGGCGCGGCCCCAGGCGGTGGAGCCCGTGACCTCCACATTGTCGCCTTCCTGCGAGACGCCGTACTGCAGGTTGACGTCCAGCCCCTCCATCCGATTGCGCAGGATGAAGTTGACCACCCCGGCCACGGCGTCGGACCCATAGGCCGCAGAGGCGCCGCCGGTGACGATCTCCACCCGCTCGATGAGACTGGTGGGAATGAGGTTGGTGTCGAACAGGCCGGTCTGGCCGTCCGGCACGTGGCGGCGGCCGTTCATCATCACCAGGGTCCGTTGCGCCCCCAGGCCCCGCAGGTCGAGATTGGCCTTGGAGGCGTTCTGTGCGCCCGTGGAGTTGACGCTGGGTCCGCTGGAGCCGCGGAAGCTCGGAATGTCGCGCACGATCTCGAACACGCTGCCCGAGGCGCGCTGCTGGATTTCCGTGGCGCCCACCGTGGTCACCGGGGTCGGGGCCTGGAAGCCGCTGACCTGCAGGCGCGAGCCGGTCACCACCACCTCGCCCACTTCCACCTGGGCCGGCGCCGGTGCGGCGGCGACGGGGGGCGGGCTCGCCTGGGCCAGGGTCAGGGGCTCAGCCTGGGTGCGCCAGGCCGCGCGGATCAGGGGCGCCTGGGCCGGGGCCAGGGTGATGGTGCGTCCGTCGTCGGCCACCACGACGAGGCCCGTTCCGGCCAGCAGGCTGTCCAACGCCTGCCGGACGGGCAGGTCGCCCTGGACGCCGCGGGTGTGTTTTTCGCGGACCTGATCGGCGCCCACCAGGATCTGCACGCCCGCCTGCCGGGCGAACTCTGCGATCCCGCTGGCGGCGGGCTGGGCGGTCACCTGGAAGGGCTGGACCTGCGCCAGGGCGGGCGCGGCGGTCAGGATGGCGCCCACGGCGACAGCCCCCATCAGGTGGCGGCGCAGCGGCGCCGAACGCGAAGGTGTCTTGGTCATGTTATCCCCCAACGACGCCTCGGGTGGCGTCATCGGGGAGGACGAGGGGGGACGGAACTTCCGTGGGCGTTCCGGCGAGGCGGGCGCGGATGGCCGCGATTGCCCGGATTTTGGACAGGATTCGGCGCTGTTTCGCCTAGCGGCGCCGGATGCGCAGCACTTCGCCCTCGCGCACGGTCTCGGCCGGCAGCAACTGGCTCACCGCGCCGGCGAAGCCCTCCGGGTCGGTGGTGCGGAAGAGGCCCACCAGCTTTTCCTGGCGCAGGGACGGGTCGATGATCTCGATCTTCACGCTGTTGTAGCGGTTGAACTCGGCGGCCGCCTCGCCCAGCGTCTCCCCGTCCAGCACCACCTCGCCCTGGCGCCAGGCCAGGCTCCGGCGCACCGCGGCCGGATCTTCCTGGACGCGGAGGGCGGTTTCCTCGCGGCTCACGCTCAGTCGCTGGCCCGCCGCCACCCTGGCCCGTTCAGCGCTGCCCTCCAGCCAGGCCTCCACCTCGCCTTCGGTCACCTGCAACTGACTGCTGGTCCGATGGCGGCGCACGCTGAAGGCCGTGCCGATCGCCTGGAACGACGCCTCGCCGGCGGCCACCACAAAGGGCCGCTCGGCGTCGCGGGCGATGTCGAACCAGGCCTCGCCGCGCACCATCTCCACCTGACGGCGCCGTCCGGTGAAGCGCACCCGCAGTTCGGTGCTGGTGTTCAGCATCATGAGGGTTCCGTCGGGCAGGGGGGTGCGGCGCACCTCGCCCAGGCCGGTCTGGTGGGTCTCATACCCCAGCCGTCCCCAGATCATGAGGCCCGCCGCCGAGGCCGCGACGGCGCCGGCTCCCGCGCCCAGGGTCAGGAAGCGCCTGCGGCTGGGCGCCTCAGCCGAATGCGCGGCCTCAGCCGGCAGGGTGCGGCTGCGATCCACCAGACTCAAAGCGGCCTGAGCCCGAAGGAAGGCGCCCTGCCGCCGCGGATCGGCGGCCAGCCAGGCGCTCAGCTCGGGATCTGTCGCAGGGTCCAGGCCGCCGGCGTCGGCGCGGACGGCCCAGAGCGCGGCCTCCTCATCGATCCTTCCTGCGGCGGATGCGTCTGTCATCGGACCCTTTATGCGGACCTGCGTCCTCTACACTCTCGCCGTCCGTCAGGGCGCTCAGGAGCAGGCGCAAACCCCGCGCCGCCTGGGCCTCGACCACATTCTCCGTCACGCCCAGCCGCTGGGCGATCTCCCGCTGGGACAGGCCCTCGATGCGGCGGAGCATGAATATCGTTCGGCAACGCTCCGGCAAAGTCTGGATCGCCGCCTGCACCTTGCGCAGTTCGAGCCGGCCGGCCACCACCCGTTCCGACGAAGGCTCACTGTCATAGACGTCCATCAGGGCGATTTCCGTGGACTGGGCGAGCGAAATCACCCGGGCCTGCCGCAGTCGGTCCACCACGAGGCTCCGCACCGTCTGAAAGAGATAGGCCCGGCCGCTGCGAATGTGGTCGGTGCTCTCCAGGGCGGCGATCCTGCAATAGGCGTCCTGGATGATGTCGTCGGTCTCGTCGCGGCTCCAGCCGGCGCGACGCAGCCAACGCCGCACGTCGCCTTCATGCGGCAGGATCTGGGCGCCAACCCAGGCCACGAATTTCGCGCGGGGCGCAGCCATCGCCGGTCCTTCTGGCCAAGCCTGCGGGCTTGACCGTCGGCGAAAGGCTCCGCATTGGGGACCCTGTGATCAAGACGGCCGGGCCGTCTCATCGGCGATCCTGCACGCTCAGGAGAGATTCAGGCGCCGATTGCCTAGTCCGCGCGCGCTGATACGACCCCGGGTCGCAGCCTTGAGGTGCATTCCGGCTTTGGCGCCGCCAGGCCGTGCAGGTCGGATCTTGCCGCCGTCAGGCCGGCTGGGCGGCGGCCGCGTCGAACTCGGTTTTCCAGGCGGCGAGCGTCGGGCCTGTGCTCTTCTGATCCCAGGGGTGGAAGCCGGGACGGTACCAGGCGAAATAGGTCCGCCAGCCGCGGCGGAAGAGACCAGGCCTTCCCCAGACGAAGCCCTTCACCGCCTTCAGCGCCGCTTCGGGGGTATAGCCGTCGGCCTCCAGCAGGCGGGCGGCGTAGCGGGTGATGTTGCGGGTGAACATCAGCGTGATCAGGGCCATGGCCACGCAGCGACGGCGGTAGCGCAGCAGGGGCGACCAGTCCTTGGTGGCCGCCATGAAGACGTCATAGGCCACGGCCTTGTGCTCGGTCTCCTCCAGGGCGTGCCAGCGCCACAGGCGCTCGATGGCCGGATCGGTCTTCTGGAACAGTTCGTCGCGATGCCGGATGTGGCTCTCGGCCATCATGGCCGTGTCCGCCCTCATCGACCTTCGTTGAGCGGCTTGCTTTTCTGGCGAATTTAGCTAATATAGGAAGGGTCTGAGGCTGCCCCGAGGGAGGCCCCCATGAGCGACAACTCTGTGAGCGCGACCGAGTTTCAAACGCGGGCCGGACTTTACATCGAACAGGCGGCTAAGGCGCCCGTGTTCATCACCAAGCACCGCCGACCGGCGCGCGTGCTGATCGACATCGAAGAATACAATCGGCTGAAGGCGCGCGACACCCGGCGGGTCTACGCCGCTGAAGACCTGCCCGATGAGTGGGTCGAGGCCTTGAAGTCGGCAGACTATGGCGATGCCGATCCTGATCTCGACGCGCTGATGAAATAGGCTGTTCGTGAAGAAGCCGGCGCCGCAGGTCGGCCTCGTCATCCGATACGACTTCCTCTGGTCGCATGAGCGTGGACGCGGCCGCGAGGACGGGACGAAGGAACGGCCTTGCGTGATCGTGACCGCCATCATTCGCAAGGCTCACGGCGTAACGGAGGTGCTGGTCTCGCCCATCACCCATTCACCGCCAAGGGACGGCGCGGTGGCTATTGAGATTCCGCGCAAGGTTGGTCGCAATCTCGGACTGGATGACGAGCGCAGCTACATCGTCGCCGACGAAAGCAACACCGTCGCATGGGACGACGCTGGGATCGTTCCTGCCGAACCTGGCAAACGATGGGCCTATGGCCGCCTTCCCCGCCCCCTTTACGATCAGCTTCGTGCGTCCATGCTCGACCTGCACAGCAAGCGAAAGCTGAAATCCAGTCGCCGAAGCTGACGACTGCGGCGCCCTTGTCACCGCGTTGTGGCTGCCTCTAGAGGCGCCTTCACAGGGTTGACGATCGCTCGATTTCTCGAGCGAACGACTTGCACCAGCAGGGACTCGACACCTCGACCAAACTGGGACGAGCGACGTTCCGAATCCGGAAGCGCCCGCCCCAGCTCCAAGTGGTGTCGGCCACGAAGTCCAGCTGGGGCGGGCCGGCTGATCGGTGATCCTGGCCGTCCGGATCGGACCTTGCGCCGTCAGGCGGCCTGGGCGGCGGCGTCGAACTCGGCCTTCCAGGCGGCGAGCGTCGGGCCCGTGCTCTTCTGATCCCAGGGGTGGAAGCCGGGGCGGTACCAGGCGAAATAGGTCCGCCAGCCGCGGCGGAAGAGACCAGGCCTTCCCCAGACGAAGCCCTTCACCGCCTTCAGCGCCGCTTCGGGGGTATAGCCGTCGGCCTCCAGCAGGCGGGCGGCGTAGCGGGTGATGTTGCGGGTGAACATCAGCGTGATCAGGGCCATGGCCACGCAGCGACGGCGGTAGCGCAGCAGGGGCGACCAGTCCTTGGTGGCCGCCATGAAGACGTCATAGGCCACGGCCTTGTGCTCGGTCTCCTCCAGGGCGTGCCAGCGCCACAGGCGCTCGATGGCCGGATCGGTCTTCTGGAACAGTTCGTCGCGATGCCGGATGTGGCTCTCGGCCATCATGGCCGTGAAGTGCTCCAGGGCGATGGTGGAGATCAGCATGGCCATGGGCCCGCGGGAGCGGCTGAACGCCACCCGCTCGCGGATTTGCGCCTCGATCTCCGGGGCGGCCGTGTAGTGAGCCCGGTCGATGAGCTGGTTCAGGGCGTGGTGCTCGCGGGAGTGGATGGCCTCCTGGGCGATGAAGCCGCGCACATCGTCCGAGAGCTTGCCCGAGACCCGGTCGCGATAGTGGCGCACGGCGTCCATGAACAGGCGCTCGCCGTCAGGAAAGGTTAGGGACAGCGCGTTGAACACCGCCGTGGCCACGGGATCTCCGTCCAGCCAATGGCGCGCGGGCGGCGCCTCCAGGGTGAAGCGGATATCGCGGGGAGTCACCTCGACCTGCGCGGGCGTGGTCTTGTGCGTCATGGCGTGATCCTGTGGCCGGGCCTAAAGACCCTGAGGCTTGTCTGCTCCCGCCAATCTAGTTTTATCTACAAAAATGTCAATAGAACCTGCCCGCCGTGTGAGGCGATCCCCGGAGGCCGCCCGGGAGAACATCCTCTCCGCCGCCGAACAGCTGCTGGTGGCCAAGGGGCCGCAAGCCCTGAAGCTGGTGGACGTGGCCCAGGCCGCCGGCGTCTCCCACGCCACGGTGCTGCATCACTTCGGCTCCATCAACGGCGTGCAGACGGCCCTGGCCGAGGCCATGATCCGCCAGCTGGTGGCCCAGGTGGTGGCCGCAGGTCCTCAGGGCGAAGGCGAAGGGGCGGGGGATGAGACGCGGCTCGACCGGGTGGCCCAGGTCCTGTTCGACGCCTTTGAGTCCGCCGGCGGCGCCCGTCTGGCGGCCTGGCTGGAGCTGACCGGCGAGACGCGTCGGCTCACCCTGGTGCGCTCGGCGGTGGAGGAGGTGATCTCCGGCCCCATGGCCCAGAAGGGGCTCGATCCCGATCGGGCCGCCAATCTGATCCTGGTGGCCGTGTCCCTGGCCCTGGGGGTCGGCCTGATCGGCCGGTCCCTGGCCGAGCTGGTGGGCCGCCCCCCGGAAAGCACCCGGGAGGCGGCGCTGGCCTTTCTCAAGGCCGGCCTCTCAGCCTCGGCGCACGAGGCCTGAGGGCCGGCGGGGTCGTCTCAGGCTCGCGGCCTCAGTAGCTGGCGCGCATTCCGATCAGCACGCTGCGCCCCCGCATGGGGGCCAGGGTGGAGAGGAAGGAGGTGTGGCTGAGCGCGGTCTCGTCCAGCAGGTTGGTCCCGCGCAGGAACACCTGCTTGCGGAAGGACCCGCCGTCGAACTCATAGGCCAGGGTGGCGTTGACCATGTCATGGCCCGGCGTCTTCACCTCGAAGGCGGCGATCTGATCCTGCTCGAAGGTGCGGATGTACTCGACGTCTCCCGACCAGTCCCCCCAGCCATAGGCGCCGCGCACGCCCAGACGGGCGGCGGGAATGCGGGGCAGGGGGCCCCCCTCGTCGAGCTCGGCCTTCACCTTGTCCCCGAAGACGGTGGCCTCGAACCCGCCTGCGAAGGCGTAGCTGACCTCGCCCTCCACCCCGGTGAAGCTGGCATCGGCCTGGCTGTAGCGGATCAGGCGGAAGTCCTCGAAGCGGTCCAGGGTCGCGGCGTAGATGTAACCGTCATAGGCGTAGTGATAGGCCGAGGCGGCGAAGGTGAGCGGCCCTTCGGTCTTGCGCAGGCTGATCTCGGCGGAGTTGGCGGTCTCCTCCTCCAGGGTGGCGGTCCCCAGCTCGAAGGTGTTGGTCGCCAGGTGGATGCCCCGGGCATAGAGCTCCTGGGCGTGGGGCGCCCGTTGCGAGCGGGCGAGGTTGAGCGAGGCCGCATAGCCCGGCGCAAAGGTCCAGCTGGCGCCGGCCGAGATCGAGAAGGGCCGATGCTCGGTGTCGGGACGGCCACGCGCGCTGGCCTCCTGCCATTCCTGGCGCACCGCGCCTTCAAAGCGCCAGTCGCCGGCGGTGAACTCTTCCAGCAGGAAGATGGCGCTGTTGCGGGTGGTGCTGGGCGGGACGAAGGACTCCGCGCCCTGCGCGGCGAAGTCGGACTCCGAGGTCTGGGCGCCGATCACCCCGCGGAAGCCGCCGATGGGGCTGTGCTGGACCTCCAGGCGCAGCTCGTGGCCCTTGTTGGTGAAGGTGGTGGAGATCACCCCGTCGTCCACCTCGTCATGGGCGTAGTCGGTGTGGCCGCCGCGGAAGCGGATGCGCTCGATGCCAGCGATGGGATTGCGGATCTCGCCGCGCACGTCGATGCGGCGGCTCTTCAGGTCCACATAGGGAATGTGGCCGTCAGAGTGGTCATGATCATGGTCGTGGTCGTCGCCGTGGTCGTGGCCGCCGCAATGCAGGCTCGATCCGTGCGGGTGGCAGCTCTCATAGGCGTGGTTGTGGCCGGGCAGACCGTACCGGCTCACCTGCTCGCTATAGGCCGCCCCGAGATAGCCCACCGAACCGATCCAGGAGCCGCCCACGGAGAAGCTGTGGCCCTTGTTGTAGGAGCCGGCCAGGCGGTCGAAGCCGGCCTCTTCGTCATGATCATCGTCGTGATCGTGATCGTGATCGTGATCGTGATCATGGTCGTCGTGGGCGAAAGCCGGGGGCCGGTAATAGGGAACCGCATAGTCCGACGTCCTGCGGCCCGCGCCCTCCAGCCGCAGGGCGAAGGGCCCGGCGCCCAGGGTCAGGCCCATGACCCCGGCCCGTTCGTCGTCGGCCGTGCCCAGGCGCAGCTCCACAGCCCCCTGGCTGCCGCCCGCAGGCAGGGCGGTGGGGATCTTGCGGTCGATCAGGTTGACCGCGCCGCCGATGGCGCCGCCGCCATAGAGCAGGGCGCTGGGGCCGCGCAGGACCTCAATCCCTTCCAGAAGCAGGGGCTCGCCGGAGACCGCGTGGTCGGGAGAGACCTCCGAGGCGTCGAACAGCGCCGCCCCGTCGCTGAGAATCTTCACCCGCGGGGCGGTCTGGCCGCGGATCACCGGCCGGCTGGCGCCGCCGCCGAAGGCGTCGGAATTGACGCCGGGAATGGAGACCAGCGTCTCGCCCAAAGTCGCCTGCCGCCGCCGGACCAGGGCCTCGCCCGTGACCACCGCCACATTGGAGATCACTTCCTCGCCGGTGCGGCCCAGGGGATCGGCCGTGACGATCAGCTCATCCACCACCACCTCGGTCCGGGTCTGAGCCGCCGCGGTCCCGGCTAGGACGGCGAGGCTGCCGGCGAGAAAGAGTGTGAGTTTGGCTGACATGACGGGCGGCCCTCTGTAAAAAGCGATGCCGTTGTCTGCTATATTATAACATTACACATGACCAGTCGTTCTTCGCGCCCGTGCGCGCCTGCCAGTTCCGACGCCGCCATCCTGGCGCTGCAGACGGAGGTCTGGACGCTCGTCAGGCGCCGTTTCGACCTGATGCAGGCTCGTCACGGTCTCAGTCAGGCCGCGCTCGCCGCCCAGCTCGGGGTCACACCTGCCCAGGTCAGCCTCTGGTTGCGCGACCCGAAGAGAATGACCATCAAGGCGGCCGCCCGCCTGCTCTTTGCGTTGGAGGCCTCCCTCCATTGCCATCTGGAGCCGGGGGACCAGGGACCCCGATGATGAACCCGCCCGTCTCGGCGCTCTTTCGGCATATCGCCACGCTCCAGGGCGACGCCCCCTGGGGGCGGTTCCTGGACGCCGGGTCCGGGGTCAATTCGGCCCGATGGAGCCTCAGCCTTTCCACCGAGGCCTGGACGGGGGTGACCGCCTCCCGCGCCCATGCCACGGAGATCCATGAGCGCGCCGGCTCAGGCCTGCGGTCCCAGGACCGGCTCCTGGTGGGCGACTGGACCGATCCCAGCCTCCTGGCCGGCGAGCGGTTCGACACGGTCCTGGCCGACTATCTGCTGGGGGCGGTGGAGGGCTTTGCGCCCTATTTCCAGACCAGGCTCTTCCAGCGGCTGGCCCCGCTGGTGGGCGCTCGCCTCTATGTGGTGGGGCTCGATCCCTATGTGGTCGGAGATGCGCCCGATGAGGCCGCCCGCCTCGTCCGCGAGATCGGGCGGCTGCGCGACGCCTGCCTGCTGCTGGCTGATGAGACCCCCTATCGGGAGTTCCCGGCCGAATGGGTGGCCGACGCCCTGACGGCGGCGGGCTTCGTCATCGACTCCGCCCGCCGGTTCCAGAACCGCTACCGCGAAAAGTGGGTTCACGGTCAGCTGGACATGGCTTTGCGCCGCCTGCCCAGGATCGCCGACCAGGCTGTGGCCGCAGCCTTAAGCGACCAGATCGAAGCGCTGCGGGTTCGCGCGCTGGAGCACTGCCGCCGCGAAGGCGGCCTGCGGGCCGGCTCCGACTATGTCCTGGCGGCGCGGCCCGGCCCCCAGGCCCAGATCACAGGCCAGGCCGGGCTCGGACGGTCAGGATGAGCCCGGCCCGAGGCGACGCCATCGGACCAGGCCCGTCCCGTCTTTCACGTCCTCAGAGGACGCCCAGCATCTCGGCCACCAGGGGGTGGCGGACGATGTCGCGGTCCTTCAGGCGGACCACCGCCACATTGCCCACGCTGTCCAGCTTCTCGGCCACCGGCCCCAGGCCCGACAGTTCCGGCAGCAGGTCCGACTGGGCCGGGTCGCCCGTCACCACCATGGTGGAGTGCCAGCCCAGGCGGGTGAGCAGCATCTTCAGCTGCACATAGGTGCAGTTCTGCGCCTCATCGATGACCACGAAGGCGTTGTTCAGGGTCCGGCCGCGCATGAAGCCCACGGGGGCGATCTCGATGGCGCCCTCGGCCATCAGGGCCCGCACCCGCTTCATGGAGAGCCGGTCTGAGAGGGCGTCATAGAGGGGGCGCAGATAGGGGGCGAGCTTGTCCTCCATCTCGCCGGGCAGGAAACCGATGGACTCCCCGGCCTCCACCGCCGGACGGGACAGGACGATGCGGCCCACCCGGCCGGCCTCCAGGGCCTCCACCGCCTTGGCGATGGCCAGATAGGTCTTGCCCGTCCCGGCCGGGCCGAGGGCCAGGACCAGGTTCTTCTGGTCGATGGCCGCGATCAGCTCCTCCTGGCCGGGGGATTTGGCCTTGATGGTCTTCAGATAGCCCTGCTCGCGCCCGTCGTCATTATGGCCCAGGGGCGACCAGCCGCGATCCACGGGCAGCCTGCGGACTTTCGAATCGTCGAACTGCTCGGCGTCGAACGCGCCTTCGCGCAGCTGTCGCTTCAGGGCTCGCTTGGTCATGAAAGCCTCCATCGGGGCATGAAAAAGGGGCGAGTCCGGAATGGACCGCCCCTGGGGATCGGAAGGAATTGGCGAGAGACGCGTGCTGCGCGCCGCGTCGGCGGTTCAGGCCCCCGCAAGGGGGCTGTCAGTGCGGGCCAGGCCCGCGGAAGCCACCAACCCAGCGCCATGGCGCTCCGTCCAAAACATGCGGCGCAGACAGGCCGTCGGCGCCAGAACGACTCAACGGGACCCAACGTTCCCCCGAATCGCGACACGAGTATGATGCTAGCGCGGTTAACCAGGTCTGAACTGCGGCGTTTTGGGCAAGATGTGAGGTGTACGGATGGCTGTCTATAACTTGGGCGACGTCGCTCCCGAACTGCCCGCAGAAGACGAATACTGGATCGCGCCCACGGCGGCGGTCATGGGCAATGTGATTCTCAAGAAGAACGCCTCCGTCTGGTTCGGCGCGACGCTGCGGGGCGACAACGACCCCATCGTCATCGGCGAGAATTCCAATATTCAGGACGGATCGGTGCTGCACACCGATGCGGGATCGCCGCTCACCATCGGTCGCGACGTCACCGTGGGCCACATGGTCATGCTGCATGGCTGCACCATCGGCGACAACAGCCTGGTGGGCATCGGCTCGATCATCCTGAACGGCGCCCGCATCGGGAAGAACTGCCTGATCGGCGCCAACTGCCTGATCACCGAGGGCAAGGAGATCCCCGACAACAGCCTGGTCATGGGCGCGCCGGGAAAGGTGGTCCGCGAGGTCTCAGAGGGTCAGGCCAGGGTCCTGACCGCCTCGGCCCACCACTATGTGGAGAACTGGAAGCGCTACCGGCGCGAGCTGCGGGCTGTCTAGGATTCAGCCCGGACCAGCCAGGCCCCGTCGGGATCGAGCGCCACGGCGCGCCGCTCGCCGGGCGCCGGCGGGGTCCCGGTCTCGCGCAGGCGCAACAGGTGGCCGTCCAGGTCCAGGCTCACCTCATGGAAGGCGCCGGCGAAGCTGACCGCGGTCACCGTGGCCTGGGGCCCTTGCGCCGCCCAGCCCAGGGCCTCGGGGCGGAAAAGCAGGCGGGCCGCGCCCTCGGGCGCCTCGCCGGCGGAAAGGCGGCCCAGCGGGGTCTCGGCCGCGCCCCCCGACACCCTGGCCGGCAGGAGGTTGATCTCGCCCAGCAGGCGCGCGGCCTGGAGGGAGGCCGGGCGGCGGTAGCAGTGGCCCGGCGCGCCGGTCTGGATGATCCTCCCCTGATCCATCAGGGCGAGGGCGTCGGCCATGCGCAGGGCTTCGTCGGCGTCATGGGTGACGATCAGCACCGCGGCGCCCGCGCTCCGCAGGGCGCCCAGCAGGTTTTCCCGCACCTCGCCCTTCAGATGGGCGTCCAGGCCGGAAAAGGGCTCGTCCAGCAGGACTGCGCGGGGCTCGCGCGCCAGCACCCGCGCCAGCGCGACGCGCTGCTGCTCGCCGCCCGACAGCATGTGCGGGAAGGACTGGGCGCGGTCGGCCAGCCGCACCTCGCCCAACATGTCCAGGGCGCGGGCGCGCTGCTCGCGCCGGGGCCGGCCCTTGAGGCCGAAGGCGACGTTCTGCAGCACGTTCAGATGGGGAAAAAGGGCGTAGTCCTGGAAAACGAGACCGATCCCCCGGCGCTCCGGCGGTGTCATGACAGACGGCCCGCAGACCTCCACGCCGTCCACCAGGATGCGCCCGTCGTCGGGCCGCTCCAGGCCCGCAATCATGCGCAGAAGGGTGCTCTTGCCGCAGCCCGAAGGGCCCAGGAGGCAGGTGATCTCGCCCCGGCGCAAAGCGAGGTCCGCCCCGTCCACGGCCAGCCGCGCGCCGAACCGGCGGGTCAGGCCCAGGGCTTGGACGACGATCTCGGCCGGTGTCACGTCAGGAGTCTCCGGGGCGGGAGCCGGCCACCTTGCGGCTCAGCCAGATGACGCCGGGCAGGGCGGCCAGGATGATCAGCAGGGACGGCCAGCCGGCGTTGGCCAGGCGCTCGTCGCGGGCGTAGTTGTCCGCCATCACCGCCAGGGTGTCGAAATTGAAGGGGCGCAGGATCAGCGTCGCCGGCAGCTCTTTGAGCACATCGATGAAGACCAGCAGGGCGGCGGTCAACAGGGCGCCCCGGGCCAGGGGAATCTGGACGGCGGCGGCGGCCCCGATCTCGCCTCGCCCCAGGGTGCGGGCGGCGGCCACGGTGGAGGGCGTGATGCGGGCCAGCCCCGCCTCGATCGGCTCCAGCGCCGCGGCCATGAGCCGGGCGGCATAGGCGTAGGTGAGCAGCAGGACGCCCAGGCCGAGATGACCCGCGCCGCCGGCCACATGGCGCCAGACGAGGCTGGCCGGAACCAGCAGGCCGATGGCCATGACTGCGCCCGGCGTGGCGTAGCCCAGGCTGGCCAGGCGCCCGGCCAGGGGCCAGCGGGCGCCGCCCAGGGCCAGCAGGGCCGCCAGGATCACGGTGACGGCCGCCCCGATCACCGCCAGGCTGGCGGAGCGCCCCGCCGCGGCCAGGACCCGGGGCCATTCCGGGCTTGTCTGGAAGGCGCCATAGGCCAGCCAGCCCACCGGCAGCAGCAGGCCTGCGGTGAGCAGGGCCACACAGAACAGGCTGGCCCCTGCGGCCGCCGCGCCTTTCAGCGGAACCGGCTCCAGGGGACGCCAGCGCACGCCGGCCCCCTCATGCGCCCGACCCTTTCGGCTCTGCCGTTCGATCCACAGGAGCAGGGCCGCGGCCCCCAGCAGGGGCAGGGCGAACTGGGCGGCCGAGGCCAGGGAGCCATAGACGAACCAGGCCCGCACCACGCCGGTGGTCAGGGTCTGGACCCCCAGGAACTGCACCGCGCCAAAGTCGGCCAGGGTCTCCATCACCGCCAGGGCCACCCCGGCGGCGAGCGCTGGGCGGCTGAGCGGCAGGACCACCGCCCAGAGGGTGCGAAAGGGACCCGCGCCCAGGGTGCGGGCGGCTTCGAGCGCGTGCACCGACTGGTTCACCAGCGCCGCCCTCAAAGCGAGATAGACATAAGGATAGAAGGCGCAGGAGAGGATGAAGCCCGCCCCGGCCAGAGTGCGCATGTTCCACGGCAGGTCGAAGCCCGCCTCAGCCCGCAGCCACATGCGCAAGGGCCCGGCCACGTCGAACAGGTCGGCATAGGCATAGGCCACGGCGAAGGCGGGCGCCGCCAGCGGCAGGGCCAGGGCCCAGGAGAAGATGTCCCGCCCCGGAAACCGGCACATGACCACCAGCCAGGCCGCCAGCGCCCCCAGGACTCCCGTGGCGCAGGCCACCAGCCCGGCCAGGGCGACGGAGGTCAGGGCGTAGCGCGCCAGGTCGCGCCCGGCGATGTCGGCGCCGGGACCCCCGGAAAAGGCCGCGGCTGCGACGCCGGCCAGGGGCAGTATGGCGGCCAGCGCCGCGCCCAGCGCCAGTCCCTGAAGCAGGGACCGGTCGGCCAGGCCGCGCCGACGCCCGATGGAGGCAAGACCGCTCAGGGGTCTAGCGCCAGCCCGCGGCGCTCATCATCGACTGGGCGGCCGCCTGGTGGGGACCGAAGGCGGCCACCGACATGGGATGGGCCTGGAAGTCGGCATAGGCGTCCACCGGCGCCGGGGCGGGCACGGCGGGATTGGCCGGGAACTCGTTGTTCATGCGCGCCACCATGTCCTGGGCCTTGGGCGAGGCCAGGAATTCCAGGAAGCGCACGGCGTTGTCGCGGTTGGGGGCGTTGGCCGCCACCCCGCCGCCGGAGACGTTCACATGCGCGCCCTGGCCCTCCAGGCTCGGGAAGGCGAGCTTGACCTTGTCGGTCACCGCCTTGTCGGCGGCGTCGTCTCCACTGGCCATGCGGATATAATAGTAGCTGTTGGTGAGCGCGATCTCGCAGACCCCGGCGTTCACCGCCCGGATCTGGTCGCGGTCGCCGCCTTCGGGCGGGCGGGCCAGATTGGCGGCCACGCCCTCCGCCCAGCCTTTGGCCTTCGCCTCGCCCCAGGCCTCGATCAGGGCGCCCATCAAAGAGAGGTTGTACACATTGTCCGATGAGCGGACGCACAGCTTGCCGCGGAAGCGCGGGCTGGCCAGCTCTTCATAGGTGTCGATCTCGGCCGGCTGCACCTTGGCCGGGTCATAGGCCACCACCCGCGCCCGGCGCGAGAAGCCGTACCACTGGCCGTCCGGCTGGCGCAGATTGGCCGGGATGGCGGCGTCCAGCGTGGGCGAGGTCACCGGCTGGAACAGACCCGCATTCTGGGCCCGCCACAGGGCGCCGGCGTCGGCCGCCAGGAAGACGTCGGCCGGGCTGCCCGGACCTTCGGCCTGCATGCGGGCGATGAGCTGGTCGGGATTGCCCTCGATGCGGTTGACCTTGATCCCGGTCTCGGCGGTGAACGCCTCATAGAGGGCGAGGTCGGCGTCATAGTGGCGCGAGGTATAGAGATTCAGCTCCCCGCCCTGTCCGCCCGCAGGCGCGCTGGCGTCGTCCGCGGCGGGGCTGCAGGCCGCCAGCCAGAGGGTCGCAAGGGTCACGGCGCCGAAGGTGCGGATCATCGGGGGGAGGCCTCCATCAAGAACCAGGACCCGGCCGGGGCCGGAGCGGCGGCAAAATGCCCGCCGCCGCCGCCGCTGTCGAGAGTCGTTCGCAGACCCGCGGCTTGCGAGGGGGCGTTCGTTTGAGTTGGACTATCTGATGGACTATAAATCCATCCCATTGTCTTGCCGACGCGCCGGAGAGGGCCATGCGGATATCCGTAAGCGATGCAAAGGCTCAACTGACCGAACTGGTGCGCCGGGC
>NZ_DAIMHV010000021.1:0-8024 GCF_036723115.1 Phenylobacterium sp. | reverse complement strand
GAAATGAGCGCCCTCGTGGAAGGGCTCGGCTTCGACGTCGTTCCGCTGTCGGGGGCCGGGGCGGCGAAGGTCGCCGAAGCCTATGGGCGCTGGGGCAAGGGCGCGCATGCGGCGTCCCTCAATTTCGGCGACTGCTTCGCCTACGCCCTGGCGCGGGAGCTCGGGCGCCCGCTGCTGTTTGTGGGTGAAGACTTCGTCGCGACGGACATCGAGGCCGCCTGAAGATCCGCTCCAGGACGGACATCTGGGCTCGCCCCTCGCTGGAGGCTTGACGGACGCTGCGGCGCCTTACTCATCATGTGATCAATGATAAGGGAGGACGTCATGGCCTATGAGTTCATCAAGGTCGATCGCGAGGGGCCGGTGACCATCGTCACCCTGAATCGTCCCGAGGTGATGAACGCCCTCCATTCGCCGGCCCATCACGAACTGCATGCGGCCTTCGACGCCTTCGCCGCCGACCCGGACCAGTGGGTGGCCATCGTCACCGGCGCCGGAGAGCGGGCCTTTTCGGCCGGCAACGATCTGAAGCACCAGGCCGGCGGCGGCGGCATGGGTCTGCCGGCGTCAGGCTTCGCCGGCCTGACCGAGCGATTCGACCTCACCAAGCCCCTGATCGCGGCGGTGAACGGGGTGGCCATGGGGGGCGGGTTCGAGATCGCCCTGGCCTGTGACCTGATCATCGCCGCCGAGACCGCCACCTTCGCCCTGCCCGAGCCGCGGGTGGGCCTGGCCGCGCTGGCCGGCGGCCTGCACCGCCTGCCGCGGCAGATCGGCCAGAAGCAGGCCATGGGCATGATCCTCACCGGCCGCCGGGTGAGCGCGGCGGAGGGGCGCGAGCTGGGCTTCGTCAATGAGGTCGTCCCCGCCGCCGAGCTGATGAGCGCCGCCCGCCGCTGGGCGGCCCAGATCTGCGAGCTGTCGCCCATGTCGATCCGCGCCTCCAAGGAGGCGGTGTTCAAGGGGCTGGACGAACCCAGCCTGGCCGCGGCCATGGGCGCCCAGATGCGCTATCCGGCCATTTCGGCCATGCTGCGCTCTGAGGATTTCAAGGAAGGGCCGCGCGCCTTCGCCGAAAAGCGCGCGCCGGAGTGGAAGGGCCGCTAAGCTCCACAATAACGGACCGCAGGGTCTCGACAGATAATCCAAGGGGAGGGACGGTCTTGGACCGGTACGACTTCATCATCATCGGCGCCGGCTCGGCCGGCTGCGTGCTGGCCAACCGGCTTAGCGAGGACCCGAGCGTCAAGGTCCTGCTGCTGGAGGCCGGCGGCAAGGACGCCTCGCTCATGGTCAAGATGCCGGCCGGGGTCGGCGGCCTGATCAGCAAGGAAGGCCCCTATAACTGGGGATTCTGGACCGAGCCGGAGCCCCATCTCGATGGTCGCAAGCTCTGGTGGCCCCGGGGCCGCGGCTGGGGTGGCTCGTCCTCGATCAACGGCATGATCTACATTCGCGGCCACGCCCGCGACTATGACCAGTGGCGCCAGATGGGTCTGGCCGGCTGGTCCTATGCCGAGGTGCTGCCCTATTTCAAACGCTCCGAGGCGCTGGAGGGCGGCGGCGACGCCTGGCACGGGGGCGAGGGCCCGCTGAAGGTGTCCAAGGCTTCGTCCACCAATCCCATCTATGCCGCCACCATCGAGGCCGGCCGCCAGGCGGGCCATCCGATCACCAAGGATTTCAATGGCTTCCAGCAGGAAGGTTGGGGTCCCTATCAGCTCACCATCCATGACGGCCAGCGCTGGAGCGCGGCCCGGGGCTATCTGCATCCGGCCCTGAAGCGGCCCAACCTGACCTGCCTGACCGGCGCGCGCACCACCCGCATCATCATCGAGAACGGCCGCGCCACGGGCGTGGAATATGTGGACGACAAGACCAAGGCCAAGACGGTGGTCCACGCCGCCCGCGAAGTGCTGCTCAGCGCCGGCGCCGTGCAGTCGCCGCAGATCCTGCAGCTTTCAGGCGTCGGCGATCCTGAAGAACTGCAGAAGCACGGCGTGCCCGTGGTCCATGCCCTGAAGGGCGTGGGGGCCAACCTCCAGGACCATCTGGACGTGACCCTGAACTGGGAATGTCCCCTGCCGATCACCGCCTTCTCCATGCGCAAGGGCCTGTTGCGGACCCTCGGCGTGGGGATGAACTATGTGTTCTTCAACAAGGGACCCGGGCGCCAGCAATTCCTGGAGTCGGGCGCCTTCCTGCGCTCGCGCCCCGACCTCGACCGGCCCGACCTGCAGATCCACTGCGTGCTGGCCATCATGCAGGACCACGGCAAGGTGGCCATCGCCAAGGACGGCTTCACCTTCCACGTCTGCCAGCTTCGCCCCGAGAGCCGCGGGCGGGTGGGGCTGCGCTCGGCCGATCCCATGGATCATCCGGCCATCTTCGCCAATTATCTGGCCACCGAGGAAGACCGCCGGGCCGTGCGCGAAGGGGTCAAGATGATGCGCCAGGTGGCCGCCCAGTCCGCCCTTGATCCCTATCGCGGGGACGAGCTGAACCCCGGTCCCGCAGTGCAGAGCGACGCCGAGATCGACGCCTGGATCCGCCGCACGTCCGAGACCATCTACCATCCGGTGGGCACCTGTAAGATGGGGGCCGAGGGCGACGCCATGGCCGTGGTGGACGCCGAACTCAAGGTGCGCGGCATCGCCGGCCTGCGGGTGGTCGACGCCTCGGTCATGCCGACCCTGGTGGGGGGCAACACCAATGCGCCCACCATCATGATCGCCGAAAAGGCCAGCGACATGATCCTGGGCCGCGCCGCCCTGCCGGCGGAGGACGTCCCGGTCTATGCGGACGGCCAGCAGGCCGCCTGATCGCGCCCTTTCGCGTCGCCGCACGCGCAGGGTCGTGGACGGCCCCGGCGGGAACCTCGCCGGGGCCGTTCCGTTTCCGCAGCCAGGTCCGGACCAAGTCCGGACGCCAGGGATTTGCGGATGGCGCAGGATCAGGCGCGGGAGACGGCGGCGCCCTCCAACCGGGACTTTCTGATCGGCTTGGCGCGGGCCTTCGCCGGCGCCCTGATCTTCTCCCTGCCCATGCTGATGACCATGGAGATGTGGGAGCTGGGCTTCTACATGTCGCCTGCGCGCCTGGCCCTCATGCTGGTCCTCACCCTTCCGATCCTGGTGGGGCTGTCGCGCTTCGGCGGCTTCCGGCCCACCGCCAGCCTCGCCGACGACGTGGCCGACGCCCTGGTGGCTATTCTGGTGGCCCTGGCGGCCAGCACGGCGACCCTGCTGGTCTTCGGCGTCACCAATGATGAGATGAGCGCCTCCGAGGTGGCGGGCAAGATCATCCTCCAGGTCCCGCCCGCGGCCCTGGGGGCCATGCTGGCCCGCAGCCAGCTGGGCATGGGGGCCGACGAGCAGCCCGGCTCCTATCTCGGCGAGCTGTTCCTCATGGGGGTCGGGGCGCTCTTTCTGTCGTTCAACATGGCGCCCACCGAGGAGATGGTGCTCATCGCCTACAAGATGTCGGTGGAGCAGGAGATCGTCCTGCTGGCCGGCACGCTCCTGCTCATGCACGCCCTGGTCTATTCGGTGGACCTGCCGGGGACCCATCGGGACGGAACGGGCTGGAGCGCGCTCGTCAGGTTCACCATTCCCGGCTACGCCATCGTGCTGATGGTGAGCCTGCTCGTCCTGTGGCTGTTCGGACGCCTGGACGGCTTTTCCAGCGCCGAAAGCCTGAGCGCGGCCATCGTCCTGTCCTTTCCCGGCGCCATCGGCGCCGCAGTGGCGAGGCTGGTGCTGTGAGCCGGGATGAACAGACGCGGGAAGGCCCGCCGCCGCTCCAGACCACCTCGCCGCTGGAGTGGGGCGTGGCTCTGGCCGGCCTCGTGGTCGTGGCGGGCGCGGTGATCTACCTGCTTGTCTATGCGGCGCTCGGCGCCCAGGGGCCGCCGCTGATGTCCCTGGCCAAGGTGTCGGCCGCCCCCATGGGCGAGGCCTACGCCCTGCGGTTCGAGGCGCGCAACGACGGCGGCGCCACGGCGGCCAATGTCCAGCTGTCGGCCGAACTGACCCTCGACGGGGCGGTGGTGGAGCGCGCCCAGGCCACGCTCGACTACCTGCCGCGCAATGGACGGCGGGAGGGCGCCTTCGTCTTCACCCGCGATCCGCAAGCCTATGAGGTGCGCCTGCGCATCGAAGGCTATGCCGAGCCCTGACATCTCCGCCGGCCTCCCGCTATGATCGCCGCCACAGAAGCGGCCCGCAGGCGCCGCCGCCAGCCAGGGGAGACGAGACGATGGACATGCGCAGGCTCGGACGTTCGGACCTGAAGATCGCGCCGCTGGTGCTGGGGACCAATGTCTTCGGCTGGACGGCGAACGAGAAGACCTCCTTCGCCATCCTCGACGCTTTCGTGGATGGCGGCTTCAACGCCGTGGACACCGCCGACGTCTATTCCCGCTGGTCGCCGGCCGGAGCAGGCGCCTCCGAAACCGTGATCGGAAACTGGATCGCCCAGGGCGGCGGGCGGCGGGAGAAGATCGTGCTGGCCACCAAGGTCGGCTCGGAAATGGGCGAGGGGATGAAGGGGCTTTCGGCCCGCTACATCGAACAGGCGGTGGAAGCCTCGCTCCAGCGGCTGAAGACCGACAGGATCGACCTCTATCAGTCTCACCGCGACGATCCCGACACCCCGCAGGACGAGACCGCCGAGGCCTATGCCCGTCTGGTCAAGGCCGGCAAGGTGCGGGTGATCGGCTCCTCCAACTTCACCCCCGAACGGCTGAAATCCGCGCTCGATGCGGCCCAGGCCGCGGGCGCGCCGCGTTATGAGAGCGAGCAGCCGCTCTACAACCTCTATGACCGGGCGGGCTTCGAGGCCGGGCTGCAGAAGCTCTGCATCGAAGAAGAGGTGGGCGTGATCCCCTATTACGGCCTGGCCAGCGGCTTCCTCACCGGCAAGTATCGCTCCGAGGAGGACCTCTCCAAGAGCCCTCGCGGCCGCGGGGCCAAGCGCTATCTGGACGCCCGCGGCCTGGCCATTCTGGAGGCCCTCGACGAGGTGAGCGCCGGCCACGGCGCGACGCCCGCCCAGGTGGCCCTGGCCTGGGTCATGGCCCAGCCCGGCCTCACCGGCCCCATCGCCAGCGCCACCAGCGTGAGCCAGCTGGAAGAGCTGATGGGGTCGGCGCGGCTCAAGCTGTCGGACGACGATCTGGCGCGGCTGGATCAGGCCAGCGCCAGCTGACGGGCGGCCGTCAGGCCTCGGGCGAGGGCGCGGCCTCCTTGGCCGCCTCCTTGGCCTTGGGCGCGACCTTGGGCGCGGCCGGCGGGGCGGAGGCCTCCGGCGCCGGGACGGGCGCTTCGGCGGCGGTTTCTGCGGCGGCCTCGCCCGCGGCCTCGCCGGCGCTGAGCGCGGTGGCGCCCACAAGCTCGATCAGGGCCGAGGTCTCCCGCGCATAGTCGGCCATGGCTTCGTCCATGAAGGCGCGCTGCAGGTTCCACACCTCTTCGGGGCTGCGGCATTCGGCCAGGCGCCGCCCCATTTCCATATCCTTGCGCAGGCGATCGCCCATAAAGGCCGACATGGCCTCGGCGGCCTTGCGCATGTTTTCGCTCAGCTGGACGCCGGCGTCGGACATCAGCTGCAGATTGCGCTGGCCCATGGCCATGACGGCTTCCATCTGCGGCAGGGCGTTGTCGAAGGCGGAGGAACTCTCTTTGGCGGACATCACTGTGCTCCTTTCGGGGCAGGGTGGGGGGAGTTTCAGCCTAACAGGTCTATCTGAAGTTGCGTTGACATGGCTCAAGGCGGCCTGAGGCGAGGGCGCGAGATGCCTGCGCGAGAGGCAAGATTGACTTTCCCTCGCCCGACGCTCTTGCTGGCGCACATGAGCCGCGCGCACTCGCAACGTATCCGGATCCGGGGAAGGGACCTGGCGGCAGGCCCGTCTCCCCGGGCGTGCGCTGCGCCGCAGCCAGGCCCGGGGCGAGCCCTCCTCTGATTCCCGCGGGCGCCCGTGCGCCCGTCACCCTTGCCTGGATAATCGAACATGACCGCGCCCAAGGCCCTTGAGCGGCCGCCCATCATCCTGTCCGAAACCGACGCTGAGCGGATCGGCGCCCTGGCCCTGCGGGCCGAGGCGCGCCTGCCGGACCTGGCGGAGCTGCTGATGCAGGAGATCGATCGCGCCGAGGTGCGTCCCGACCACGCCACGCCGCCCGATGTGGCGGGCATGGGCTCGCGCGTCACCTTCCTCGACCAGGGGACACGGCGAACGGTCGAGCTGGCCTATCCCTCTGAGGCCGATATCGAGGCCGGGCGCATCTCCATCCTCACCCCGGTGGGGGCGGGCCTGCTCGGCCTGCGGCCCGGCCAGCAGATCGACTGGCCCGACCGGGAGGGTCGCTCGCGGCCGCTGCAGGTGGTCGCCGTCGAGCCGCCCCCTTGCTGAGCGATCCGTTCTTCTACGCCCTGGCCGTCCCGGCGGTCATCCTGCTGGGCCTGGCCAAGGGCGGCTTTGCGGGGGTGGGGGCCATCGCCATGCCGCTGCTGGCCCTGGCCATCTCTCCGGTGAAGGCCGCGGCCATCCTGCTGCCCATCCTGATCCTGCAGGACGTGGTGGGGGTCTGGGCGTTCCGGCGCAGCTGGGACGGGGGCGTGCTGTGGCTGATGATCCCGTCGGCGGCGGTGGGCATCCTGCTGGGCTATCTGCTGGCGGCCCAGGTCTCGGCGACGGTGGTCCTCGGGGTGCTGGGCGCCATCAGCGTGCTCTTCGCCCTGCACAGGCTCTGGCTCATGCGCGGCGGCGGCGTCGCCGCGCCCAGCAATGCCCCGGCCGGGGTGGGCGTCCTGCTGGGGGTGGCGTCCGGCTTCACCAGCCACATCGCCCATGCGGGTCAGCCGCCGTTCCAGATGTGGGTCCTGCCCCGGAACCTGGCCCCGCCGGTCCTGGTGGGCACCACGGCCATCTTCTTTGCGGTGGTGAACTGGATCAAGGTTCCGGCCTATCTGGCGCTGGGCCAGTTCACGGCGGAGAACCTGACCACGGCGGCGGTCCTGGCGCCCCTGGCCATCGCCTCCACCCTGGCCGGGGTTTGGCTGGTGCGGCGCATCCAGCCCGAACGCTTCTACCTGGCCATCTATGTGCTGATGGTCCTGGTGGGGCTCCAACTCCTCTGGAAGGCCTTCGCCGGCTGAGCGCCCGGGCCAGGTCCCCCCAGATCGACGGTCAGGCGATCCGCCGACCGTCCAGGGCGGCCAGACGCAGGCGGGGGGCCGCCTCATTGGCCGGTCCCCCGCGGCGGATGTTCTCCAGCGCGAAGGACAGGATCGGCTGGCCTCTCAGGCGCGAGACCAGGGTCAGGGGCTGGTAGAGGCCGAGGAACCGGTCGGGTCCCTCATCGGGTCCGGCCAGGGGCGCGAACAGGATCTCCATACCGATGGCCACGTCCTCGCCGTGGGCCTGGGCGATGACCACGATGGGCTCGGGGCGCCGGCGGGCCATCTCCAGGGATGTCTGAAGGTCCATGCGATCGCGCGGGCTGAACAGGGAGAGCGCGTTCTGCTGGCGCAGGTCGCGCTGATGCAGATCGGCCACCAGGGCGCCGGCCAGGCGGATGGGATAGATGCCCGAACAGACGCGGCCCACCATCACCACCTGGGGCAGCAGGTCGGCGAAATCGGCCGGACTGATGGCGGTGCGCGGCGGCGGCGCGCCCGGCCGCGCACGACGGCGCCAATAGTCTATCAACCGTTCTGTATTTGGATGGCACATCGACATCGCTGCGCGGCTCCATGCGCGCCCCAACTCGGGCGCATGGGCCTTGCAGAGAGTTTCGGACCAAGCAGCGTCTGTTCCGGACCGGGACAGGGGGCCGTGCGCAAGGGGGCGTTCACCCTGCGGCGGCCTGAAACTTGCAGGGTCTGTCGCGTAACGGGAGGCCGCCATGGCGCCGCAAAAGACCTTGCTCGGCCTGATCCTCGGGTCTGGCCTGTTTTTCCTGGCCAGCGCCGCGCCGGAGCGGGCGGAAGCCTGTTGCGAGCCGCCGCCGCCTGTCTGC
>NZ_DAIMHV010000020.1:0-28993 GCF_036723115.1 Phenylobacterium sp. | reverse complement strand
GAGGTGGGAAGGGGGAATTTTAGTCTCGATCCTCGGAGGATCGGTCGACTTCGGGGCAGCAGAGATCTGCGAGCCAAATGATATCCGGCCCGCGCTCCTCGCCACTTTTCTGGGGACGCGGGATCTGCTCGCGCATCGCGAGCTCTACGGCAATCTCAGGCGAACAGCGGCCGCTTGTCCCACCATCGATTGTAAAAGTGCCGGTCGACGGGTAGTAATTTAATCGACCATTCTTGTAATGATTGCCATTAGGTCTTTGCCATATGCAGCCGGCTTCTCGAGATAGCTCGAGAAACTTTGCCTCTCGCCAATCCTTGCGTCCCATATTGCTCCTGATTATAGGTATTGATCAGAAATTATTCTTCTCGCGGGTGTCGTGCATGCCATTGTTGGCCTTGGAATGGGGCGCCGAGCCGGTCCCGATGGAGCAGCCGTGGCCCTACTGGCTGAGATCATCGTCGATATGCGTCTGCGAGATCCGAAGACGGGATCGCGGCGAGCCACGCATTAAAGCTATGGTCGCTGAAGGCTCTGGTGAGCCGAAGTGCGGTTTTATCCCCCATCCCCAAGATCTCGACGTCAACTGCGCCGCCATATAGCGCATCGAGGACGTTCAGGAGGTCGGACGTGAAAAAGGAGATCTGGCCCTCAGGGCCATAAATCTGTGCGGGCGGATACGCATCTCCATTGATGGCATTAAGCACGATGGGTTGCGCAACCTTGCCCCGCTTCCCCAACGAAAGCAGGGCGTTCCCCGCATCCCAGCGCACCAGTCCAATGCCGCTTCGTAGGTCATCTTCGACGAGCTTCAGGGACAGCACGTGACGGTGGTCGCTGGCGAGGTCGATCTGCTGGCGCGCCCGAATGACAACATCGAGAGTCTTGGGATCTTGCGGCTGCGCGGAATTCGCCGCGTTGAAGGCGAAGCCGACGTCACCATTGGTAATCACATGCAAGTCGCCAAGCCTCGACCACCGAGGCCGGTGTGTCACTAGCATGTGTTGGTCGGCGTATTTTGTTCGCCGCATGACGGTCATGAGATGAAGCGCGCGCACAAGCGCCTTTGCGTCTTGGCGCCCAATCGCGAACCGTAGCCCCTTCAGGCCTTGAGCTTCGACCTCCGCGGTGCAACTCCGCAGCGCGATGCGCGCCGCGCCATCTTCAACGTGGACCGCCGCGAAATCTTGCCGCCGAGTCACTGGAAGCTCGGCGCCGCTCGCCTTGAGGCGGTCAAGCTCGCGCCCCACGTGGCGGGTGGAGGCCAGAAGCAGCTTCAATGCGCTTGCGAGTTGCGCCGCATCGAATTCGACCCCCTCGAAGATCGACTGGGCCCAGACGGGCGAAGGGTCTGGCTTCACGGGCCGGACGGGAATGCGAACCGGGTGGGTCCGCGCGCCTTCGGAGGTCTCATCGAAGAACTCCCAAAGCCTATCCTCCGTCGACAGCCTGAAGGTCAAAGGCTGTCCGGATGAACCGCGGCCCGGTCGATCTCCAGATGCGGCTAGCAAGCTGTCGCTGATGTGGGCCAGATGTTCGTATGTGATCGAAAACGCCTTTGGCTCCAAAGCCTCGACCTGTGCGGGGATTGTGGTCCAGCAGGTGGCACCCGACTTCCGCTGTACGATCTTCAGGCGGCCGTGCTCGAGCACAAGCAGCGCCCTCGGCTTTGAGCGCTGGGGATGTAAGGCGGGCGGCGTTGACGAAGCCTGCGGACCTTTCGGTAAGCGCGCGTGTCGAATGATGCTCACCGCATCATCAAGGTGCCAGCGTTGGGCGCTCACCGTCCCGTCCGTTGCGCCCACGTAGCGGCGAGGGGGCTTGCCCTTAACCAGTGGGTTTGCGAGCACACCGTTGATCTGGTCTCGGAGCAAAACCAGGCTTTTGCGGTCAGAAGCATAGAGCTCCTTTTTGAGTCTGCGCATGGGCTCCTCGACTGGGCGCCCGCAGCCAATGGTCGAGCGTCCTGTATATAGTGAAATCCAGGCACATCGATTGAGCGGGCCGACCCATCGCCGGATTCGGGAGGTGAACCGTGGCGAGTTGGCCACAGAAATATCGGCCAGAGACGCTCGGCGAGCTTGTCGGAGCCGCAGCTTTCAAGATGGCGATCTCGCGTGCCGCCGCATCGGGCGAATGGCCGTCATTACTGCTTCATGGGCCGAGTGGGAGCGGAAAGACCACGCTCGCGCGTCTTTACGCGAAGGCGGTGGTCTGTCGTGCAGCGAGCGCCCCGAGGCCGTGCGGAGCTTGCAACAACTGCCTCAATCTCGATGGCTGCGGGGCGGTGCTGGTGCAGCCCCCGGAGCGCCAGACGCGAACCAGCATTCGTGGGCTCCTTGAGCACTTGGCCATGCCAAGCTTTGGAGGTGCTTCGCGCAGCGTTGTCCTGGTGGACGATGCGGATGATCTTTCGGGCTGGCAGCTTCTTCGCGGGCCGTTGGAGGCGCCGTCACCGTCAGCGATCTTCATCTTTGCGCTGGATGACATTGAGCGTGCGGCGCTGGCGGTGAGAGACCGCGTAGTTGTCATCGCGGCGCCTTCCCCGACCACCATGGAGGTCCACGAGGCGTGCCGGCGCGTATGCCACGGTGAGGAGCTGGGATACGGCGATGATCTGCTTTGGAACATCGCCGAACAATCGCTCGGCTATCGTCAGGCAATTGGTCTCCTCCAGGAGCTTGCCTCAGAGGCATCCGAGACCGGGTGCGCCCCTAGTGAGCTGCTTGCGAGACGGCGGACTTGGCTTGAGGACTATCTGTGGGCGCTCGGACGAGGTGATCTTCGAGCGCAGCTGTCGGCTCTTGAGCGGGTAGGTGAGAGCCCTCGATCCGTCGTGGCTCAACTCCTCCGCGCTGTAATAGAAAGCCGTCTGGGCCCAATTGCGCCGCCTCAGGCGGGGGCCCGCCAGGCCGCCGCCTCCTCGCGTCGGTTGAGAGAGCCCTTTCTCGCAGCGTCAAAGGCGGTTGGCCTAAGCCTGCCTCAGTTCTGGCGCGAGTTCTCGAGCTTCTGGACAGCGGCCGGCGAGCCTGCCAGCACCGAAGCGTTGCTTGCACTTGCCAGCGAGTTTTGGGACCGGTCAACCGAGCGGAAAGACACCGGTGCGGTGTCGCCTGCGCCAGTTTCCCCGCGTCCCGTACAGCGCCATTTTCCAAACGATCGGCGCCAGCCTCTAGTCCAGGCCGACGAATTCCTGAGCTTTGAGCAGGTCAGCGGGCTCTATGAATCGTCCACATTCGCGATGCAGGTCTACGGCGTGACCTTCAACGCGCAAATCGACATTGTTTGGGCGGAGGACGCCCGCGACATCAGTCGCCACATTGACCGCTTTAGCCATGCGCTTCAGCGAAAGATTGAGGCGGCGGACTCGCCTGGGGGCGCGCAGAAGTTCCTCCGGATCCTCCTGAACCGGATCGATAACAGGGGCCGTCGAACCACGCGCATTGTCTGTCACGTACCGATCGGTCATGGCAACGCTTTGGCGCGCTGGGTCGAAGGTCGACGACTGCCCGGACGAGCCGAGCTCACGCGCAAGCCCGTGAGCGCCGGCAGAAGCCGCCGCGTTGAGATTCACTGGGAGCTCATGCGCGGGCTATGGGGCGGGCTTGATCCGAGGATCGAGCATGGAGATCAGACCATGCTTGAAGCGCTTGGGGTCCCGGCAGAATGGCAAGCTCCCGTCGGCGCAGCTTTCACGAAGCGCCGTTTCTCGGTCTCGCAAGCAATAGGCGACAAGGCCCAAGCGCTACTCGTTCGGCTCGGGATTGGGCACGACTCAGCGGTCGGCGATGGTGCGCTGGCTTGGTTGGATAGCGGCTGGGAGCTGTCGGCGCGCGAAGCGTGGCGGGCCGCAGGCGTCGATCGGGCCGCCGAGATAGCAACCCTAAATATGCAACATTCCCCAAACGACATCGATCTCGCGAGAGATAAGATCGAAAAAGTATTAAAGTTACAAACGCATAGGAGCGGTCTTGTAGCGCCACCCTGGTCGGTCGAGGCTGACGCCCGGGATGCCGTGAGCCAGAAGTTTGCCGAGATAGGCTTGTTTGATGACGAGTTATGAGACCCGTCGTTGCGGCATCATCAGCTTTGGCTGTTGCGGAGGAGGGCGGCCAGGTCGCCGAGAACAGCGTCGACCCATGCACGGCTTTTGCCCTGCGGGTGCATTGTCCAATAAAGAACGCCGCCAGTGGGGAGCTGTCGGACCCAGGTCTGGTCCGCGTTAGGCGTCAGCGGCCCGCACTGCAGATCTCCGAACGCCTGCACGCCCGTCGTCTGCAACTGACTGCCGGAGACACACAGCAGGAGGTCGGGACGCAAGCTCGCCATTTCGCACCTTAGTTGCTCCACATTGAGCGCTCGCAATTCAGCGTCAGCATCTGACGGTGCGGTTGCCTTGTCCGACGAGCAGAGTTTGGAGAGGTTCGTCCAAACGATCCGCTCCCGCCGCGCCATTGCCGGCCGATCCGGTTCAATGTCCTGAAGGATGCGGTCGATCAGGCGCCAGAAGGCGCTTTTGATGTTGTGGTCCAACACGACCTTCCGCGACCATTCCGCCGCCTCGCCCGGGCCAGCGAAGCGGAGCGCCTCATCGTATCTTGGAGCCACGCCGCAGTAGACGATGCGCCGTCCGTGCGCGAAGTAGCGATCGCCGACGAAGGGGACGAAGGGGTCGCAGTAACCATGCCGGCGCGCATGATGCAGAAAGGCCTCGTAATTCCGACCCATGAGCTGGACGCCGGTCAGGGGCGAGAGTTCGTCAGGCCGCGGCATTCGGGTCTCCGAGCGACAGGCGTTGATGGCAGTATTGCTGATTGATCTCATCCAGGGGGATCAACATGCGGATCTGATCCTCCGTGCGCCTTGACACAGCACTGTTCTCGACGCCCGCGATCTCAGAAATGATCCAGGCGAGTCCCATAACGCGCTGCAATTCGACAACTGCCGGCTCCTCCCCCTCCCACGCATAGTAATGGACAGAGCCCTCAACCGCCTGTTCGGCCGTCGCCCCAAGGCAGTTGCTGAATCGGTCTGCCACGCGCAGCAAATCTCGCAGGCCGCCCACCGGCCTGAGATCTGCCACGCCCGGCCAGGGCGGTTGAGGGAAGTGGATGTCGACTCCCGCCCGCACGAGCCGTTCGAATATCGAAGATCGGCGACTACATAGGAACGCTTGAGCTTCCGCGTCGGAGGCGAGCCGGCCCTGCGCTCGCAATGTCCGAACGATGAGCAGAGCGGTGCTCGCCTCCTGAAACCTCATCTCCAGGACCGCCGAGACCCGCGCCCAATCGGGTAAGGCGTGAAGCCGTTCAATCGCCTCGAAAGTCGGGACTTGCGTGTGGCGCAGGGTGGCGGCCCCAACCCCGTCATCACGGAGAATGGCGATCAGCTTGACATAGGCTCCAGCGCTCTCGGCCCTTTGCGCCCCGAGCCGGTGGAATATGCCCTCAAGGCCTCGAACTGGCTCGCCAAGCCATAGACCGACGAATTCAGTCGGTTCTAGGCGGTTGAAGCTCTCGCGGAGCGCGCCAAGATCCACCTCTCGGTCAGGTTGATGGCGCAAAATATCGAGCACCGCGAGAAGCGCATGCTGACGTGACCATGACCCCAGTACAAATCGGCCTTCTAGCTGTGCGTCGTTGAGGACTCGGCGCGCAGCTTCGCGGTGCGGTTGAGCTAGGAAGTTGGCTGCTGGCCCTAACAGCCATTCGCGCCTTACAGCGTGATCGCCGGGATGCTCCATCGGATCGCCTTTCGCGTCTGAAGGACCATCGATCTAGCCTAGCCCCACGTCATGGACGGGCGTCTCTGCGGGCGCCGGAAGGTCGCCCTAGGGACGAGTGACCGCCCGACCAAGCCCAGGAACGTCGCAACCGCCATGGGCAGCCTCGGTTGGGCTGGGCGAACCTGCCATCGAGGTGAGCGACTGCCATAGCAGGAAGCACCTTCGACCGGCGCCACACGCCCTTGGCAAGCCCGAGCGATGCCGTAAGTAACGCGGGCGCTAGGCGTCGGTCAGCAGTCGTCGTGCGCCCTCGGCCAGGAAGCCCGAGCGTGTGTAACCGCGCGCCTCGGCGGTGCGGTCGATCTCCTGCAGCAGATCTTCCGGCAGCGCGATATTGACCTGGGCCACTCGCGGGGGACCAGCGCTCGCCAGCGATACCAGCAGAGGCATGCCATCTCGCGCCTCGGTGACGGCCATCACCTGGTCCATTGTCGACGGCGTAGGGATCGCGTCGCTGTCGCCCCTTATGACCGATACGTGGCCATCCAGGGCTGCACGCGCCATGGCGGCGGCCTCTCCCAAGGTGGCGCTGGCTGTCACGCAGGCGGGAAAATCGGGAAAGTAGACCCCATAGTCGCTGTCGGGATCCTTATGGATTAGGGCGGTATGGTAGCGCACGGGCCTTGCCTCAGCGTAGCAGTATGCGCGCGATACACATCATGGCACGCACCATTGCGCCTTACGGCCGCTCCAAGCCTGCGCCAGGCCCTCGGCCACCAGGATGTCGCCGGCGTCGCGGCCGTCGACCTGTAGATCCCGCAGCAGGCGGCCGTAGCGGTCCGCGTCGCGGTGCTCACCGGGCGGCCGGTGTAGGGTGACTCGGTCGGCGGCGCGCACCATCTGCAGCAGGCGAGCCTTGGCCGCCAGCGCCAAGCGTACCTCGCGATCGCAGGCCGCACGCGGCGGCAGCTCCGGCGTGTCGATTCCGGCCAGGCGCACGCGCTCGCCAGTCAGAAGGCGCACCGTATCCCCGTCGTGGACGTAGAGCCGGGCGCCGTCGACGAGCTGGCCGGCCGGGGCGCGGTGTTGGGCGGGTGCCTGCGCCGGCGCACCGCAGCCGGCGGTGAGGATCAGGGAGAGGGCGATCAGGTGGGGGACCGAGCGCATAGTTTGGGGTTACACCTGTTCGGGTATGGCGTCAGGCTGACTGACCGCTGGGCTGCGTTGCACGATCGGAGGGTTAAGGGTTACAGATCGTCGCTAGTGGCGAGGTGGAGATGAAGCAGGATCGAGTTTTAATTTCCATCCTAATCCTCGGGCTCGCGGTGGTGCTGGTGCTTCAAGTCACCGGTTATCAGGTATTGTATTGGCAATCGACTATCCCAAGCGGGCACTCGCAAGCGCCGCGACCAGGGGAGTTGACCCGCTTGCCGAGTCGCGGAGAGGCTTTGCGCTGTCACTACTTCACGGGCAGGACGCACGTCTCAGACGTATTTTCGAAGGCGGGCCCCGACGGGATAGACGAATGTCCTCTGCTCGTTAGGACCCGTCGCCCTTCAGGTTGACCGCGCGTTGAATCTGAACGCCGAGTATGCCGGAGCCTTCAATGTCAGACACGGTCCGCCCGTAGCAAGCCTCAAGGTGTCACCGCCGTGGACGTCTAGGCGGGCGCCGTCGACGACTTCCGCTGACGCCGAAGAGCATCCGATGCGCAGCCCGATCAAGAGCGTCGGTGCCATACGCTGACAACCGGGGCTTGCGCTTCTGGCAGATTGAACGCCAAAATCATGCACCTTGGGGGAGGACAGAATGTTCAGGATACTCAGTTTGGTCGCCTGCGGGCTGCTCGTTACTGGCTGCGCGACGACCTACAGCCTGAGCCCCGTCGCTGGTGAGGGGCAACAGGTCACTTACGATCGGGGGATCGCGACCGTGGCCTCCGAAGGCGAGAAGGCGGTGGTCCGCGTCGCTCCGACCGCAACCGTCTTCGATGCGCGCATGACGCTGGGCGTCGTCGCCTACAACCTCTCGGAAGAGGGCGTGAACCTCGGCGTCGAGAACGTCCGCGTCTTCACCGCGGCCGGAGCGCCGGTGCGCGTCTACAGCTACGAACAGTTGGAGAAGGAGGCGAAGAACGCTGCGGCCTGGCAAACGTTCGCTGTCGCGCTGTCGGCCGCCTCACAGGCATACTCTGCCTCTCAGCCGACGACTGTGAACACGTACGGCTCGGTCTATGGCAGCGGCGGCTACGCCTCGTACAGCGGTCATACCACTGTCTACAATCCGGCGAATGCGGCGCTGGCGAACGCTGCCGCGCAGGCGCAGGCTGACCGGCGGATCTCGAACATACGCGCTGATCTCGATGCGACGCTCGCGGGCCTTGGAAGCGTGATGCTCCGAACAACGACCGTGCCGCCGGGACAAATCTTCGGAGGGAACGTCGTCGCTGAGCGCCCCGTGTTCGCGAAAGACGAGGCTCCGCGTCTTAAGGTCGTTGTCGATTTCGCGGGCGAGGAGCACGAGTTCGAGTTCGGCGTCGGCCCTGGCTAGACGAATTTCGTCCACACCTTATCTGAATAAAAGATCGGAGCGAGCCAACGCGGCCCGGCGGAAATGCCGGCCGTGTTTCACACGCCTGGGCGCGGCAGCGCGGGCAGGCGCGGCGGGAGAAGCGCGTGACCTCTCAGATCCCCGTGTGGGCGTCGCCCAGACGCTGGCGTAACAGCCGGGCGATCACGGCCTCTAGATCCACCTCGGTGGAGAAGGCGTAGGCATCGCAGCAGCACTGCGCGCCCCAGCTGGCATGCTGGCGGTATTGGTTGAGCGGCACGCCCGGGTCATCGGCCGGCTGGGCTACGAGAACCGACCTACCGAACACCGGGCCCAGGAGGCACGTGGTCGTCCTCACCGACGGTTCCGATGACGGGCACGTAGGTGCCGGGGAAGCAAGGTGGTGGGGGCAGGGGTGAGCGTGCTTTATGCCCAGACAAGAACGCCATGAGAACATCCGGGGCGATGCACTGCAACGGGCGAGGCACAGGACGGACAGCGCCGAGCTGTTTCTGGGGAGTTTTCCGGGGAGCAACTCAGGCCAGATTGCCTAAGTCCTTGAGAAAAATGGTGGATGCGACAGGGATTGAACCTGTGACCCCCTCGGTGTGAACGAGGTGCTCTCCCGCTGAGCTACGCATCCGCCGGAAGGGGTGCGCCTATAACGCGTCGTTTCGCGCAGGGCAAGCGGTCAAGAGCCGCAAAGCCGCCGCGGGCAGGTCGAGATAGCTGTGGATGAGTTCGTCCGGCGCCAGATCGGCCACGGGGATCTCGGTGTAGCCGAAGCTCACCAGCACCAGGGGAACGCCGGCGTTGCGGGCCGCGCCGGCGTCCGGGGCGGCGTCGCCCACCATGAGGGCGCGGTCCACCGCGCCGCCGGCCCGGGCGATGGCGGTCTCCAGGTGGCGGCGGTCGGGCTTCTGGGCCGGCGCCTGGTCCGCCCCGACGATGGCCGCGAAGTGCCCGCTCATGCCCAGGGCGTCCAGCAGGTTGGTGGAGAGATCGGTGCGCTTGTTGGTGCAGACCACCAGGCGCGAGCCGGCCGCCGCCAGGGCCTCCAGCGTCTCCACCACGCCTTCGAAGGGGCGGCTTTCGTCGGCGATATGGGCGTTGTAGCGGGCGATGAAGCGCTCGAAGAGGGCGGGCATGGCCTCATCGGCGATGGGGGCGCCGGCCGCCGAAAAGCCCCGCTGGAGCAGGAAGCGCGCCCCCCGCCCGATGAAGGGGCGGCCGTCCTCCAGGGGCAGGGGGGCGTGGCCCTCTTCCTGAAGGATCACGTTCAGCGTGCCCACCAGATCCGGGGCGGTGTCCACCAGGGTGCCGTCAAGATCGAAGGCCAGGGTGGCGCCGGCCAGGGCCGACAGGTCGAGGCCGGCGAATGTCGGATGGGACAAGGGGTGCAGCCTCCTGCGTCGAAACCTGTCGCGGTTTCGGCTAAACGCCGGGAGATTGCAAACGCCGTCCGACTCGGGGGAGCCCCAACGCCATGACCGAACGCGCCGCCGTCATTCTCGCCGCGGGCCAGGGAACCCGCATGCGCTCGCCCCTGCCCAAGGTGCTGCACAGGGTCGGGGGGCGCACCATGCTCGACCGCGCCATCGATGCGGTCCAGGGGGCCGGATGCTCGCGGGTGGTGGTGGTAGTCGGCGCCCATGCGCCGCAGGTGGGGCAGGCCGTCGCCGCCCGGCTGGGGCCGCAGGCGGTGGCGGTGCAGGATCCGCCCCTGGGCACCGGCCATGCGGTGCTGGCCGCGCGGCCGGCTCTGAGCGACTTCGCCGGCGACCTGCTGGTGATCAACGCCGACTGCCCCATGCTGGAGCCCAAGGATCTGGAGCCCTTGTTCGGCCTGCGCGCCCAGGGGGCCGACATCGCCCTGCTGGCCTTCGAGCCCGTCGACCCCGCCCTCTATGGCCGGCTGATCCGCGGGGGCGACGGCCACGTGCTGCGCATCGTCGAGGCCCGCGACGCCAGCGAGGAGGAGCGCTCGGTGCGGGCCTGCTATTCGGGAATGCTGGCGGCCGACGCCTGCCACCTGTTCAACTGGCTGGACAAGGTGGGCAACGACAACGCCAAGGGGGAGTATTACCTCACCTCCGTGGTGGCTGTGGCGGTGGCCGAGGAGGCCAATGTCCGCGCCGCCTTCGCGCCGGAGAGCGCGGTGATGGGCGCCGACGCCCAGGTCCAGCTGTCGGTGGCCGAGGGCCTGTTTCAACAGCGCCGCCGGGCCCACTTCCTGGCCGAAGGCGTGGCCATGCCGGCGCCGGAGACGGTGCACTTCTCCTGGGACACCGAGATCGAGCCCGGGGCCACGGTGGAGCCGTACGTGGTCTTCGCCCCAGGGGTGAAGGTGGCGACGGGGGCGGTCATCCGCGCCTTCAGCCATCTGGAGGGGGCCAGCGTGGGGCCAGGCGCCCTGGTCGGCCCCTATGCCCGCCTGCGTCCGGGCGCAGAGATCGGCGCGGCCGCCCATATCGGCAACTTCGTCGAGGTGAAGAAGGTCAAGGTGGGGGAGGGCGCCAAGGCCAACCACCTGGCCTATCTGGGGGACGGAACCGTGGGGGCCGGCGCCAATATCGGGGCCGGCGTGATCTTCTGTAACTATGACGGCTTCGACAAGCACGAGACCCATGTGGGGGAGGGGGCCTTCGTCGGCTCCAACACCGCCCTGGTGGCCCCGGTGCGGATCGGCGCCGGCGCCTATACCGGCTCCGGTTCGGTGATCACCCGCGACGTGGCGCCTGACGCCCTGGCCCTGGAGCGCGCCGTCCAGACCGAAAAGCCGGACTGGGCCGCCCGTTTCCGCGCAGCCCGGCTCGCCCGCAAGGCGAAGTCGAAGGCTTGAGTCCGGCCCCTGGCCTTCGGCGCGCCCGGCGCCTATGAACAGAAACAGCTTGGCGCGAGACGATCACACATGCCCATGGATGCTGACGCACAGAAGAAGGCCGCAGGCGAGGCCGCCGCGGCCCTGGTGGAGCCGGGCATGGTGGTGGGCCTGGGCACCGGGTCCACGGCGGCCTGGTTCGTGAAGGCCCTGGCGGCGCGCCAGATCGACATCCTGGGGGTGCCCACCTCGCTCGCCACGGCCCAGCTGGCCGAAAGCCTGGGTCTGCGCCTGGGCGAGCTTGGTCCGGTGAAGTCCATCGACCTCACCGTGGACGGCGCCGACGAGATCGGCCCGGCGCTCGCCCTGATCAAGGGCGGCGGCGCGGCCCTGCTGCGCGAGAAGCTGGTGTGGGAAGCCTCCCGTCGCTGCGTGGTGATCGCCGATGGCGCCAAGCAGGTGAAAGCGCTGGGCCAGTTCCCTCTGCCCATCGAGGTGGTGACCTTCGGACACGAGACCACCGCCCTGCGCCTGTGCGACGCGCTCGCCGAATGCGATCTGGGCGTGGCGCCGCGGCTGCGAATGAAGGACGGCGTCCCGGTGCGAACCGATGGGGGAAACCTCATCTATGACGCAGCCTGCGGTCGGATCGAGGAGCCCGCGGCGCTGGCCGATGCGCTGAAGAGCGTCACCGGCGTGGTCGATCACGGCCTCTTCCTCGACCTGGCCGATCAGGCCCTGGTGGGGACGCCGCAAGGCGTCGTCACCCTGGAACCCTAAGGAGCGCCCTGGTGGCTGAGTACGACTACGACCTTTTCGTCATCGGCGCGGGCTCGGGCGGGGTGCGCGCGGCGCGCCTGGCCGCCATGAGCGGCGCCCGCGTCGCCGTGGCCGAGGAGCACCGGGTCGGCGGCACCTGCGTTATCCGCGGCTGCGTGCCCAAGAAGTTCATGGTCTATGCCTCGGAGTTCGCCAGCCACTTCAAGACCGCCCGGGCCTATGGCTGGACGGTGGACGATCCGCGGTTCGACTGGCCCGCCTTCCTGGCCGAAAAGGACAAGGAGATCGCCCGGCTGTCGGGCATCTACGTCACCAATCTGCAGAACGCCGGCGCCGAGCTGGTTCACGCCAAGGCCCGGCTGGTGGATGCGCACACGGTGGAACTGGTCGGCAAGGACCGCAAGGTCACCGCGGCCAAGATCCTGATCGCCACCGGCGGCCGTCCCTGGGTCCCGCGGGACATGCCCGGTGTCGAGCATGTCATCACCTCTGACGAGGCCTTCCATATCGAGCAACTGCCCAAGCGCATGGTGATCGCCGGCGGCGGCTATATCGCCGTGGAGTTCGCCTGCATCTTCAACGGCCTGGGGGTGGACGTCACCCTCGTTCACCGCGGCCCCAACATCCTGCGGGGCTTTGACGACCACGTCCGCGCCCATCTGGCCGAGGAGATGGACAAGAAGGGGATCAAGGTCCTGCTGGGCTGCCAGCATGACCAGGTGACCAAGGGGCCTGACGGGCTGACCAGCCACCTCTCCTCAGGCCATGAGGTGACGTCCGATCTGGTCCTCTTCGCCACCGGCCGGGAGCCCTATGTGGAGGGCCTGGGCCTGGAGGCTGCGGGCGTCGAGACCCGCGACGGGGCCATCGTGGTGGACGCCTTCTCGCGCACCAGTGTGGACGGCGTCTGGGCGGTGGGGGATGTCACCAACCGGATCAACCTGACCCCGGTGGCCATCCGCGAGGGGGCGGCCTTCGCCCAGACCGAATTCTACGACAACCCCACCAGCTTCGACCACGAGATGGTCGCCTCCGCGGTTTTCTCCCAGCCGGCCATCGGATCGGTGGGCCTGACCGAGGCCGAGGCCCGCCGCCAGCACGGCAAGGTGGACATCTATTTCTCGCGCTTCCGGGCCATGAAACACACCTTCGCCGGCGGGGATGAGCGGGCGCTCATCAAGCTGGTGGTGGACGGGGAGAGCCAGCGCCTGCTCGGCTGCCACGTGGTGGCCCAGGATGCGCCGGAGATCATCCAGATGGCCGCCGTCGCCCTGAAGATGGGGGTGACCAAGGCCCAGTGGGATTCCACCTGCGCGGTCCACCCGACGCTGGCCGAAGAACTGGTGACCATGCGCGAGAAGTACATGCCGCAGGACCTGGGCGCAGCGGCGTGAGCGAGGCGCGCCGGGAGACGCAAGCCGTCTGGGTCAACCGCTGGCTGGGCGGGGTTCTCGTCCTGTGCTTTGCGCTGATTCCCCTGGCCGGCTGGCTGGGTCCTCTGGCCTTCGCCCCGATCATGGCCGGCATCGGGCTGATGTGCCTGCCCGCCCTGCGGGTGGAGGAGGGCGACCGTCCCCTGGCGCTGGCGCTGACGGTGGCGGTGATCTGGGCCGTGGGTTCGACCCTGTGGAGCCCGTTCGAAATCAAGGACCCCTGGACCTCGAACCCGGCCAAGCTGGTCAGTCAGGCCTTGCTCTACTGGGCGGCCTATTGCGCGGTTGCGCGGCTGGAGGCGCCGGCCCTCCGCCGGGCCATGTCGGTCTTCATGTGGGGCGTCAGCGCGCTTTCGGTGCTGATCATCGCCGAGGCGGTGACCGGGGCGGCCCTCTATCAGTGGGTCAGGCAGGCCATCGGCGATCCCATCCGGCCCGATCTGGCGGTGCGCAACACCGCCCAAGGGGTCTTCGTCCTGGCGGTCCTGTGGGGGCCGGCGGCCCTGGCGGCGTTCCGGCTGGGCTGGTGGCAGCTTTCGGTGTTGATGGCGGCGGCCATTCTGGCCGGGGGGTTTGGCCTGGCCGCCGACGCCCCGGTCCTGGCCCTGGTCGCGGCGGGCCTGGCGGGGGCGGCGGTGTGGTTCTGGCCCAAGCTCGCGCCGCGGGTGCTGGCCGCCGCCGCAGGTCTCCTGTTCCTTCTGACCCCCCTGGCGGTCTGGGCGGCCCGGGAGCAGGGGATCTACGGGCGCATCCAGGAGATGGTCAGCCTCTCCTGGTCCATGCGCATGGACTATTGGAGCTTCGCCATCGACTGGATCGGCGACAAGCCCCTGCGCGGCTGGGGCCTGGACGCCAGCCGCATGTTCGGCCCCGGCATCAAGCTGCACCCGCATAACGGGCCTCTGCAGATCTGGCTGGAGCTGGGGGTCATCGGCGTCGCTGCGGCCGTGATCCTCTGGGCGGGCCTGTTCCTGAAGCTGGAGCGCCGCACCCCCGACCTGGGGGCCAGCGCCGGGGCGGCGGCCGCCGTCAGCTATCTGACTTTCGCCACGGTCAGCTTCGGGGTCTGGCAGGAATGGTGGCTGGCCCTGGGGGCGCTGGCCGTCCTCGCCGCCGCCAGCGTCCAGCGGCTGGCCCCCCGCGCCGCTGAGGCCGGCCGCCGCCAGACCGCTGTCCGCAGCCCATCGACCTCGCCTCGCTTATCGGAGTAGAAGGCGCCACCTTCGGTCCTGCGCGCCCTTTAGCGGCGCGGACGCCTCGCCGCCTGGAGAAGTACTGATGAGCGAGACCTGGAAGCCCTCGAACTGGCGCGCCAAGCCGGCCAAGCACATTCCCGAGGACTATCCGGACCCGGCCGCCGTGGCCCAGGTGGAGCAGACCCTGCGCGGCATGCCGCCGCTGGTCTTCGCCGGCGAGGCGCGCCGGCTGAAATCTCTGCTGGGGGACGTGGCCGAGGGCCGCGCCTTCCTGCTGCAGGGCGGCGACTGCGCAGAGAGCTTCAAGGAATTCCACGCCGACAACATCCGCGACACCTTCCGGCTGATCCTGCAGATGGCCGTGGTCCTGACCTTCGCCGGCGGCAAGCCGGTGGTGAAGGTGGGCCGCATGGCCGGCCAGTTCGCCAAGCCGCGCTCCTCGCCGGTGGAGAAGATCGGGGATGTGGAGCTGCCCTCCTATCGCGGCGACAACATCAACGGCATGGAGTTCACGCCTGAGGCGCGGACACCCGATCCAGAGCGCCTGCTGCGCGCCTACGCCCAGTCATCCTCGACGCTGAACCTGCTGCGCGCCTTCGCCGGCGGGGGCTATGCCGATCTCTACAACATCCATCGCTGGACCCTGGGCTTCGTCAATGACAGCCCGCAAGGCGCCCGCTACCGCGAGCTGTCGGAGAAGATCAGCGAGGCCCTGACCTTCATGGCGGCCATCGGGGTGACCCCCGACAGCCATCCCGACCTGCACCGGGTGGAGTTCTTCACCTCGCACGAAGCCCTCCTGCTGGGCTTCGAGGAGGCCATGACCCGCGTCGATTCCACCTCGGGCGACTGGTACGACACCTCGGCGCATCTGCTCTGGATCGGCGAGCGCACCCGCCAGCTGGACGGGGCGCACATCGAGTTCTGCCGCGGGGTGAAGAACCCCCTCGGGGTCAAGGTGGGGCCGACCGTGGAGCCGGACGAGCTGCTGCGGCTCATCGACGTGCTCAGCCCTCGCAACGAAGCCGGCCGCCTGACCCTCTATGGACGGTTCGGCCACGACAAGATCGCCGATCGCCTGCCGCGCCTCATGCAGGCCACCAAGGCCGGGGGCCGCAATGTGGTCTGGGCCATCGACCCCATGCACGGCAACACGCTGACGGCGGCCACCGGCTACAAGACCCGGCCCTTCGACCGCATCCTGTCGGAGGTGAAATCCTTCGTGGAGATCGCCAAGGCCGAGGGCGTGCATCCGGGGGGCGTGCATCTGGAGATGACCGGCCAGAACGTCACCGAATGCCTGGGCGGCGCGCGGGCGCTGACCGAGGGCGACCTGGCCGACCGCTACCACACCCATTGCGACCCGCGCCTGAACGGCGAACAGGCGCTGGAACTGGCCTTCCTCGTGGCTGAGAAGCTCAAAGAAGACCGGGTGGAAATGGCCCGCCGCGTCGCGGTCTGATCGCCGCTGCGTCTGTGGCCCACGGGCCACCGCGCCGCCGGACGTGATCCGCGCCGCTTCGCCAGCCTTGCCTTGCGGCGGCGGGACGATCACCTTCCGCGCCTCTTTGACATTGGATGTGCGTCATGGCCGGATCTGCGGCCCCTTCAGCGCCCGCGTCGGCGGCGCGCCAAAACCTCGTGCGTCGCGACCTGAACCTGCTGGTGCGCCTGGCGGGGCCCGTCGTGATGTCCCGGCTGGGCGTCATGACCATGGGGCTGATGGACGCCATCGTGGTGGGCCGCTACTCCGCCGAGCAGCTGGGTTTCCACGCCCTGGCCTGGGCGCCGACCTCGGTGGTGCTGACCATGGCCATCGGCCTGCTCACTGGAGTCCAGGTGATGACCGCCCGCGCCGTGGGCGAGGGGCGTCGCCACGAGAGCGGGGCGGTTCTGCGGCGCGGCCTCGTCTATGGGGCCTGGATCGGCCTGGCCAGCATGGCGGCCCTGGCGCTGCTGGGACCGTTCGGTCTGGCCCATCTGGGCCTGGCGCCGGAACTGGCCTCCGGGGCGGCCTGGCCGGTGGTGGTCTTCGCGCTTTCCCTGCCCACCTATGTCATCGCCTGCGCCGCCAGCTTCTGGCTGGAGGGGCTGTCGCGGCCGGCGCCGGCCATGATCATCATGTGGCTGGCCAATGCGGTGAACCTGGCCTTCCTGCTGGTCCTGGTGCCCGGCGCCTTCGGCCTGCCGGCCCTGGGGGCGGTGGGGGCGGCCTGGGCGACCTTCGCGGCGCGGGCCTTTCTGATGATCGGCCTGCTGGTCTTCATCGCCACCATGCGCGAGGCGCCCGAACTCGGGGTCTTCGCCAAGCCGAAGCGCGATCGCCACGCCGAGGCCGAACAGCGCAAGGTGGGCTATGGGGCGGGCGCGTCCAACTTCTTCGAGGTGGCGGCCTTCGCCTCGCTGAACATCGTGGCCGGTTGGATCGGCGTGCTGGCGCTCGCCACCTGGACCGTGGTGCTCAATGTGGTGGCCATGGTCTTCATGGCGCCTCTGGGTCTGGCGGCCGCCACGGCGGTGCTGGTGAGCCGGGCCTACGGGGCCCGCGACCGGGCCGGCGTGGTGCGGGCGGGCCTCATCGGCTTTGCGGTCACCGCCGTGTTCGGGGTCGTGGTCTCCCTGGTCATCTGGCCCACCGCGCCGTGGATCGCCGCGGCCTACACCACCGAGCCGCAGGTCATCGCCGTGGCCGCCGCGGCTCTGGCCCTGTCCTGCCTGTTCCTGCTCACCGACGCCCTGCAGGTGGTGATCGCCCAGGCGCTCCGGGCGCGGGGGGACGTCTGGCTGCCCACCTTCACCCACCTCATCAGCTACATTGTGGTGATGATGCCGCTGGCCTGGTGGCTGGCCATTCCCCAGGGCCTGGGGGTGATGGGTCTGGTCTGGGCCGTCATCCTGGCCAGCCTGCTCTCGGCGGGCCTGCTGGCCTGGCGGTTCTGGAGGCTCTCGCTGCGGCCGCTTTAGGCGCGTGGCGCCGGGCGCTCGGGCGTCAGCCGTGGCCGGCGCCCAGGATCCAGCCTTCCTCACGGTCGGCGGCGTCGGCCACGTCCTGATCGGCGCCGGGCGGGACGGCGAACAGGGGGGCGAGCTTGCCCGCCTCGTCCAGCCGGGCGAAGTGCTCAGCGGTCTCGCGCACCTGAACGAGGTCCTTCACCTCGCCCGGCGAGGCCTTGATCTTCAGCAGCGAGGGATAGACCTCGGCCACCACAGCCTCGACTCCGTCCAGATCGGCTTCGCTCAGGGCCTTGAACCCGGTCTCGAACGGCCACACTCGCACCGCATCTCCGCGGGCGGCCTTCAGCCGTCGGATGGCCGGAATGCCCAGCAGGGCCTGCCCCCCCACGGAACCGTTGTAATAGAGCTTCCAGATCGAGGCCGCGCCCTTGGCGGCCTGGTCCGCATGGCGGAATTCCGGCAGGTCGTCGGGTCCATGGGCGCGGGTGCGCTTGGGTTGCAGGGTGGTCAGGGCGTCCTTGGGCGGGCACCCCCAGAAGGGGAAGGGGCCGCCGGTCATGCGCCGGTTCAACTCCGAGCCCACGCCGAAGCGGTTGTTGGTGTTGTCGGCCTTGTCCTTGACCATCTTGTCGATCTGGTCCCAGACCGCCCGCCAGGGCGCCTCGCCGGGCAGCTTCAGGGCGTCGGCGAAGCCGCGGGGGAATCCCAGCGGAAAATCAAAGCCCAGCAGGGCGCGCTCGCCGCGCTTCTTCAGGTCGTCCAGCACGCCGACCAGCACCTTCTCGGCCTCCTGGCGGGTGGCCGGATTGTGGGCTTCGAACGACATGCGGAAGCGCACGTCGCGCTTGAGCACGCCGATCCAGACCGAGTCGGCGCCGGTGGCGGGCTTGGCGGCCGCGCTCCAGTCAACGATCACATAGGCGCTGAACAGGCGCGACACGGCGAACTCCGGGGCATAGGTGACGGGGAGGTTGTGACTGTAGCCTCTCGCCGGGGCCGGGCCAATGGCGGGTCGTTCACAAGACACATAAGATGGCTATGGTGTCGGCGCTTTCGCAGCCTGGAGATTTGTAATGAAGCCCGTCCTGTTCGCCGCCCTGGCCGCCAGCCTGGCGCTCGCCGCCTGCGGCCCGTCCTCTGACGGCGCCCGCGCGCCCGTGGCCGGCGGCGGCGAGATTGAGGCTGCGCCCACCGGGCCGGAACTGAGCGGCGTCGGCGCCCTGGTCGCCCTGGACGGACGCACCGCCACCATCGACCACGAGGCCGTGGAAGGCGGTCTGCCGGCCGGCCGCAGCGAGTTCCGCGCCTACGCCACCGTCCTGGCCGAGGCCCCTCTGGAGCCCGGCTCGCGGGTGGCCTTCAAATATCAGGCCGCTGAGCCCCTGCCTGTGCTGACGGAGCTTGCGGCGCGATAGTCGCGTGATCAGATCCGGCGCCGCCGCAGCGGTGGCGCCGGACCGTCGGATCATGCTAGCCCGTGATCCGATTTCACGGAATCGGATCACGGGCCGGATTCCCTGTTGGACGCGCGTTGTGAACCGATAACCGGTTCCCACTTATCGGAACGCGCTCCAGGCGCGGGCCCGAAATGGAGGGCCCATGAGCGAGACCTTGCGCGGCGGAGTCATCGGGGCCGGCGTCTTCGGCGCCTATCATGCTCGCCAATATGCCCGCCTGCCCGGCGTGAATCTGGCCGCCGTGCATGATCCCCACCCCGAGCGCGCCGCCGCCCTGGCCATGCCCCTGGGCGGGCGGGCCTTTTCCGAGATGGACGCCTTCCTTGAGGCGGTGGATGTGGTGACGGTGGCCTCGCCGGCGCCCTTCCACGCCGCCCAGGCCCTGGCTGCGGTCCAGGCGGGCAAGTCGGTCTATATCGAAAAGCCCATCGCCACCGTGGTGGCCGACGCCGCCAAGGTGGCCGAGGCGGCCGCGCGCGCCGGCTGCGTGGTGGCCTGCGGGCACCAGGAACGGGTGCTGTTCGGGGTCATGGGCCTCTTCGACATCCCCGCCCAGCCCCTGCGGCTGGAGGCGGTGCGCCACGGCACGCCGTCCGAGCGCAGCCTGGACGTCTCGGTGGTGCTGGACCTGATGATCCATGACCTGGACCTGGCGCTTTCCCTCTCGTCAGCCGAGCCGGTGACGGCCGAGGGCGAGGGGGACATCGTGCGCAGCGGCGCCTGGGACACGGCCCGGGCGGAGGTGACCTTCGACGACGGCTTCACCGCCCTCTTCGACGTCTCGCGCCAGGCGCAGGCCCGCAAGCGCACCATGAAGATCGTCTATCCCAGCGGCGAACTGGAGATCGACTTCCTCACCCGGGCCTTCCGCAACACCACGGGCTTCTCGCTGAACCCGGATTTCGCCGAAACGCCCGCCGCCCAGGACACCCTGGGCGCCAGCATCGAAGGCTTCCTGGCCGCGGTGCGGGGGGAGGCGCCGCGGCCCGTCGTCACCGCCGCCGAAGCCATCCGCGCCCTCGACCTCGCCCTGGCGGTGGAGCAGGGGCTCGAACCGGGCGGCTGAACGGTTCCTAGGAATTAGTCGCAAAAAAGGCTTGCGATCGATCCTGCCTCTGCGGCATTTGTGCGACTGCAATGCGGTCGCAACAATGCGTCGCTCAAGGGGGACGATATGAAGCGACGGCTTATGATGAGCGCGGCGATGGCGATGGCGACGACGATGGTCGCCGTCCAGGCGAACGCTCAGGACGCCACCGTAAGCGAGGTCGTCGTCAGCGGTCGGGCGCAACAGCTTTATCGCACGCAGGAGGTCCAGGCCGTCCGCCTGCCCACTGCGCCGCTCGCCTCCAGCCAGACCGTTCAGGTCATCAATGCCGAGCTGATCTCTGACCAGGGGGCGCGAGACGCCCAGGATCTGTACCGCAGCATCTCAGGCGTCAGCCTCTTTTCCTACGCCGGGGTGACGGCGCGGGGCTTCAGGCAGGAAGAAATCTTCTTCGACGGCCTTCGCGGCGACCCCTATGCGGGATTCTCGGTGCCGCAGCTCTTCAATGTGGAGCGCGTGGAGTTCCTGAAGGGGCCGGCGGGCATGCTCTACGGCCCCGGCGCGCCGGGCGGCCTGTTCAACTATGTCACCAAGAAGCCGGAGGACGTCTTCGCCGCCAGGGTGGCCGGCGTCGTCGGGACCGAAGCGCGTTATGGCGCCTCGGCCGAAGTGACAGGCCCCCTGCCGCTGGACGGGCTGGCCGGCCGCTTGGGCGCCTTCTACGAGGAGCGCAACACCCCCCGGGTGGGGGCGCGCTCGGAAATCCTGATCGTGGACGGGGGGCTGAAGCTGGACCTGCCCCTGGGCGAGTTGACCCTGCAGGCCACCCATTATGATCAGAACCTGCCCGGCAACCGCCTGCGCGGCATCCCGACCGACAACCTCGGCCACTTCCTCGCCGACCGGCGCTGGAATCACAATGAACCCGGAGACTTCCTGCGTCTCGAGGCCAATGTGCTTCAGGCCAGCTGGACGGCCCAGGCCTCCGACGCCCTGACTCTCAACCTCGCCGCGCGCTACAGCGAAGGTCTGGAGACCCAGAAGTACCACGAGCCCTTCGGCCTGCTGGACACCAACGGAGACAGCAGAGCCGACACCACACGCCGGCAGTACCGAGACCAGATCCGCGACCTGTCGAACTGGTCGTTCGGAGGCAACCTGATCTGGTCGTTCGACCTCGCCGTGATCGACAGCCGTCTCCTGGCCGGGGCCGACGCCTTCTCCAGCGAGCTCGACTTCAAGAGCCGCAGCCTGAACGGGGGCGCCGTCGTCACCGCAACGGCCCCGGCGCCGCTCAGCCTGTCGCGCCCGGTCTATGGGCTGACCCCCGTCAGCGCTTACATCCTTCCGGCCTTCGCCCGCACCCTCACCGAGTCCGAGCGTGCGGGGGGCTATCTTCTCTATGAGGGCACGGTCGGGCCGCTGATCGGCACGGTGGGCGCCCGTTATGACAGCTTCAAGGACGTTTCCGGCGTCACCAGGTTCGAGGATGACGCCCTGACCTGGCGGGCGGGTCTGGTTTACCGCCTGCGCCCGGACGTTTCGCTTTACGGCCAATGGTCCCAGAGCTTCGAGCCTCAAGGGGTGGCCAGCCAGACGCCTCTGGCGGGCGGTCCGTTCGAGCCCACGGAAGGGGAGATGTATGAGGGCGGGCTGAAGGCCGAACTCATGGGCGGCCGGGTCCAGGGCTCGGCGAGCCTTTATCACATCACCCGCACCAACATCCTCCAGGCCGATCCGCGCGGGGACGTGGACAATGACGGCGTCAATGATCTGGTCGCCTTCGGTGAGATCACCAGCAAGGGCCTGGAGCTCGACCTGACCGCCGACGTGACCCCCCACTGGGTGGTGACCGGGTCCTATGCCTATAACGACACCAGGATCACGGCCGACAATGGCCGCACCGCGCTCACCAACAGCGTGGGCGACCGGTTCGCCAACGCGCCAGAACATACGGCGGGCTTCTGGACCCGCTATCAGTTCCCGGCTCTCGGCCTGGCCGTCGCCCTAGGGGGCGACTATGTCGATGTCCGGCGTTCGCTGTCGAACCAGAAGGTCCGACCCTACTTCGTCCTGGACGCCTCCATCATCTATACGACCGGACCCTGGCGCGCCCTGCTGCGCATCGACAACCTGACCGACGAGGTCTACGCCGCCTCGGGCTTCACCGACCGGACGGGCCATTTCCCCGGCGAACCGCGCTCGGTCTTCGTCGAGCTCTCGCGGCGATGGTAGCCCTGGACGGCGAGGGGCGAGCCCTGGTCCAGCCGCGTCGGGGCAAGAAGGCCTCTCGCCTTTGGTGGGAGGTGCATCAGTGGGCGGGGCTGAAGTTCTCGATCCTCCTCAGCTTCATCCTGCTTACCGGGACCCTCGCCACCCTCAGTCACGAACTGGACTGGCTCATGCGGCCGGCCATGAGGGTGAATCCCGCCACGGTGGCGGCGGAGGCGAACTGGCCGGCCATAGCGGCGACAGCCGTCGCCCAGGCTGGAGAAGGCCGCGTGCTCAGCTTGGAGGGTCCGACCGATCCCTGGTTCGCCGCGGCCGCCATCGTGGAGTCGCCCGAGGGCGGCCTCTCATTCGTCTATCTTCACCCGACCACGGGGGAGTTCCAGGGGCGCGGACACTGGGTCGGCGCCCAGCGCATCCTGCGCAACATGCACCGGCACCTGATGATGCCGATCCCCATCGGCGTGCCCATCGTCACCTCGCTGTCGCTGTTGCTGGCCGTGAGCCTGGTGACCGCCTTCGTGGTCTACAAGAAATGGTGGCGGGGCTTCCTTCGGCCGGTGCGGTTCAATGATCTGAGAACCGCCACGGGCGATTTCCATCGCCTTGCGGGGGTCTGGAGCCTGTGGTTCGTCGCCCTGATGATCGTCACCGGCCTCTGGTACATGGCCGAGGAGCTGGCCTTCTCCGCGCCGTCTCATCCCTCGGCGAAAATCGCCCCGTCCGAGCTGTCCGCGCCGGCCCAGGCCGCGGCGCTGGGGCGGAGCCTTCAGGCCGCAAGAGCGGCTGCTCCTGACCTGCGGATCCGACGGATCATGTTTCCTACAGAGAAGTCGGGGGCCTTCGTCTTCCAGGGACAGGACGCCGCCATGCTGGTGCGCGACCGCGCCAACGCTGTCTGGACAGGCGTCGACACCGGCGCGGTGGAACTGGTCGCCGACGGGCGCGCCCTGACCCTGCACCAGCGAATCTCAGAGGCGGCCGACCCCTTGCATTTCGGCACGTTCGGGGGATTGGCCACCAAGCTGATCTGGTTCGTCTTCGGCCTCGCCTTGACCGGATTGTCGGTCTCGGGCGTCGCCATCTACGCCCTTCGCCTCCTGCGGGCCGAGCGGCGGCCCAAGGGCTGGGGAAGCGTTTTGGCCGCCAGCTGGCGCGGCATGGGACTCTGGCGCTGGCCGGCCCTGCTTCTGGTGCTGGCGGGATTTCTGCTCATTCCCAGCGTCTTCGCCCAGGGTTAGCCGGAGCGAGGCCGGGCGCGCAGACCCTTGCGGCGCGACCGCGGCCGCCTAACCTGTGCGACAAATCAGCAGGAGACGCCCGTGGCCGACGCTTATGACTTCGCCTTCCAGTCCATCGACGGGGGCGAGCTGCCCCTGACCACCTTCAAGGACAAGGTGGTTCTTGTGGTCAACACCGCTTCGAAGTGCGGCCTCACCCCCCAGTATGAGGGCCTGGAGAAGCTCTATTCAGACTATCGCGACCAGGGGCTGGTGGTGCTGGGCGTGCCCTGCAACCAGTTCATGGGCCAGGAGCCGGGGACGGAATCGGAGATCGCGGCGTTCTGCGCCACCACCTTCGGCGTGGACTTCCCCATGACCGCCAAGACGGACGTGAAGGGCGAGGGCGCCCATCCTTTTTATCAGTGGGCTCGGGCCGAACTGGGCGAGGCCGCCGAGCCGGTGTGGAACTTCCACAAGCTGCTGGTGGGGCGCGACGGCCGTCTGATCGCCGCCTTCGGTCCGCGCACCGAACCCGCCGATCCCGACATGGTCGGCCAGATCAAGGCGGCGCTTTGAGGCCGTCCTCTCGAGCGCGTTCCGATAAGTGGGAACCGGTTATCGGAACGAAACGCGCTCAAGCCTCTGAATTCAGAGCCTGATTCAACGATCAGACGGTTCCGTCTGATCGCATCGGCTCTAGCGGCGACGGCCCTTGTCGGCTTCGGCGTTGATGTACTCTTCAAACCCGCTGGCCTGCACGGCGCGGTTTTCGAGGCGGGGCTGGCTCGTATAGTCGCTCGGCCCTTCGTTGAAGGTGACCGACGGGCCGCCCGCGCCCCTGGGGGCGGCGACATTGACCGCACTCGGCTGGTCCCAGGGCGTGGCGTCGGTCTTGGACGCCGCATACTCCGCCCGTTCGGCGTCGGTGACCACGCCGTCGCCGTTCAGATCGGCCGGCTGGGTCAGCCGCAGGGTCTGGGCCTGGGCCGTTCCACCGGCGAGGCCGAGCGCTGCGACCGAAAATGCGACCACGAGTTTCATCAAGCTTACTCCCATGCCAGGCGCCGAGACACTGGCCCTGGTGGGGACCAAGTTCAAGCCAGGGCGGGCACGCCGGCCACATAGGGGTGCAGGACGAGGAGGGCGCCATAGGCGACCACGCTGGCCAGGGGACGAAGCAAGCCGATCTCCCCCAGGCGCAGCTTCTGGCGGCCGGACAGGATGGCGGCGAAGGGAAGATTGGAGGTCTGGGCGGCGAACGGCGCCCAGGCGTCCCCCAGGACCCGGCGGCGCTTGGCGTCGATGCTGACTGTTCCGGCAAGCGCCAGGACCAGCAGGGAGCCGAAAAGCAGGAAGCTCGCCACGTCGCCATTGACGATCAGATGGCCTGCGGCCCACAGGCTGACGCCCCAGAGGAAGGGGTGGCGGGTGATGCGCAGCATTCCCTTCACCGCATCGGGCCGCTGCAGAATCTGCTCCTGCTTCACGCTGGTGGGGTTGGGCGTGGTCAGGCCGATGACCACGAAGATCACCGCCACCAGCTGGAGCACGTACTGAAGGTGACGGCCCCCTGCGGTCACGCCCCAGAAGGCCAGATTGGCCTCGTCGCCACGAGCCGCCCCATAGGCGAAACCCATCCAGGTGAGCAGGGCGGCCGAGGCCAGGGAGAACAGACCCATATACGGGCCTTCGCCGAGCCGCCGGACCAGTCCGTCCCGGACGACGGTCCCGGACACCAGCAGGTGGAGCACAATGAAGGCCGCGGCGGCGGCGAACAGCGAGACCATGGCGTTTCCCCCGAAAGGCTGGAGACACCATCCCCGCATCAATTTACAGCGTCAAGATAAAGCTTCGTCTTCGTCGTCGAAGAGGTCGCGAGTCCTGGGCTCCCGCTGAGCCTGTCGGGCCGGTTTGCGAACAGGCGCCTCATCCCAGGGCGGAGATTCGTCCAGCGGGTCCGAGGGTTCGGCCTGCGGGGCCTCGAACTTCGGCTCAGGCGGCGGCGCCGCTCGGACCTGAGGCTGGCTGGGCGGGGCAGGCGAGGGCCGTTGAACGGGCGCGGCGCGGCGCAGGATAGCCTCCATCCGGGTGATCCACCGGTTGCCGTCCTGAATCGCCTGGGCGGGGGAGGGGCCGTTCCGCCTGGCTTCGTCGCCTGGAGCCCACAGCACGAGTTCGAAGTCCGGATAGCGGGCGTCGTCGAAGATGAAGCGCAGGATCACCTGACCGTTGGCCGAGCCCCGCTGTTCCAGGGGCCGGCGGGCCTCCCCGCGATAGACCCGGGCGCGAACGTCGCCCTCGATGATGAGTTCGGCGCCCACCAGTTCGTCGATCCGATAGACGAGGCACCAGGCGCCCTGGTCCCAGGCCACCGCGGCGAGGTTGCGCGAGAAATTGAAGCCCACCCCGCGGCCGTGGGCGTTGATCACCGCGTCGGACTGGGCCTTCATCACATGACGAAAGGCGCGGCGGATGCGCCGGTCTTCGTCCATGAACCATATGGCGGCGCTCCCGGCGAAGGTCACCGCCGTGCCCGCCAGGGCCAGCCAGAGAATCAGCCGCACCGTCTCGTCCATGAGGCCGCAGGCTAACGGGCTTGGCCATTGGCGAGAAGGCGTTCAGAGATCGAGGTCGATCACCAGGGGGACATGGTCAGAGGGCTTGTCCCAGGCGCGCACGTCACGATGAATTTCGCAGCCCTTCAGCCGGTCGGCGGCCTGGGGCGAGAGCAGGGCGTGGTCGATGCGGATGCCGTGGTTCCGCTGCCAGGCGCCGGCCTGATAGTCCCAGAAGGTGTAGGCGCCGGGCGCGCCGTCGGCCTGGAGATAGGCCTCAGTCAGACCTAGCCATTTAAGCGCCCGAAAAGCCTCCCGGGTGCGGGGCTGGAACAGGGCGTCATCCAGCCACTTGTCCGGGTTCTCCGCGTCACGGGGTTCTGGAATGACATTGTAGTCGCCCATGAGGGCCAGGGGCTCTTCGAACCTCAGCAGATCCTGGGCGTGGCGATGCAGGCGCGCCATCCAGTCCAGCTTGTAGGCGAACTTCTCCGAGGCGACCGGATTGCCGTTGGGCAGGTAGATGGAGGCCACGCGCACCGGCGAAGGCCCTGACACTACGGCCTCCAGATAGCGGGCCTGGTCGTCGGTCTCGTCTCCGGGCAGGCCGCGCCGGACATCCTCCAGGGGCGACTTGGACAGGATAGCGACGCCATTATAGGTCTTCTGACCGTGGACGCAGACATTATACCCAAGCCTTTCAAAGACTTCGGCGGGAAACTTCTCATCGACGCACTTGATTTCCTGCAGACAGGCGACGTCCGGCTGGGCCAGCTCGAACCACCGGACCACCGTCTCCAGGCGGGCGTTGACGGAATTGACGTTCCAGGTGGCGAGCTTCATCGCGGTCTCCGGCGGCGGGTGTCGGCCATGGATAGGCCGCAGCGCCGTGAATTCCCAGGCCGACGGCGCGGGATGGCGATCTCAGATGGAGAAGCTCACGCCGCAGCCGCAGCTGGACTTGGCGTTGGGGTTGCGGATCTTGAACTCCGCGCCCACCAGTTCGTCGACGAAGTCGATCTCGGAGCCCTTGAGCAGGACGAGCGAAATCTCGTCCACCAGGGCCACCGCGCCGTCCCGCTCGATGCGCAGGTCGTCCGGCTCAGGGGCGTCCACCAGGTCGAGCTGGTACTGGAAGCCCGAACAGCCGCCCCCTTCCACGGCCACGCGCAGCATGACAGGTCGGCCCTCGGCCTGGCTGATGGCCTTCAGACGCTGGGCGGCGGTTGCGGAAAGGGTCAGATCGACGGCGGTCATGGCGGCGGCTGTTACAGGAAGGGTGCGCCTCGACTATATGTGGCCGGATGCGGCCTGCTCCAAGGGCCGTTTGTGAAGAAGGGTTCGATGGCCTCTTTCCTTCCCCCCCGCGTCGCCTATGCGGAAGACCCCGGCTCGTCCCGCGGCCGCAAGGTTCTGGAGCCCGACAGCCGCACCCGCACGCCCTTCGCCCGCGACCGCGACCGGATCATTCACGCCACCGCCTTCCGGCGCCTGAAGGAGAAGACCCAGGTCTTCGTCGCCCATGAGGGCGACCACTTCCGGACCCGGCTGACCCATTCGCTGGAGGTCGCCCAGATCGCCCGGTCGGTCGCCGCGGCCATCGGGCTGGACGCCGACCTGGCCGAGACCGTGGCGCTGGCCCATGACCTGGGCCACCCGCCCTTCGGCCATGCGGGCGAGGACGAGCTGCAGATCCTCATGGCCGAGTTCGGCGGCTTTGATCACAACGTCCAGACCTTCCGCGTGGTCACCAAGCTGGAGCGCCGCTACCCCCAGTTCGATGGGCTGAACCTGACCTGGGAGACCCTGGAAGGGGTGATCAAGCACAACGGCCCGGTGAGCGGAAAGCTCGATCGCCCCTCCTGGCGGGCCATCGCCGAGTTCGACGCCGAATATGACCTGCGCCTGTCCACCTGGGCGTCGGCGGAGGCGCAGGTGGCGGCGCTCGCCGACGACATCGCCTACAACAATCACGACGTGGACGACGGGGTCCAGGCCGGGCTGTTTCATCTGAAGGAACTGCTGGACGTGCCGCTCATCGGCCCCATCCTGCATCGCACCTATGCCGATTATCCGGACCTTGACCCGGGCATCATCCGGCTGGAGGCGGTGCGCCGGATGATCGGGGCCATGGTGGAGGACGTCCTGGCCGAGACCGCCCGCCGGGCCGAGGGCCACGGCCTGAAGCACCCTGAGGATGTCCGCGCCATGGGCGGCCCCCTGGTGGCCTTCTCCCACGACATGGTGGAGGACCTGTCCCAGCTGCGCGCCTTCCTGATGGAGCGAATGTACCGCCACTGGCGGGTCAACCGCACCCGCAGCCAGGCTCGTCGTATTCTGGCCGAGATGTTCGCGCTCTTCATGCAGGAGCCCGACGTCCTGCCCGGCGAGTGGTACGCCCAGTCCCGTGACCGCGACGAAGCCGGCCGCGCCCGGGTGGTCTGCGACTATATCGCCGGCATGACCGACAGATACGCCATCGAGGAGCACCGGCGACTTTTCCACCTGGAGAGTTGGGCCTGAGCCAAAGGCGGGCCGCGCACGGGCCCCGCCTCGGCTAGACTTGCCTCCTGGCGCGCCTGATTCGGCGCGCGCCGACCCATTTCCATCCCGCGGAGCCTGCGCGATGTCCGACCATGATCGCGGCGCCTATACGCCCCATTCCGACGCGCCCCTGTCCTTTGACGCGCGCCAACCCGTGCGGGGCTCGCGCCCGGCGCCCCTGATGCTGGTCATCAGCGCCGTGGTCCTGGTGGTGCTGGTGGTGGCCATCGTGCTCATCTATCGCTCCGGCGCCCAGGAGTCCGGCGAGGCGCCGCCGGTGGTGGGCGCGCCCGTGGGCGAGATGAAGGGCCAGCCGGCGGCGGACGCCCAGCCGGTGGATCCGGCCACGGGCCTGCAGATCTATCAGTCCGAACTGGGCGAGCCTGCGCCCGCCCAGCCCAACTTCGTGCCCCCGCCGGAAGAGCCCCAGGCCCGTCCGGCGCCGGAAATGCGCCCGACCACGCCGGTGGAGAGCCGTCC
>NZ_DAIMHV010000019.1:0-29013 GCF_036723115.1 Phenylobacterium sp. | reverse complement strand
CCCCGGGGTCGATAGCGTCACTATCGCCGTCGACCGACACCGTCGGAATGGGGCCATGGGGCTCGGTGACGGCTCGAACCAACAAGGGGACGCGCGGCGACAAGCCTGTGCGAGAGCGAGCGGATGAAACTGATCATGGCGATCGTCAAACCCTTCAAGCTGGACGATGTGCGCGAAGCGCTCGTCGGCGCCGGCGTTGAAGGCCTGACGGTCTCGGAAGTGAAAGGCTATGGCCGCCAGAAGGGCCAGACCGAGATCTACCGCGGCGCGGAGTACCAGGTGAACTTCGTGCCCAAGGTGAAGCTGGAGGCCGTGGTCGATGACGCCGCCGCCGCCAAGGCGGTGGAGGCCATCAAGGCCGCCGCGGCCACCGGCAAGATCGGCGACGGCAAGATCTTCGTGGTCAATGTCGAAGAGGCGGTGCGGATCCGCACCGGCGAAACCGGGGCCGCCGCCCTCTGAGGGCGCAACAGAACGGGACAAGGGGATAAGCGAGATGATGCCAATTAAACTGAACCGGCTGGCGGGGCTGATGCTCGCCGCCGCCCTGTTGGGAGCGCCGGCCGCCTCGGCCTGGGCGCAGGAAGCGCCGCCTCCGGCTGAGGCCGCCGCGCCCATCGCCGAGGCTGCGCCCACCGAGGAAGTCGTCACCGAAGAAGCGGTGGTTGAAGAGGTTGTCGAGGAAGAGGTCGCCACGGTCGACAGCGGCGACACCGCCTGGATGCTCACCTCCACGGCGCTCGTGCTGATGATGACCATCCCGGGCCTGGCCCTCTTCTACGGCGGCATGGTCCGCAAGAAGAACGTGATCTCCACCGTCGCCCAGTCCTTCGCCATCACCGCAGTGATGAGCGTGCTCTGGATGGTGGTCGGCTATTCACTGGCCTTCTCGGAGAACGGCAACGCCGCCCTGAACCCCTTCGTGGGCGGGCTGGGCAACGCCTTCCTGAGCGGCGTGGCCTATGACGGCGTGTCAGGCTCCATCCCGGAATACCTGTTCGTCGTCTTCCAGATGACCTTCTTCATCATCACCCCGGCCCTCATCACCGGCGCCTTCGCCGAGCGGATGAAGTTCTCGGCCATGCTGCTGTTCTCGGTCCTCTGGGCCCTGCTGGTCTATGCCCCGGTCTGTCACTGGGTGTGGGGCGGCGGCTTCCTGAGCGAGGAAGGCGTGCTCGACTTCGCCGGCGGCACCGTGGTGCACATCAACGCCGGTGTGGCCGGTCTCGTCTGCGCCATCGTGCTCGGCAAGCGCAAGGGCTACGGCACCGACAACATGGCGCCGCACAACCTGGTCCTGACCATGATCGGCGCCTCGATGCTGTGGGTTGGCTGGTTCGGCTTCAACGCCGGCTCGGCGCTGGCCGCTAACGGCCTGGCCACCGTGGCCATGCTGAACACCCAGGTCGCCACCGCTGGCGCGGTGCTCTCCTGGATGGTCATCGAGTGGGTCGAGCGCAAGAAGCCCGGCATGCTGGGTCTGGCCTCGGGCGCCATCGCCGGCCTCGTGGCCATCACCCCGGCCGCCGGCTTCGTCAGCCCGCAGGGCGCGCTGATCATCGGCCTGGTGGGCGGCGCTGCGGCCTATATCGGCGCGGTGTGGCTCAAGAAGCTGCTCAAGTACGATGACAGCCTGGACGTCTTCGGCGTGCACGGCATCGCCGGCATCGTCGGCGCGGTCCTCACCGGCGTGCTCGCCGATGCGGTGATCGCCGGCGAGGAAGTCGCCGCCGCCGCCAGCCCGGTGACCCAGTTCATCGGCGTCCTGGGCACGGTGGTCTGGTCGGCCGTGGCCTCCTTCGTGATCCTCATGATCTGCAAGTTCACCACCGGGCTGCGGGTTTCCGAGGAAGAAGAGGTCGAGGGTCTGGACATGTCGCAGCACGGCGAAGCCCTGCACTGACACGACCAGCACCTGTGATGTGTGGAACGGGGGTCCTTCGGGGCCCCCGTTTTGCGTTGGGGGTGCGGCCAAGTCACGCCGGGCGCCGGCCAGGCGGCCGCTGAGCGCGCGCCGACGGGCTGAAAACCTGGGTTCGCGCCGGAGTCAGGCGTCTGGCCAGGGTCCGCCCAGGCGGCAACGCTGGACCCACCAGTCGGGCCTCAGCTCGGCGAGCCGGGCGGCCAGCTGCTCGGCCTCCAGATCACCGGCGCAGATGGCGAAGCAGGTCGCGCCCGAGCCGGACATACGCGCCACCAGGACTTCCGGCTCCTCAGACAGCGCCGCCAGGACCTGTCCGATCTCGGGCGCCAGGGCGATGGCGGCGGGTTCCAGATCGTTGCGCTGAAGGCTGAGCCAGGCTGCGACCTCCTCGACGCTTTCGAATGCGTCGGGCAAGGCGGGCGACGCCACATCGCCGAAACGCCCCAGCCGGTCGAATTCCCCATAGACGGCGCGGGTGGAGGCCTCGACGCCCGGATTGACCAGCACCGCCGGAATGGCCGGCAGGACGGGCGCCGGGGTCAGAACCTCTCCCCGCCCCTCCGCCAGCACCGGCGCGCCCCACAGGCAGGCCGCCCCGTCGGCGCCCAGGCTGGCGGCAAGGGCCTGCAGCCGGTCGTCGGCCATGTCCGGCGCCCAGACCTGCCGGAGCAGCCGCAGCGCCGCCCCGGCGTCGCTGGAGCCTCCGCCGAGGCCGGCGGCCACCGGCAAGGCCTTGTCCAGCACCAGGCTCATCGCCGATCGCGGGCCGCGCAACGCCTGCAGCAGGGCGCGCATGGCCCGCAGGACGAGATTGTCGCCCTCCCCCACCAGGGCCGCGGCATAGGGGCCTGTGACGTGGAAGGCCGGGGCGTCGGACGGCGACAGACGCACCCTGTCGCCCAGGTCGGCGAAGACCATGAGTGTGCAAAGGGGGTGGTAGGCCTGGGCGTCCGGCGCGCCCACGTGCAGGAACAGATTGACCTTCGCCGGCGCAAGCGCCTCCAGGGCCGTCATCGCCGCCTCAGGGCCGGGGCTTAGGGGCGTCCGTCGCCGCCACGGCGCGGGCGGGACCCGGCCCCGCGCCCGAGGCGAGCTTGGCCCTGGCGTCGGCCTCAATGGTCTTGTCCGGCTCCAGGGTCAGAACCCGGCGCCACTGGAACACCGCCTCGTCCCGACGTCCCACCTGCCAGTAGGCGTCGCCCAGATGGTTGTTGATCTCCGGATCGCCGGCCTCGAGCTCCACCGCCCGTTCCAGGGTCTCCACCGCCTTGTCGTACTGTCCCAGGCGGTAATAGCCCCAGCCCAGGCTGTCGATCATGGCGCCAGAGCGGGGATTGGCGGCCACCGCCAGCTCAACCATGGCCATGGCCTCATCCAGGCGCTCGCCCCGGTCGATCCAGCCATAGGCCAGGTAGTTCAGGATCTCCGCCTCATCGGGCTTCAGGTCCAGGGCCGCCTGCAGGTCGGCCTCGGCCTTGGGCCAGTCGCCCAGGCGTTCATAGGCCGCGCCACGGGCGAACAGCAAGCGCCAGTCGGGCTCGGCGCTCTCGGCGATCAGCCGGTCCAGGGGCGGAATGGCCTCGGCATAGCGCTCATTCGTGCGCATGAGGTCGGCCAGGGTGAGCAGGGCCGCAGGGTCCCCGCCGACGGCGTTGGCCTCGGCGATGGCCAGGGCGCGCTCAACATCGCCTTCGGTCTGATAGCTCCAGGCGAGCTTGGCCTGGGCGGCGGCGTATTCCGGGGCCGAAGCCGTCACGCGTCCGTAGGCCGCCCGCGCCGATTCCAGGTCGCCCGCCGAAGCCATGAGGTCGCCCACCATCAGCCAGGCGTCCATTCGGTCCGGATCGAGGCGCAGGGCCATCCGGACATAGGCCAGGGCGAACTGGTTCTGACGCGCCGCCAGCATGGCGGCGGCAGGCGTGAGCATGGCCTGGGCCGCGCCCTGGCGGATGGTCGGCATGGGGGGCGCCGGACGTCGCCGCTCAGCGCGCTCCAGCGCCGCCGTCAGAGCCGGCTCCCGGGGAAAGGCGGCGAGACTGCGCTGGTAAAGCTCCACCGCCTCGTCGCGACGACCCCGCCGCTCCAGGAATTCGCCATGGGCCAGCACCAGCAGCGGGGCGGCGTCCGTCCCCTCGGTCAGCGCCTTGAAGTCGGTCTCGGCCTCGTCGAACCGCTTGGCCCGCTCAAACTGATAGGCCTGGCTCAGCAGGCCGAAGAACTCCACGAGCCGGTCCCCGGGCACATCGGGCCGGCGGATGGCGGCCTGCATGTCGCCGGCCTGGGCCGCCGCCCAGGGGGTCAGCAGGGCGGCCGCCGTGCGGTGGGGGAAGCCGATCTCGTCAGCCGTCAGCGTGCGATAGGCCTCGGCCCCCTGGCCGCTGGCGATCGCCTCCACGGCCACCACCAGCTTGGCCAACCGCTTGGAGGCCTCCGAGGCCGTGTCGTCGAAGACGGCCATCTGCGCGGCCCGCGGGATGTCGCCGCTGAGCACCGCAGCCGTAAAGGCCCGCTCGGTGAGCAGACCAGGCCCCGCCCCAGAGGAAGCCGTGGCCCGGTCGAAATAGCTCGCGGCCTCGCGGCTCTCGCCGGCATTGAGCGCAGCTCGGCCCGCCAGAAACAGGCCATAGGGCGAGCGCGCGCCCAGGGGTTCCCCCCCATACTGCGGCGTGGCGCAACCCGCGAGCAGGAGGGCGGGGATCGCAAGGAAGGAAAGCTTCAACGGCATGAAACCAGACTCGTCCTTTCCACGCGCCCCCGCAAGCGCCGTCAGCACGCCGCCCGCCTACATATTGGGATAGTTGGGCCCGTCGCCGCCCTGGGGCGTCGTCCAGTTGATGTTCTGCGACGGATCCTTGATGTCGCAGGTCTTGCAGTGGACGCAGTTCTGGAAGTTGATCTGGAACTTCGGGTTCTCGCCCTTATCGTCATACAGCACCTCATAGACCCCGGCAGGGCAGTAGAGGCGCGCGGGCTCGCCGTACTTGGGCAAATTGACCCCGATGGGAACCGAGGGGTCCTTCAGCTTCAGGTGGGCGGGCTGGTTCTCGTCGTGATTGGTCGCCGACAGGAAGACCGACGACAGCTTGTCGAAGCTGATCTCGTTGTCCGGCTTGGGATAGACGATGGGCTCGTAATCCTTGGCCAGGCCCGTGGACGCCGCGTCGGTCTTGCCGTGCTTCAGCGTGCCGAAGGGCGACCAGCCGCGGGTCATGTTGGTGATGGTCATGTCCAGCCCGCCGAGCATCATGCCGAGCGCGGTGCCGAAACGGGCCAGGAGAGGCTTGGCGTTGCGGACCAGCTTCAGCTCCTTGGCCACCCAGGAGTTCTGGTAGGCGTTCTCGTACTCGGCCAGTTCGTCGCCCTGACGGCCGCCCTGGATGGCGGCGAAGGCGGCCTCGGCGGCCAGCATGCCGGTCTTCATGGCGTTGTGGCTGCCCTTGATGCGGGGCACGTTCACGAAGCCCGCCGAGCATCCGATCAGGGCGCCGCCCGGGAAGTAAAGCTTGGGCACCGACTGATAGCCGCCCTCGGTGATGGCCCGCGCGCCATAGGCGATGCGCTTGCCGCCTTCCAGGTGATGGCGAACCGTCTCGTGCTGCTTGAAGCGCTGGAACTCGTCGAAGGGCGACAGCCAGGGGTTCTTGTAGTTCAGGTGAACCACGAAGCCGATGGCCACGTAGTTGTCCCCGAAGTGGTACATGAAGCTGCCGCCGCCGGTCTTGTCGTCCAGCGGCCAACCCAGGGTGTGCTGCACCAGGCCCGGCTGGAAGTTCTTGTCCGGAACCTGCCACAGCTCCTTCAGGCCGATGCCGAATTTTTGCGGCTCCTTGCCTTCCGACAGGCCGTAGCGGGCGATCAGTTGCTTGGCGAGCGAACCGCGCACCCCTTCGCCGATGAAGGTGTACTTGGCCAGCAGGGCGACGCCCGGCTGGTAGTCGGCGGTCTTCTCGCCGTCCTTGTCGATGCCGAACACGCCGGCCACGACGCCCTTCACGGCGCCGGCCTCGTCATAGAGCACTTCGGAGGCCGCCATGCCGGGATAGATCTCGACCCCCAGCGCCTCAGCCTGCTGGCCGAGCCAGCGGCACACATTGGCCAGGGAGGCGATATAGTTGCCGTGGTTCATCATGAACTTCGGCATGGGCAGCCAGGTGATGTCGAGCTCGCCCTGAGGTCCCAGATAGATGAACTTGTCCTTGGTGACGGCGGTCTCCAGGGGCGCGCCCTGGGCCTTCCAGTCGGGGATCAGCTCATTGATGGCGATGGGGTCGATGACCGCGCCCGACAGGATGTGGGCGCCCACCTCGGAGCCCTTTTCGAGCACCGCGACGCTGATCTCGGTCCCGGCCTCCGCGGCCAGCTGCTTGAGGCGGATCGAAGCGGCGAGACCGGCCGGCCCCGCGCCCACGATGACGACGTCGTACTCCATCGACTCCCGTTCGACGTCTTCGCTCATAGCCCCTCACGCTCCTGTTGGCCGGCGGTCGGGGCCCCTCACCCTCGCCGCAGGCGTTGATCCTTTGCGCGTCTTATCGGAAGGTGAGGCGTGCGCGGTCAAGGACAAAGCCCGCGAATCTCAGGGTTTTCGATCATCCGGCATGGCAGACCACGCCTATCCTCCGCCTCAGGCCGTCGCCGAGAGTCTGCTCGCCTTTTGGGCCGAGGCCGGAATCGATTCCATGTATCTGGACGAGGCGGTCGACCGGATCGCCGCCGGCGCCGTTCCAATTCCCCGCCCGGCTCAGGCGGCCAGGCCCGCAACTGCGCCTTCGCGCCCAGCCTCTGTCCCAGACGCCAGGGCCCCCGCCCCGCCGGAAGCCTTGGCCCAGGCGCGCGCCCTGGCGGCGGCGGCCAAGACCCTGGAGGAGCTCGCCGCGGCCATCGAGGCCTTCGAGGGTTGCCCGTTGAAATTCGAAGGCGCCGCCACCAAAGCCGTGTTCAGCCGCGGCGCGCCGTCGGCCCCGGTCATGGTGGTCGGCGAAGGGCCTGGGGCTGAGGAAGACGCCCGCGGACAGCCCTTCGTCGGGCGCGCCGGGCGCCTGCTGGACAAGATGGTGGCCGCCGCAGGTCTGCAGGAGCGGGTGTTCATCACCAACACCGTTTTCTGGCGCCCGCCGGGCAACCGGACCCCCACCCCGGCCGAGCAGGCCGTCTGCGCGCCCTTCGTCGAGCGGGCGATCGAGCTGGTTCAGCCCCGCCTGCTGCTTCTGCTGGGCGGGGCCTCGGCCAAGTCCATGCTGCAGAAGGACGAAGGGATTCTCGCCCTGCGCGGTCGGTGGTTCGAATGGCGCTCGGCCGACGGAGGGCTGGAACTGCCCGCCATGCCGACACTTCATCCCGCCTTCCTGCTGCGTCAGCCCGCAGCCAAGAAGAAAGCGTGGAGCGATCTCGTGTCTCTGGTGCAGAGGCTTGATCGGCCCGATCGGCCCCACTAGACCTGAACGCCAGCATCGAGAGGGGGCCATGGGCCGCGCGCAGGCGCGCTCGGACCATGGAAGGTCGGATGACGACTTCGACGCGACGGCAGGTCTTCCGCTTCGGCCTCGGGGCGGCCAGCGCGGCGGCGCTCATGGGCGCAGCCGGTCGCGCCTTGGCAGCGCCTCAGGTGATCAACCCCTGGGACGTGGCCCGCTACAAGGCCGTCTTCGCCGCAGTCGATCGCGGCGACTTCATCGAAGCCCAGATGCAACTGGCCGAGATCAAGGATCGTTCCCTGGCCGGCCATGTCGCCTTCCGCCAGCTCATGCATCCCACGGCCCATATCTCGTCCTATGGCGAGCTGAGCCGCTGGCTTGACGCCTATGCCGACCATCCCAACGCCGAGCGCGTCTATGCTCTGGCGGTGCGCCGCAGACCCGCCGAGGCGCCCCTGCCCCGCACGCCGGTGGTGACGGGGCTCGACTGGGGCCGAGTGGAAAGCGCCGCCCAGAAGGTGGGCGGACGCTCCAACGCCGACAAGGGACGGGCCGCCCGGGAGGCCTTCTATGGCGGCGATGTCCAGCGCGGCTTCGACCTGGCGGCGGCTTCGGGCGAACGCTGGATCGCTGGCCTGGCCGCCTATCGCCTGGGCCGGTTCGAGGACGCCGAGGGGTTCTTTTCCGCCGTGTCGCGGGACGAGGCCGAAGGCGACTGGCTACGCGCCGCTGGGGGCTTCTGGGCCTCGCGCGCGGCCTCCAAGGCGACGCCCGACGGCCGCGACATCGCCCATCTGCGTCTGGCCGCCCAGTTCCCGGCCACCTTTTACGGCATGATCGCCGAGCGCAGGCTCGCCCTTGCCTCCGACAGCCCGCCTCGCCGCTTCGGCCAGGCGGGCGGCCAAGCCTATGTGCTGCCCGCCGCCAATTCGGGCGACAGCATTGATCTCACCCGCTTCATCAAGGCCACGCCTCGGGCCCATCGGGCCGTGGCGCTCAGCCAGGTGGGGCTGCTGCTGGAATCCGGACTGGAGCTTCGCGCCGGTCTGACCCTGGCCAAGGACTCCTTCGAGCGGTCCCGCTGGACCACCCTGGCGCTGGCCCTGAACGCGCCCCTGACCTCCCAGGCCGACACCCAGGGCGGACGCCTGCGGGCCGCCTTCGCCTATCCGACCCCGGCCCTGGAGCCCAAGTGGGGCTTCACCGTGGACAAGGCCCTGGTCTACGCCATCGTCCATCAGGAAAGCCGCTTCAATCCCGCCGCCGTCTCGCCGGCCGGCGCGGTGGGGCTCATGCAGCTCATGCCCGAAGCCGCAGCCCGGGCGGCTGGCGACGACAAGCTGCGCCAGGACATGAGCCCGCTGTTCGATCCGGCCTTCAACCTGCGCGTGGGCCAGGACTATCTCACCTGGTTGATGGAACGCGGGGTGGGCTACGACCTGCTCCAGGTGGTGGCGGCCTATAATGGCGGGCCGGGAACCTTGCAGAAGACGGTGGCCATGGTGGGCGAGCAGGCCGACAGCCTGCTGGTGATCGAGTGCCTGCCCTCGCTGGAAACCCGCAACTATGTGGAGAAGGTGGTCGCCGCCTATTGGGCCTATCGCGACCACTTCGGCGAGGCCTGCAAGACGCTGGACGCCGCGGCGCAAGGCGCCCGGATCATCGACGCCCGGCTGGATTTCGACGGACGGATGAAGTTCTGACTCCAGAGCGCGTTCCCATAAGCGGGAACCGGTTCACCCGATCCGCACCGCCCCCGGCGAGAAACGTCGCCTGAGTTCCGACATATCCCCCTGGGCGCCGCCGAAGTCTCTCACCCGGATCAGGAGACCCGCGCTCCGGTCGCGACGACGATCCGCCAGCCAGCGGCCCACCGGCGGGGGTAGCAGCAGGGCCGGCTCGGTGCTCCGCATCACATGTTCGCCCACGGCTTCCCGCCAGGCCACGGGGAGGCGCGCCTGGGGGGAAAGGATCATCAGCCAGTCCCCCCGGCCCCGCGCGGCTGCTGCGGCGATCGATCCGCGCAGCAGGGTGGCGCCGCTTTCCTCGCAGAGCTCCGCAATCGCGCCCGAGGCGCCCTCGTCGGCCACCACCACGTCGCGGACCAGGCCGTCTACGGCTGCAGGCACCAGGGTGGTGAGCAGGCCCGCCAGGGCCTCGGCCTCGTCGCGGGCGGGGATGAGCACAGAGATCATGGCGCGCATGAGCCCAAGGCGACGGCCAAGGTCAAGCGTGTTCTTGCTTCGTTCTCTCCACCCTCCTAAGATGTCGCGGTGAACCAGCCCCTCCCGCCCCTTCGCGGTCGCGGCGCGCGATCCAACGCCAGCAGCCGTTTCGATTCGCAGCAGCGCGAGGCCTTTGACGACGGCTGGTCGGCGGACGATCCGCCGCTTCGCCCCCTGCGCACCGACGTCCAACCCGATCGGGCGCGCACAGTGATCGCCAGGAACAACAGCCCCGACGTGGGCTTCGACCGCTCGATCAATCCCTATCGCGGGTGCGAGCACGGCTGCATCTACTGTTATGCGAGGCCGGCCCACGCCTATCTCGGCCTGTCGCCCGGCCTCGACTTCGAAAGCCGCCTGTTCTTCAAGCCGGACGCGGCGCGCCTGCTGGAGGCCGAACTACGAGCGCCGCGATATGCGCCCAAGGTCATCCATATCGGCGGCGATACAGACCCCTACCAGCCAGTGGAGCGGCGTCTGCAGGTGACGCGTCAGGTGCTGGAGACCCTTCAGCGCTTCAGCCATCCCTTCACCATCATCACCAAGTCGGCCCTGATCCTGCGCGACGCCGACATTCTGGCCGAGATGGCCGGCCGCAATCTGACCCGGGTGGCGATTTCCATCACCACCCTCGACCGGAAACTGGCCCGCAGCATGGAGCCCCGCGCGGCCACCCCCGAGCGTCGTCTGGCCGCCGTAGAGGGTCTGGCCCGCGCCGGGGTGCCGGTGGTGGTGATGTTCGCTCCGGTGATCCCGGGCCTCAACGAGCACGAGCTGGAACGGGTGCTGGAGCGCGCCGCCCAGGCCGGCGCCGCGGGCTGCGGCTATGTGGCCCTGCGCCTGCCGCTGGAGATCAAGGACCTGTTCGGAGAGTGGCTGGCCACGGACCATCCCGATCGCGCCGCCCGCGTCATGTCGCTGGTGCGCCAGATGCGCGGCGGCCAGGCCTATGAGTCAGAGTTCGGCACGCGGATGAAGGGCCGCGGTCCGGTGGCCGAGCTCATCGGCCAGCGATTTCGCGCCGCCAGGAAACGCTACGGGCTTGAGGGGTTTCGGCCAGAGTTGGACCTTTCCCAGTTTTCCCCGCCGCCGCGACCCGGCGACCAGATCGACCTTTTTGCTACCGGCTGAACACGCCCACCAGTTCCACATGGGCCGACCACAGGAACTGGTCGACCGGCAGGACCTGCTCCAGGCGGAAGCCCGCCTCGATCAGCACCCGCGCGTCGCGGGCGAAGGTGGCCGGGTTGCACGACACCCCGATGGCGCGGGCGACGCCTGAGCGGGCGATTTCCGCCGATTGTTCAGCCGCGCCCGCCCGGGGCGGATCGAAGACCACCGTATCGATCTTCTTCATCTCTTCGGCCAGCAGCGGCCGGCGCGCCAGGTCGCGGGCCTCGGCGGTCACCCCCTTCAGCCCCGGCGCGCCCGCCAGGGCGGCGTTCAGGGCGGCGATGGCCGGCGCAGCCCCATCGGCCGCATAGACCGGCGCGATCCGGGCCAGACCAAAGGTGAAGGTGCCCACGCCACAGAAGAGATCGGCGATCCGCTCGGCGCCGGCCGCAGCCTGCCCGACAAATCGGGTCATGACCTGCTCGGCGACCGGGGCGGCCTGGAGAAAGGCGCCCGGCGGCAGAACCACCCGCACCCCGTCCAGACGCACGCTGGGGGCGTCCTGGTCCATATAGGCGATCTCGCCATCCAGGGTCAGCCGCGCCAGCCCGGCCTCGGCGGCGTGCTCGGCCAGGCGCATGCGCGCATCGGCCGACAGTCCGCCGCTTTTGCGCTCCACCCCGGTGACATCGATGTCCAACCCTTCATCGGCCAGGGTGACATGCAGGGTCGGCGCGGATTTCGGGTGCTCCAGCAAGGGCGCGGCCAACCGTTCAAGGGCCGGCAGGGCGGCGGTGATCTTGGGATCAGCGATGATGCAGGTGTCGATGGGGGCCAGGTCCCAGGCGCTGCGCACCTTGAAGCCCAGCCTGGCCCGACCCCGTTCGCCCCGACGGGCGTGCAGAGCCACACGACGGCGGCTGAAGGGCGGGGCGCCGATGATCGGCAGGACATCGGTTTCGATGTGCTGACGCGCCAGGGTCTGAACCACCCGATCGCGCTTCCAGGCGAGATAGGGCTCGCTCGCCCAGTGCTGGACGACGCACCCCCCGCAGACGCCGAAATGGGGGCAAGGGGGCGCAACCCGCTCAGGGCTGGCCTGGATCACCTCCACCAGACGGCGGTGCTCGCCTGCGCCCTTCGCCAGGACCCGCTCCCCCGGCAGGGTGAAGGGCACATAGACCGGCCCCTGAGCCACGCCGTCCCCCTCCCCGCCCATCGACAGGATCTGCAGTTCGGCCGTGGGCATGGGGCCGGCGGGGGCGGAGGCCGGTCGAGCGGGCCGGCGATGGCGGTGGGAACTTCGCATGACCCGCCCCATTTCACATTTCTACGCCCAAGGCCACGGCGGCGGCCGTTCATTGAGATGAACGAAGATGAACGCCGAACTCAAGCGACGTTCAGCTTGGCGCGGCTACACCGGTGAACGACAGGGACGCCGGGGCGTCCATCCAATGCTCGAAGGGAGAGCCAGATGTCCAACCGTTCGAAAATCGCCAAGGGCGCGGTCGCCGCGGTCGCGGGCGTGGCCACCCTGGCCGGCGCCGCCGCCGTCCCCAGCTTCGCCGCGGCCCAGACCGGCGGTTATTATGACAGCCGTGGGGGCTATTATTACGACCCCTGCCGTCGCGACCAGACCAACCGCAGCACCACCGGCGCCCTGCTGGGAGCAGCCGTCGGCGCCATGGTGGGCTCCAACGCCGCGGCCCGCGGGGTGCGGACCGAAGGCGCCCTGCTGGGCGGCGCCCTGGGCGCGGCGGCCGGCGCGGCCATCGGCAATAATGGCGCGGCCTGCACGCCCGGCCGCACGTCGACCCCGCAGTACGGGCAGCCCTATGGGCAGTATGGCGCCCCGCAGCAGCACGGCTATTACGGGTCGAGCTACCCGGCCAATTCCGGCTATTACGGCTCGTCCTACGACACCGGCCGTTACGGCTATGGCGCGACCTACGACTACGGTCAGGCCTATGACCGCTACGGCCGCAGCTATCCCATCGCCCAGCGACCCAGCGCTGATGGCTGCTCCATCGCCGAGAGCCCGATCTACATGCCCGACGGCTCCACCCAGAAGCGCTTCGTGCGGGTGTGCCGCGACAGCTCCGGCCGTTATCAGGTCGTCGACTGACGATCCGGCCGACCGACTTCAGCCGCCCGCCTCCCGCGGGCGGCTTTTCTGCGCCCAGACCAGAAACTCCCGATTGCCGTCGCCGCCGGCGATCGGGCTGTCGGCCTGGCCCATGAGCGCCCAGCCGCTCTGCTCCAGAAACGCCACGATGTCGGCCAGAGCGCGAGCCTGGACCTGGGCGTCCTTCACCACGCCGCCCTTCCCCACCTGACCAGGTCCGGCCTCGAACTGCGGCTTGACCAAGCAGATCAGGTCCGTCCCGACCGCAGCCAGGGCCAGGGGGACCGGCAGGGCCTTGGTGAGCGAAATGAAGCTCACATCGCAGACGATCAGCCCCACCGCCTCCAGATGGGCGGCCTCCAGGCTGCGGGCGTCGGTGGCCTCCAGGCTCTCAACCCGCGGGTCCGCCGCAAGCCGGGGATGAAGCTGGCCTCGGCCGACGTCCACGGCCAGAACCTGAAGCGCGCCGCGCGCCAGGGCGACTTCGGTGAAGCCGCCGGTGGAGGCGCCCAGGTCCAGCACCCGGCGGCCCTCCACCGTCACGGGCCACAAATCCAGCGCGTGATCGAGTTTGAGCGCAGCGCGCCCCACCCACGGATGGGCGGGCGTGGCGGAAATGACCGCGTCTTCAGCCACGGCGGCGGCCGGCCGATCGACCACCACCCCGTCCACCAGGACCCGGCCCGCCTCGATGGCGGCCCGGGCCTTGGCGCGGCTCTCGAACAGCCCGCGCTCGACCAGCAGCAGGTCGATGCGCCCGCGGGCCATGGATCAGGCGTCGGCCTTGTCTTCGAACAGCTTCTTGAGCTCGTTCTTCAGGATCTTGCCGTTGGGATTGCGCGGCAGGGTCTCGTGCCAGAACTTCACGGCGATCGGCACCTTGAAGGCGGCCAGGTGCTCGGCCACGTGGGCCCGCAGCTCCTGCTCGGTGGCCTCGGCGCCAGGCTTCAGCGTGACCACCGCCGCCGGCTCTTCGCCGAGCGTCTTGTGGGGCACGCCCACAATGGCGGCGTCCATGACCGCGGGATGGTCATAAAGGACGTTCTCGACCTCCACGCAGTAGATGTTTTCGCCGCCCCGGATCAGCATGTCCTTGGCCCGGTCGATGATGTAGCAGAAGCCTTCCTCGTCCAGCCGGGCCAGGTCGCCCGTGCGCACCCAGCCGTCAACGAAGGTCTGTGCGGTGGCCTCGGGCTTGTTCCAATAGCCCTTCACCACCATCGGCCCCTTGGCCCACAGCTCGCCCACCTGGCCCACGGCCAGTTCGGTCTTGCCGTCGGCAGGATCCATGATCTTGAGCTCGGCCACGGGCGCGGCCGGCCCGCAGCTGTCGGGACGATTGGTATAGTCCTCTGCGCCGTTGCTGGTCACCGTGGCGCAGGTCTCGGTCATGCCCCAGCCCTGGCCGGGCTGCGACTTGGGGAAGGTCTCGGCCAGACGCCGGACCAGCTCCGGCGCGGACGGGGCGCCGCCATAGGCCACCGACTCCAGGGACGACAGGTCGTAATTGGCGCGGGCCGGATGCTCGATCAGCTGCCAGGCGATGGTGGGCACGCCCCCCGCCGACTGGATCTTCTCGCGCTCGATCAGCTCAAAGGCGCGGATCACGTCCCACTTGTACATCATCACCAGCTTGGCGCCGGCGAACAGGCTGGGGTTCAGCACCGCCATGCAGCCTGTGACGTGGAAGAAGGGGATGGAGATCAGGGACGAGCGCTGAGGGCCATCGGGATCAGGCGCCGGCGGCATTTCGCCCCGTCGCAGGAACCGCCGGGCCCCGGCGCAGGCCGCGGTCAGGATGTTGGAATTGACCCCGCGATTGGTGCCCAGCGCGCCCTTGGGCTTACCCGTCGTGCCCGAGGTGTAGAAGATGGTGGCGTCGTCGTCGGGCAGGATTTCCACGTCCGGCAGGGCGATATCGGGCAGGCTGGCCCAGGCGTCGGCGCCGCCGATGACGTCTTCCAGCTTGCTCACCTGCGGGTGGGCGATCTCCTCGCTCTCGCGGCTCACATAGACCCGCACGAGGTCGGGGCAGTTGGGCAGGTGCTCCACCAGGCGCTCATAGCGCTCGGCGTCCACCACGAGGATCTTGGTGCCCGAATCGGTGAGGCCGTATTCCAGCTCCGCGCCAGTCCACCAGGCGTTCAGCGGGGTGACGATGGCGCCCAGGCTGGCGCCGGCATAGAAGGCCACCACCCATTCGGGCAGGTTGCGCATGACGATGGCGACCCGGTCGCCCTTCTGCACGCCCTGGGCGGCAAATTCCTTGGCGAGGTTCGCCACCGCCCGGTGGAACGCCTCGAAGGAGACGCGCTCATCCTCATAGACCAGGAAGATCCGCTCCCCATGGGCCCGGCCGGCCTCCACCACCGAACGCAGGGACGGCGGAGAGTTCTTCCAGGTCTTCAGCTTCACGCCGCGGACGTCCACCTCTTCGGTCTCGAAGGGCGTGCCCGGCGAGGTCAGCAGGGCATGGGCGTCGGCGATGGACATGGCGGGCCAGCCGGGAGGCAGAGCGGCCTCGGTCATGAGCGTTCTCCTAATGCTTGCGTCCAGCTCGACACGGCCAGACGTCGTCCCAGGTGAACAAGCATAACCTGAAGCCGGAGGCAAACGTCTGTTCGGCCCAGCGGAACACACCCGGTTCTAGCGGCTCGCCCCCACGCCGGAGAGCCGCTGGAGCGCCCCCTCCAGCTTGGCCTTGGCGGTCTCGGCGGCGGCCAGACGCTCGCGATTCTCCTCCACCACCTCCTCCGGCGCACGGGCGACGAAGTCGGCGTTGCCGAGCTTCTTGGCCGTGCGGTCGATGTCGGCGGCGAGCGCCGCGATCTCCTTGGAAAGACGCCCGCGCTCGGCTTCCAGGTCGATGAACTCGGCCACTGGCAGGGCCAGGGTCGCGCCGGCCACCACGAAGGGGATGGCCCCGTGCGGCGCCTGGTCCACCGGCCGCACAGCGGCCACGCGCAGGGTCTGGCCGATCACCGCGGCGGAGGCTTCGAGCACCCGCCGCTGGTCGGGACTGGCCTCCACCACCAGCAGGTCCGGACGCGCGCCGGGGGGCACGTTCAGCTCGGCGCGAACCGAGCGGCCCTCGCTGACCGCGGCGATGATCAGCCCGATCTCCGCCTCGGCGGCGCCATCCATCAGGTCGTCGCCCAGGTCCGGCCAAGGCGCGGTCATCAGGAAGCCGGCATGGGCGCGGGGCGCTCCCTCCCCTGCGGTCTGGGCCCAGAGCTCCTCGGTCAGGAACGGCATGATGGGATGCAGCAGACGCAGGGCCACATCCAGCACCCAGGCGGCCGCAGCCTGAGTCTCGGCCTTGGCCCCGCCGTCCTCGCCGTTCAGCAACGGCTTGGCCAGCTCCACATACCAGTCGCAATAGGTGTTCCAGATGAAGCGGTAGAGGGTCCCGGCCGCCTCGTCGAAGGCGCAGTCGTTCAGGGCGCGGGTCACCGCCTGACTCGTCCGCGCCGCCTCACCGACGATCCAGCGGTTCAGCGGAACCTGCAGGCCTGCGGGATCAAAGCCTTCGGCCCGGGCGCACCCGTTCATCTGGCAGAAGCGCGTCGCATTCCAGAGCTTGGTGCCGAAATTGCGATAGCCCTCGATCCGCTGGCGCGACAGCTTGATGTCGCGCGCCTGGCCCGACATGGCGGTCAGGGTGAAGCGCAGGGCGTCGGCCCCGTAGTCGTCCACCAGTTCCAGGGGATCCATCACATTGCCCTTGGACTTGGACATCTTCTTGCCCTCGGCGTCCCGGACCAGGGCGTTGATGAAGACCCGCTTGAAGGGGACTTCGCCGGTGAAGTGTATCCCCTGCATCATCATCCGGGCCACCCAGAAGAAGATGATGTCGAAGCCGGTGATCAGGGTGTGGGTGGGATAGAAGCGGGCCAGGTCGCTGGTCTCTTCCGGCCAGCCCATGGTCGAGAACGGCCACAGGCCCGAGGAGAACCAGGTGTCGAGGACGTCTTCGTCCTGCTTCAGCGGCTCGTCCCGGCCGTAGTGCGCGCGGGCGGCCGCCAGGGCCTCGTCCTCGCTCTCGGCGACGAAGACCTGGCCGTCGGGTCCGTACCAGGCCGGAATCCGGTGCCCCCACCAGAGCTGACGCGAGATGCACCAGGGCTGGATGTTCCGCATCCACTCGAAATAGGTCTTTTCCCAGTTGCGCGGCTCGAAGACCGTGCGTCCCTCCTCCACCGCGGCGATGGCGGGCTGGGCCAGGGTCGCAGCGTCCACGTACCACTGGTCGGTCAGATAGGGTTCAACCACGGCGCCTGAGCGGTCCCCGTGCGGGACCACGTGCCGGGTCTTCTCGATCTCACGCAGCAGACCCAGCGCCTCAAAGGCCTCAACCACCTTCTTGCGAGCCTCGAACCGGTCCAGGCCGCGATAGGCCTCCGGCGCGTTTTCATTGATGCGCGCAAAGTCGTCGAAGACGTTGATCACCGGCAGGTTGTGGCGCTTGCCCACCTGGAAGTCGTTGAAGTCGTGGGCCGGCGTGATCTTCACCGCGCCAGAGCCCTTTTCAGGATCGGGATACTCATCGGCGACGATGGGGATCAGGCGATCGACGATGGGCAGGCGCACGGACTTGCCCACCAGGGCCTTGTAGCGTTCGTCATCCGGATGAACCGCCACGGCGGTGTCGCCCAGCATGGTCTCCGGCCGGGTGGTGGCCACGACGATCTCGCCGGAGCCGTCCTCCAGCGGATAGGCGAAGTGCCAATAGGCGCCGTCCACCTCCCGCTGCTCGACCTCGATGTCGGAAATGGCGGTCTGGAAGTGGGGATCCCAGTTCACGAGCCGCTTGTCGCGATAGATCAGACCTTCTTTGTGAAGCTGGACGAACACCTTGCGCACGGCGGCCGACAGGCCCTCGTCCAGGGTGAAGCGCTCGCGGCTCCAGTCGCAGGAGGCGCCCAGGCGGCGGAGCTGGTTGACGATGGTCCCGCCGGACTTGGCCTTCCACTCCCAGATCTTCTCGACAAAGGCCTCCCGGCCCAGGTCGCGGCGGCCGATATTGCCGGCCTCGGCCAGCTGGCGCTCGACGATGTTCTGGGTGGCGATGCCCGCATGGTCGGTGCCCGGCAGCCACAGGGCCGCCTTGCCCCGCATCCGCTCGAAGCGGATCAGCACATCCTGCAGGGTGTTGTTCAGTGCGTGGCCGATGTGCAGGGAGCCCGTCACGTTCGGCGGGGGGATGACGATGGAGAACGGCTCGGCGTTGGGATCGTCGGTGGGGGCGAAGGCGCCCGACTGTTCCCACGCCTCATAGAGGCGCGGTTCGGCGGTCTTGGGGTCGAAATTCTTGTCAAGCATGGCGGATCACACGTCCATTACAGGCGAGCGTCGCACGGCGTAAGGCCGCTGACGCCTGAACGAACGAACCCGCCCTTCGTCGGGGCGGGTTCGCAGGCCTTGCGCGCGGCCGGGCCGCGGGCAGAGCGAACAGAGATTTAGCGTACGCGCCCGCGGGCGATGCGTTCGACTTCCTCGCGGACCGAAGCCTCGACGATGCGCGGCAGGTTCTCGTCCAGCCACTGCTTCAGCAACGGACGAAGCAGCTCGCGAACCACGTCCTCGAGCGTCCGGTCGCTGTGCGGCATGGCGATGGCCGCCGAAAGCTGACCAAAGGCCGAGGCCGCCGCGGTGGCCGCCGTCTGGCTGAGCAGGCTGTCGCCTTCGGGGGGCGGCTCATAGGCCGGCGCGGGCGACGGAGTGTAGGTGGCCGATTCGGGCTCGGCCGAAGCCGGCGCGGCGGTGGGGCTGTAGACGTCCAGATCCCCGACCTGGTCGACCCGCTCGGTCAGTTCCAGGGCGTCTTCCTCCGGCTCGTCGAGAACCAGGGGCGCAGGCTCGGGCTCAGGAGCCGGTTCCGGCTCGGGCTCAGGCGCGAAGGCGGGGGCCTCGGCGGCGGCGGGCTCTTCCAGCGGCTCAGGAGCCGAAGGCTCTTCAGCCGGCGCATCATCCTCCGAAATGATGCGGCGAATGGAGGCGAGAATCTCCTCCATCGTCGGTTCTTGGGAGGTCTGATCGGACATGAGGCGCGCCGTTATCTCTTCAGGTGGGATCGAAGCGCCAGCCTAGGCGCGATAGGGCGATGGTGCAATTTCCCACCCCGGACGCAAGGCCCTTCTCGTGCCGGGACGCCCGCTAATTCGCAGGCCCGGCCGCGCTCGGCGCAGGCGCGGTCGCCGGCAGGAGCTGGGTGCGGGGCGCAAAGACCGAATCGACCACGCCGATCGGCTCCTCCCACGGGGTCCAGCCCCAGGTGAAGCGCAGGTCGCGGGCGTTGCGCTCGGCGTCATAGGTCTCCAGGCCGGGGGCGAGATTGGCCGCGTCCAGCCGGCCCACGGCGGCCAGCACCAGGGTGGCGGCCACATACTCGTCCCGGCGCGCGTTGATCTGGGCCAGCTCGGCGGCGCGCAGTTCCTGCTCGGCGTTCAGCACGTCGATGGTGGTCCGCAGGCCCACCTGCTGTTCCTGGCGCACGCCCTCGGCGGCGATGCGCGCGGCGCGGACCTGTTCCTCGGTGGAGCCGATATTGGCGCGGGCGGCCAAAAGCTGGCTCCAGGCCTGGGTCACCGACTGCAAGGCCGAACGGCGGGTCTGCTCGACAGTCAGCTCCGCGGCCGTCTCCCGCTCGCGGGCGGCGCGCACGCGGGAATTGGTGAGGCCGCCGGTGAACAGGGGCACGGTCACCGTGGCGCGGCCGGTGACGGCCCGCGAATAGTCCGACGGCTCAAACGGTTCGGCCAGGCCCGTCCAGCCCACATTGCCGGTGAGCGAAAGGTTCGGCATCCGTTCGGCGCGGGCGGCCGCGACTCGGGCCTCGGCGGCCTGGGCGTTGTACAGCGCCTGGCGCACCTGCGGGTTATCTCGCTCGGCCGCCTCGTAGGCCTGGTCCACCGTCGAGGGCAGGATCGAAGCCAGGGGGGGCTCGGCCTCCAGGCTGCCGGGGTTCTGCCCGACCACGGCGGCGTAGCCTGCGCGGCTGATGGCCAGCTGGGCCTCGGCCGACCGCAGCTGCGCCTCGGCGGCGGCCAGGCGCGCCTGGGACTGGGCCACGTCGGTGCGGGTGATCTCGCCCACTTCGAAGCGGGCGTTGGACTCGTCCAGCTGCCGGCTCAGCACCTGCACGTTGTCCCGCCGGATGCGCAGGGCTTCCTGGTCGCGGCGCACGTCCACATAGGCGGTGATGACGCCCGCCAGCACCTCGGCCTCCACCCGGCGCAGGGATTCCCGCCCGGCCAGAACCTCAGCCTCGGCGGCGGAAACCGCGGAGGCCACCCGGCCGCCGGTCCACAGGGGCTGGGTGAGCGACAGGCCCGCAGTGGCGGAATTGCTTTCGTCGATCCCGCCGCCGTTGGGGGTGCGGACCTCGTTGTAGGTCGCCGAAGCCGAGACGCCCAGCGTCGGCCGCCAGCCGGAGCGGGCCTGGACGATGCTCTCGTCCAGCGCCCGGAGGTTGGCCCTCTGGGCCTGAAGGACGGGATTGGTCTGATAGGCCAGGGCCAGGGCGTCGAGGAGGGACTCCGCAGCCGCCGCCGGTGGCAGGCCGATCAGGCCCGCGCTGAAGATCGAGGCCAACAGGCCTGCGCGGCGGCTTATGAACATGCGAATTCCCCGGCTTCGGCGAGAGTGCTTGCGCCCTATATGACCTTGAGTGTCTCTCAGGACCAGTAGCCGCAACCTTAAGCTTTCTTCACGCTGGACTGTCGGCCGCCCACGAGCCCGTTCTCAGAAGGCGAAGCCTTGTTCTGGCTCAAATCCGGCCAGATATCGCGGCGTGGCGTCGAACACTTCACGTCGGGCAAGACCGGTTTCGGTGCGGGTATAAAGGGTCGCCTTGCCCACCGGGCCATTGCGCTCCACCACGCCCAGACGCCCCCCCGGCGCCAGGGCGCTGGTCCAGGCGCCCGGCGCGCGGGCCACCGCGCCTTCGACAATGACCACGTCATAGGTCTCGCCGCCCAGAGCGGTCAGGTCCTCGCCGTCCTGACGGGTGACGATGAGGCCGGCATGCTCCAGCACCGCGGCGCCATAAGGCGCGGCGATGGCCAGGGCCTTCTCGCCCGGCTGGATCGCCAGGGCGTGCAGCAGCTTGCCGATGTCCCGCGGGGCCATCAGGGCGCGGCCCGGCGCATACTCCACCTCGGCGTCGGCATAGGCCAGATAGGCCCGGCCGGCGGGGACCAGCGTCTCGCGGGGGATGACCCGCATGGCGTCCTGAACCCGGACGTCGGTGACGTCATTAGTCCGGACCTGACTTTCGACCATGTTCAGGCGGGCGGCGGTGAAGTCGACCATGGGACCTCGGCGGGCGTTCGTGTGAAGCGCGCTTATAGGTCCGCCCTCGACCGGAGCGCAACGGCGGCCTGCAAGAGAGATTGCCGCGGGCCAAGGCTTCTGTTAGCGATCCGCCTCCGCTCCCCGCGACGGTCTGGTGACAGGCGTCGTTTGCAAGGATGGCCTGGTGGCGGAGTGGTTACGCAGCGGACTGCAAATCCGTGCACCCCGGTTCGATTCCGGGCCAGGCCTCCACCCTTCCCGACGTCGGCCCGTCGTTCATGCCACCCCGTCTGACCGGCGATTCGCTGGCGCAGTCAGTCGACGGCGATGATTTCGACTTCTGCGCCGTTCACCTGGACGACGTCGCCCACGAGACGGCCGAGGACGGCCCGGGCCAGGGGGGAGACGTAGGACACGCTGCCCGAAGCCGGATCGGCCTCGTCCTCGCCCACGATTCGGAAGCTCTGGACCCGCCCGTCCTCTCGCTCGATCTCCACCGTGCGGCCGAACTGGACCTTGCCCGGGGCGGGGGGCGGTTCGGTCAGCTGGGCGCTGGCGCGGCGGGAGGACCAGTAGCGCAGGTCCCTGGTGGCGCGGGCCATGGCGGTGCGATCCTGCGAGACGTCATCGGCGCTCTGGGCGGCCGAATAGGCGGCGCGGGCGGCGGCCAGCTCGGCCTCGATGGCGGCGAGCCCTGCGGCGGTCACCAGGTTGGGGTGGCTGGAAATCGGACGGTCGGGAAGATCGGCGGCCTGCGCCTCGTAGTCTTCCTCACGGGTGAAGGCGACGCTCATCCTACCAATCTAGGGGCCGGGCGCGGCGCCACAAGCCCAGTGGCCTGTGACTCAGCCGTTGAAGCGCGCCCGTCTCACCAGCCAGGCCAGCAGGCCGAACAGGACCAGGGCCGCGCCCACGCCCAGCCAGGCCTGCAGGCTGCCCGTGCGCACCGCCTCGATGGCGGCGCCGCCCCCGAAGGCCATGAGCGCCATTTTGGGCACGCTGCCCAGGCCCGCGCCGGAGATGAAGGGCAGGTAGCCGATGGGGGTGGCGCCGGCGGCGATGTTGATCAGGACCGAGGGCACTGTGGGGGCCAGCCGCACCCCGGCGCTGACCCAGAACCCATGCCGCGCCACCGCCGCCATGAAGGCGACCACGGCCGGCGAGGCGTAGCGCGCCACCAGGCCCGCGCCGAAATAACGACCCGCCGCAAAGCCCGCCGAACAGGCGATCATCTTTCCGATCCAGCTATAGGCCAGGCCCTCCCAGGGGCCGAAGACCAGGACGAGGGCGGTGATCAGGACGAACTGGGGCGCCCCCAGGCTGGCCAGGAGCGCAAAGGCCGCGACCCCGGCCACGGGGGCCCAGGGACCGTCGTCCCAGTGACTCACCGTGCGGGCCAGGGCTTCCGGATCGGCCAGGGGCAGGAAGGGGGCGGCGAAGCCCAGCATGGTGACGAGGCCCAGCCCCGCCAGGGCCAGCGCCGGGCCGCGCCCTGGACCTCTGGGCGCGCCTTCGGCGGGATCAGGGCTGGCTGGCGGGCGCAACAGCCTCGGCCCGGCGATAGAGGATGAGGTTGTAATCCTCGCCATCGGAGTAGTTCTGGCCCGCGATCCGGCCCACGGGCTCGAGCTCGATCCCCAAGGCCGCGGCGCGGGCGAGGAAGGCCCCCTGCCCTGCTGCGCCGACCACGGCCACCTGGCAGGCGCCGGGCGCGGCCATGGCGGCGGCGGCGGCCTCCGCATCCCGCGCCAGCAAGGTTCGGAATGGACCGTTGAGGAAGACGAGGCTCGGCTCGTGATAGGGGCTCGTGATGATCTCCGGCCGTCCGGCGCAGGCCGGGACGGCCACCCTGGCGGCCTGCGCGATCTGGGGGCTGAGCCAGAGCTGGGTGAGCCCTGGCAGGGCGAGGCCGAAGGTGTTGGCGCTCACCGCGAAGCTCGCCACGACTCCGGCGAGCACGGCCTGATCGGCCCGCCCCTTCAGGAGACGCCACAGCATGACGCCCACCGCGCCCGCCGCCAAAAGGGCGAACGCGATGGCCACCGGGTCGAACCGGCCCTCATAGCGCCAGATCGCGCCTGGCGCGGCGAGCGCCAGAACGATGCTGACGGCCAGCCAGAGCAGCAGGAAGAGCCCGAAGACCAGCTTCGCCCAGACCGGGGGCGCGGGCCTTGCGCCGGTCACCGCCGCGGCGGTCAGGGCGGCGATCGCGGGAAAGAGCGGCAGGACGTAGTGCGGGAGCTTGGTGGAGACCAGCTCGAAAACCAGCCAGGTCGGTAGGATCCAGGCGATGAGAAAGCGGATCTCCGGCCGCGCCCGCTGACGCCAGGCGTAGGGTATGGCGAACAGCGCCAGCAGGCTGCCCGGCCAAAAGGTGAGCGCAAAGGCCATGAGGTGATAGCCGATCGGCCCGCCATGGGACTGCTGATCGACCCCCACCTTGTGCAGCAGGTTGGCGCCCACGGCCACGCGGAAGAAGTCGCCGTCCGTCACAAGGCCGATCGCCACGTACCAGGGGGCGGCGATCACCAGGGCCAGGGGCAAGCCCCAGAGCGGCTGTAGCGGCTTCAGGCGCTGGAGGCTTCGATCCCAGACCGCCAGGGCCAGAGCCGTGAGCCCCGCCACCATCAGGATGATCGGCCCCTTCAGCAGGGAGCCGACTCCGAGCGCGATCCAAAAGGCCGCCACCGGCCACCGGCTTTTCGCCCGGCCGGAATAGACCCACAGGAAGGCGAACTGCGCCGCCGTGGTGGCCGCCAGCAGGGCGGCGTCGGTCTTGGCGATCCGGGCTTCGAAACCCAGGCCCATGCAGGCCGCCAGGAGCAGGCCCGCCAGCAGCCCCGCCGCGCGGCCGAACCACAGGCTGGTCATCCAGCCGGTCAATCCCACGGCGGCCAGGGCCGCCAGCAGGGACGGCAGGCGATAGGTCCAGATGGCGCGCTGGTCGGGCTCGGAAAAGACCGCCGTGCTGACGGCCTGCAACCAGTAGACTCCCGCCGGCTGAAGGTGCCGCGGCACGTCCTGGAAGCGGATGTCGATGAAGTCGCCGCTGGCCAGCATCTGGGTGGTGGCGGTGGCGTAGCGCGCCTCGTCCCGGTCCACCGGCGGCAGGGTGGCGAAGCCCGCCAGGAAGAGGACCAGGGCGGCGCCCAGCAACAGCAGGAGGTCCCGCGGGGTGAGCCGCGCCGTCGAACCTTCGGGGCCTGGGGCCGTGTTCACCCGACGGCCCCGTCCAGGTCGGTGGACACCCGCGGCGCCTCCGTGCGGCTCTTCAGCCAGATCACGCCCAGCATGTCGCCGACCCCCACCAGGGCCCGGCCGAGATTGGTATATTTGGACACTCCGTGCACACGGGCCTGATGGCGCACGGGATGATTGATCAGCGGATGCCCATAGGCCTGAAACAGGGCGGGCAGAAAGCGGTGCATGCCCTCGAAGCAGGGCAGTTTCAGGAAGTCCTCCCGCCGGAAGAGCTTCACCCCGCAGCCGGTGTCGGGACAGCGATCGCCCAGGACGGCGGCGCGGAAGCCGTTGGCCAGGCGGGTGGCCACCAGGCGCGGCCACGGGTCATCCCGCCGGACCCGGATCCCCGCCACCAGGGGAGCCTCACCCGGCGCGGCCTGCGCCAGGGCCAGCATGGCCACAAGGTCGCCCGGCGCATTCTGGCCGTCTCCGTCGAGGGTCCCGATCCACAGTCCGCGGGCGGCCAGCACCCCGGTGCGGACCGCCTGGGACTTGCCGCATCGACGGTCGTGGCGGACGAGGCGGATCTCGGGATGGCGCCGGGCCAGGGCGGCGATGATCTGCGCCGTCTCGTCGGTGGAGCCGTCGTCGACGAAGACCACCTCGAAAGGTCCCGCCGCCGCCAGGTCGCGCAGACATTCCTCGGCCACCGCCTCGATATTGGGGGCCTCGTTGAGAACGGCGATGACGGCCGAGAGGATGGGGCGGACGATCCCGGGGATCTCCGTCGTCCCGGCCGTGGGCGCGGGCGCGTTGTGTTGTTCCAAGACCCCTCCTCCGGCTGGAGACCGGTTGAGTCTCCATAGCGCTCCCCCTGGCGCCTGGGAACTGATTCCACCGCCTGGACGATCGGCGTTCCGAAAAGGCTGTCGGCCGGGCGCCCGACAGCCGGGCGTCGTGCGCCCGCTTCTGCGGCAAAGCCCTTTTGAACCGGCCAATTGTTGCGGCGGGGGTTCGCCGGTCGGACGTTATGCTATACCAGACGCCGCAATAGGGAGCCGCCCATGCGTTTTGTCTTTCCCCTCGCCCTCGCCCTCACCCTTGTCGGCGGCGCCGCCGCCCAGGCCTGCGATCAGCACGGGGCGGATTACGGTCCCATGTCGGCCTATTTCCACTATCGCGACATGAGCGAGACCGAGCGCCGCGCCGCCGATGTGGCCGCCCGCGACGCCATGCGGGAGAAGGACATCCTGGAGGCGCGCTCCATGCTCATGTCGCGGTTCCAGATCAAGGTCGACGCCGGCCCCGACGAAACCCAGGTGGCCGACAACAGCTCCACCCGGCGTCAGCGCCGTTGATCGCCAACGGCTGAGTTCGCCGCCGCCCCGCCATGCTCATCGAACTTAAGGACCTGCGCCACGAGATCGGCGGCCGCCGGGTGCTGGACTTGCCGGCCTTCGCGGCGGATCGCGGAGAGCACACCCTGCTCATCGGCCCCTCGGGCAGCGGCAAGACCACGCTGATCAATGCGATCACCGGCCTGATCACCCCGACCCACGGCCAGGTGATCATCGACGGCCAGACCATGAACACCGCCGCCCCCGCCGCCCGCGACGCCCTGCGGCGGCGGCTGATCGGCGTGGTCTTCCAGACCCTGCGGCTGATCCCGGCCCTGACCGTGCGGCAGAACCTGGCGCTCGCCCAGACCCTGGCCCATGGCCGCACCGAACCAGGCCTGATCAGCGAGCTTATCGAACGCGTGGGCCTGACCCACCGCGCCGACGCCCTGCCCCGGGCCATGAGCCACGGGGAAGGTCAGAGGGCGGCCATCGCCCGGGCGCTCTGCACCCGCCCGGCCCTGCTGGTAGCCGATGAACCCACCTCGGCCCTGGACGACGCCAACGCCCAGGTGATCTGCGATCTGCTGGTGGAGAGCGCCAGCGCCAATGGCGCCACGCTCCTTATCGCCACCCATGACACCCGCCTGCGCGACCGCTTCGAGCGGGTTCTGGCGCTCCAGCCCCCGGGAGCCGCGGCATGAACCTCGCCGGACTCTCCCTCGCCTATCTGAAGGACCGGGCGCTCAACACCGCGCTCAATGTCCTTCTGCTGACCCTCAGTGTCGCGACCCTGGTGATCCTGGTGCTGTTTTCGAGCCAGCTCACCGAGCGGTTCACCCGCGACGCCGCGGGCATCGACCTTGTGGTGGGGGCCAAGGGTTCCCCGCTGCAGCTGATCTTGGCCAGCATCTATCAGGTGGACGTCCCCACCGGGAACATCCCGGGGGATACAGTCGAGCAGTTGCGCGCCGATCCCACTGTCGGCGAGGTCATTCCACTGGCCCAGGGCGACAGTTTCCGCGGTTTCCGCATCATCGGAACCGAGCCGGCCTATGTGGAGCACTATGGCGGCCAGGTGGCGCAGGGGCGGATGTTCGCCGCTCCCTTCGAGGCGGTCATGGGCGCCCAGGCCGCCCGCCAGCTCGGCGCCGGCCTCGGCCAGAAGTTCATCGGCTCCCACGGCCTGTCGGGCGACGGCCATGACCATGACCAGACGCCGTTTGAACTCGTGGGCGTGCTCGCGCCTACGGGCACCGTCCTTGACCGACTGATCGTGACACCGGTGGAGAGCGTCTGGGCCGCCCACGGCATTACCCTGCCGGGGGTCCGGGACGAGCATGACCATGACCATGACCATGATCACGACCATGATCACGACCGTGAACACCATCATGATCACGACCACGATCATGATCATGATCATGATCATGACGAGGATCCTGCCGCCGAGGCCGCCCATGCGACCCACGGCGGTGAGCCGGACGTCACCGCCCTGCTGGTCAAGTATCGCTCCACCATGGCGGCCGTACGCCTGCCGCGGATGATCAATGATCAGGCCGGGCTGCAGGCCGCCGTCCCGGCGGTTGAGATGACGCGGCTGCTGGCCCTCCTCGGCGTGGGGCTGGACGCGGTGCGCGCCTTCGCCATCCTGCTCATGGCCACCAGCGGCCTCTCCATCTTCGTGGCGCTCTATTCGGCCCTGCGCCAGCGGGAGGGCGACATGGCCATGCTGCGGGTCATGGGCGCCCGGCCCGGCGCCATCTTCGGCCACATCATCCTTGAAGGGGTTCTGCTCGCCGCGGCCGGCGCCCTGCTGGGCGTCATCGTCGGGCACGCCGTGGTCGGCGCCGCAGCGGCCAGCTTCAGCCAACTGTCCGACATGGGGCTGACCCCCTGGCGGTTCGAGCCGGCGGAGCTGTTCATCGCGCTCGCCGCCATGGCCATGGGCGCCCTGGCCGCTCTGCTGCCGGCGCTGAAGGTTTTCCGTGTCGATATCGCCGACACGCTTTCCCACACCCGATAGGAGGTCGTGATGCTGAAACGTCTCGTCCTGGCCCTGGCCCTGTTGCTCGCAGCCCCGCCGGCCTTGGCGCTGCAGGCCTCAGCCCCGCTGGAATCCGTCTGGAAGCCAGCTGACACCCCGCCGGGGGGCGTGGCCTGGTCGCTGCTGGAATCCACCAAGGAAGTCACCCGCACCGACACGCGGGGCTATACGGTTTCGCGACCGGATTTTCCGCCGGGCGTCCGGGCGCTGAACGGCAAGAAAATCAAGGTGGCGGGCTATATGATGCCGCTCCAGAACGGCAAGAACCAGACGCACTTCGTGCTGCTGGCCTATCCCCCGGACTGCCCTTTCCATCTGAACCCGGGGCCGATGCAGTTCATCGAGGTCAAGACCACTAAGGGCGTGCCCTTCGACTACAGCGTCAAGACCATCGAGGGCGTTCTGGAGCTGGCCGGCCAGGATGAGGGCGGCGTCTTCTATCGCATGACCGACGGCCGCGCGCTCTGAGGCCCTCGGGCCGGAGCGTAAAGGCCGGTTGACGGAAGGGCGAACCAAGGGCTCAAACCGGCGCGTCACCTTTCCGGAGCCGCCCATGCCCTGGCCCGATCGCCGCCTGCTGGATCTCCTGGGCCTGGAGGTCCCGGTTCTGCTGGCCCCCATGGCCGGCGGCGGCGGCCTGGAACTGGCGCTCGCAGTGGCGCGCGCCGGGGGTCTGGCCGCCCTGCCCTGCGCCATGCTCTCGCCCACCGAGGTGGAAGCCCAGGCCCGCGACTTTCGGGCGCGAAGCGGCGCGCCGCTCAATCTCAACTTCTTCTGCCACGTCCCGCCCCAGGCTTCGCCCGAGGCCGAGGCCCGCTGGGCCGAGGCCTTGGGTCCCTTCTATGACGAGTATGGAATCGCGCGTGAGGTCCCCGCGGGCGGCGCGGTGCGGGCGCCCTTTGACGCCGCCTACGCCCAGGTGGTGGAGCGCGTCCGTCCCGAGGTTGTGAGCTTTCACTTCGGCCTGCCCGAGGCCGGTCTTCTGGCCCGGGTGCGGGCCGCGGGCGCGCGGGTGATCAGTTCGGCCACCACGGTGGAGGAGGCGCGCTGGCTCGCCCAGCGCGGTTGCGACGCGGTGATCGCCATGGGGGCGGAGGCCGGCGGCCACCGGGCGAGCTTCCTCACCCAGGACATGAGCGCACAGCCGGGCCTCTTCGCCCTGCTGCCCCAGATGGTCGACGCCGTCGATATTCCGGTGATCGCGGCAGGGGCGGTGGCCGATGGGCGCGGCCTGGCCGCGGCGCTCGCCCTGGGCGCCTGTGCGATTCAGATCGGCACGGCCTATCTGAGGTCGCCCGAAGCCCTGACCAGCGAACTCCATCGCGCGGCCCTGGCGGCGGCGCGCGATGG
>NZ_DAIMHV010000018.1:0-30117 GCF_036723115.1 Phenylobacterium sp. | reverse complement strand
GACGAGATCGCCGATTCCCGCCTGGCCATGGGCTGGAGCCACGAGCCCTTCGTCATCCCTGACGAGGTGTACAAGCCCTGGCGCTCGGCGGGCCGCAAGGGCGCCAAGACCCGCCGCGCCTGGGAAAAGACCCTGGCCGCCTCGCCCCTGAAGGACGAATTCGTCCGCGCCATGGCCGGCGACCTGCCGCAGAACGCCTTCGAGCGGCTGGACGCCTATCTGGCCGAACTGCCGGCGGCCAAGCCCGCCAACGCCACCCGCGTCCATTCCGGCTCGGCCCTGGAACAGCTTGTGCCCGCCGTGCCGGAAATGGTCGGCGGCTCGGCCGACCTCACCGGCTCCAACAACACCTTCGTCAAGGGCACGCCGGCCTTTGACGCGCCGGACTATGCCGGCCGCTATGTCCATTACGGCATCCGCGAGCACGGCATGGCCGCGGCCATGAACGGCATGGCCCTGCATGGGGGCGTCATCCCCTATTCCGGCACCTTCCTGGTCTTCTCCGACTACAGCCGGCCCGCCATCCGCCTGGGCGCCCTGATGGGGACCCGGGTCATCCACGTGATGACCCACGACTCCATCGGCCTGGGCGAGGACGGCCCCACCCACCAGCCGGTGGAGCATCTGGCCTCCCTGAGGGCCATGCCGAACCTGAACGTCTATCGTCCGGCCGATGCGGTGGAGGCCGCCGAGTGCTGGAAGCTGGCGCTCTCCACCAAGACCACCCCTTCGATCATGGCCCTGTCGCGCCAGAAGGTCCCGGCCGTGCGCCTGGAAGCGGCCGCTGAAAATCTGTCGGCCCGCGGCGCCTATGAGCTGCGCGCCGCCGAAGGCGGGGAGGCGCAGGCCACCGTGTTCGCCACCGGCACCGAGGTGGCCGTGGCCGTGGCGGCCCGCGACCTGCTGCAGGCCCAGGGCGTGCCCACCCGCGTGGTGTCGGTCCCCTGCTGGGAGCTGTTCGAAGCCCAGGCCCCCGACTACAAGACCCGCGTCATCGGCCAGGCCAAGGTCCGCGCCGCGGTGGAGGCCGCCGTGCGCCTGGGCTGGGAGCGGTTCATCGGCGAGGACGGGGTCTTCGTGGGCATGGACAGCTTCGGCGCCAGCGCCCCCTATGACCGGCTCTATCAGGAATTCGGCATCACCGCCGAGGCCCTGGCCGCCGCCGTCAAGGCGAAGCTGTAACGTCATGCGCCTGGGCACGCCGCTGGCGCCGAGCGCCGTCAAGGTGATGCTGCTGGGCTCGGGCGAGCTCGGCAAGGAAGTGGTCATCGAGCTGCAGCGCCTGGGCTGCGAGGTGATCGCCGTGGATCGCTACGCCGACGCGCCGGCCATGCAGGTGGCCCACCGCAGCCATGTGGTCGCCATGACCGACGCTGCGGCCCTGCGCGCCCTGGTGGAGGCCGAGCGCCCCCATCTGATCGTGCCGGAGATCGAGGCGATCGCCACGGACGAGCTGGCGCGGATCGAGGCTGACGGCCTGGCGCGCGTCATCCCCACGGCGCGGGCCACCCAGCTGACCATGAACCGCGAGGGCATTCGCCGACTGGCCGCCGAGGACCTGGGCCTGCCCACCTCGCCCTACGCCTTCGCCTCCAGCGCGGCGGAGCTGGCGCAGGGCGCGGCCCAGGTGGGCTATCCCTGCTTCGTCAAGCCGGTCATGTCCTCCTCCGGCAAGGGCCAGTCCTATGTGGAGGACGCCTCAGGCCTCGCCGCGGCCTGGCGCTACGCCCTGGAGGGCGGCCGGGTGGAACAGGCTCGCGTCATCGTCGAGGGTCGTATCGATTTCGACTTCGAGATCACCCTGCTCACCGTCCGCGCCCGCGGCCGGGACGGCGAGATCGCCACCAGCTTCTGCGCCCCCATCGGCCACCGCCAGGTGCGCGGCGACTATGTGGAGAGCTGGCAGCCCCAGGCCATGAGCCCGGCGGCGCTGGCCCGCGCCCGCGACATCGCCGCCAAGGTCACCGACGCCCTGGGCGGCCTGGGCCTCTTTGGCGTGGAGCTGTTCGTCAGGGGCGACGAGGTCTGGTTCTCCGAGGTCAGCCCGCGCCCGCATGACACCGGCCTGGTGACCCTGGCCACCCAGGTCCAGAGCGAATTCGCCCTGCACGCCCGCGCCATTCTGGGCCTGCCCGTGGACGTGACCCACCGCGAGCCGGGCGCAAGCGCAGTGATCTATGGCGGCATGGAGGCCCGCGGCGTGGCCTTCGAGGGCGTGGCCGAGGCGCTGGCCGTGCCGGGCGCCGATCTGCGCCTGTTCGGCAAGCCCGAAGCCTTCGAGCGCCGGCGCATGGGTGTGGCGCTCGCCCGCGCCGAAAGCGTCGAGACCGCCCGCGCCCGCGCCCTGGAGGCGGCCGGCAAGGTGCGCGTGGTCGCCGTCGAATAGGCCGGTGACCGAGGTCCGGTTCGCACTGCGGAGCGCGGGCTGATCAACCTTTATCGACCTGGATGACCGGGTGATTCACCGCTTCCTCAGGCCCTGAGCCGGCGTGCCTGTCACTTTCGCCCCGCCTTGCGCCGGATCGGGTTCACTAAGCCTTGACTTGCGCGCGCGCGCCCGCACAAAACCCCCGCAATTCAATCGGAAAACGCCGTCCGCCGGCCCCAAGCCCGTCAGGAGAACCTCACCATGACCGTTCGCGTCGCCATCAACGGTTTCGGCCGCATCGGCCGGCTCGTCCTGCGCTCGATCATCGAGCATGGCCGCACGGACATCGAGGTTGTGGCGATCAACGACCTGGGCCCGGTGGAGACCAACGCCCACCTGCTGCGCTATGACAGCGTGCATGGCCGCTTCCCCGGCGAGGTCAAGGTCGACGGCGACTCCATCGACGTGGGTCGCGGCAAGATCAAGGTCACGGCGATCCGCAATCCGGGCGAGCTGCCGCACAAGGACCTGGGCGTGGACATCGCCCTGGAATGCACCGGCATCTTCACCTCCAAGGACAAGGCCAGCGCCCACCTGGACGCCGGCGCCAAGCGCGTTCTGGTGTCTGCGCCGTGCGACAACGCCGACAAGACCATCGTCTATGGCGTCAACCACGGGACCCTGACGAAGGATGACCTGGTGGTCTCCAACGCGTCCTGCACCACCAACTGCCTGGCGCCGATCGCCAAGGTGATCCACGATCTGTGCGGCATCGAGCGCGGCTACATGACCACGATCCATGCCTATACCGGCGACCAGCCGACCCTGGACACCATGCACAAGGACCTCTACCGCGCCCGCGCGGCGGCCATGTCCATGATCCCCACCTCCACCGGCGCGGCCAAGGCCGTGGGCCTGGTGCTGCCGGAACTGGCGGGCAAGCTGGACGGCTCGTCCATCCGCGTGCCGACCCCCAATGTCTCGGTCGTGGATCTGAAGTTCGTTCCCGGCCGCTCGGTGACCAAGGACGAGATCAATGCGGCCCTGCAGGCCGCCGCCGACGGCGCCATGAAGGGCGTGCTGGCCACCTCCAACGACCCGCTGGTGTCCATCGACCTGAACCATGTGGCCGCCTCGTCCACCGCGGCCCTGCCCCAGACCCAGGTCATCGAAGGCCAGCTCGGCCGGGTGCTGTCCTGGTATGACAACGAGTGGGGCTTCTCCACCCGGATGAGCGACACCGCCATCGCCATGGCCAAGCTCATCTAGAGCCACGCCGCCCCCGAGCGCTCCGACCTCGGGCCTTGGCGGCCCGGGGACGGAGCCCGCATTTCCGCCCCCTCGGACGCCAAGGCCCATGACCTTCAAGACCCTCGACGACGCCGATCTGGCCGGCAAGCGCGCCCTGGTGCGCGTGGACATCAATGTGCCCATGGCCGACGGCCAGGTCACCGACGACACCCGCCTCCAGGCCGCCCGACCCACGGTGGAGCGTCTGCGGGCCGGAGGCGCGCGGGTGATCCTGCTGGCCCACTTCGACCGTCCCAAGGGCAAGCGCGTCCCGGAAATGAGCCTGGCTCAGGTGGCCGGGCCCCTGTCGCGGGTGCTGGGCGTCCCGGTGGCCTTCGCCGAGGACTGCGTGGGCCAGACGGCCGCCGAGGCCGTGGCGAACCTCGCCGACGGGCAGGTCCTCCTGCTGGAGAATGTCCGCTTCCATCCGGGGGAGGAAAAGAACGACCCGGAATTCGCCAAGGCCCTGGCCGCCCTGGGCGACCTCTATGTCAATGACGCCTTTTCCGCCGCCCACCGGGCGCACGCCTCCACCGAAGGACTGGCCCGCCAGCTGCCGGCCTATGCGGGCGAGCAGATGCGCCGGGAGCTGGACGCCCTGGACGCCGCCCTGGGCCAGCCGAAGCGCCCGGTCCTGGGGATCGTGGGGGGCTCCAAGGTCTCCACCAAGCTCGACCTCTTGAACAATCTGGTGGGCAAGCTCGATGCGCTGGCCATCGGCGGGGGCATGGCCAACACCTTCCTCGCCGCCCAGGGGGTGGATGTGGGCGGCTCGCTCTGCGAGCACGATCTGGGGGACACCGCCCGCGAGATCATGGCCGCGGCCAAGGCCTCGGGCTGCGAGCTCCTGCTGCCCATCGATGTGGTGACCGCCGTGGAGGTGGCGCCCGGCGCGGCCTCCAAGGTGCAGGGGCTGGAGGGCCTGGGGCCTGACGACAAGATCCTGGACGCCGGCCCGCAGACGCTGGCCCGTCTCATCACCGCCATGGATGGGGCGCAAACTCTGATCTGGAACGGTCCGCTGGGCGTTTTCGAGGTGCCGCCCTTCGACAAGGCGACCGTGGCGGCGGCAAAACACGCCGCCTTACGGGCGAAATCCGGTCAACTGGTGGCTGTGGCCGGCGGGGGTGATACGGTGGCGGCCCTGAACGTGGCGGGATGCGCCGAGGACTTCACCTTCGTTTCGACGGCGGGCGGCGCGTTCCTTGAATGGATGGAAGGCAAGACCCTGCCCGGCGTGGCGGCTCTGAGCCAGTAAGACACATAAAGACGACGAAGAACGGACGGATAAGGCGATGGCGCGGATTACCCTGAGACAGCTTCTCGATCATGCCGCCGAGCACGGCTACGGCGTGCCGGCCTACAATATCAACAATATGGAGCAGGGCCTGGCGATCATGGAGGCCGCCGATGCGGTCAATGCGCCGGTCATCATCCAGGCGAGCCGGGGCGCGCGCTCCTACGCCAACGACATCGTGCTGAAGCACCTGATCGACGCCCTGGCGGAGATGTATCCGCACATCCCGATCTGCATGCACCAGGACCACGGGAACAACGAGGCGACCTGCGCCACGGCCATCCAGTTCGGCTTCACCTCGGTGATGATGGACGGCTCGCTCATGGCCGACGCCAAGACCCCGGCCGACTACGACTACAACGTCAAGGTGACCCGCAACGTGGTGGACATGGCCCACTGGGTCGGCGCCAGCGTCGAAGGCGAACTGGGCGTGCTGGGCAGCCTGGAAACCGGCATGGGCGAGAAGGAGGACGGTCACGGCTTCGAGGGCAAGCTCGGCCATGACCAGCTGCTCACCGATCCCGACCAGGCCGTGGAGTTCGTGAAGGCCACCGAGGTGGACGCCCTGGCCATCGCCATGGGCACCAGCCATGGCGCCTACAAGTTCACCCGCAAGCCGGACGGGGACGTCCTGGCCATGAACGTCATCGAGGAAATCCATCGCCGCCTGCCCAACACCCACCTGGTGATGCACGGCTCCTCCTCGGTGCCGCAGGAGCTGCAGGACATCATCAACCAGTACGGCGGCGAGATGCCCCAGACCTGGGGCGTGCCGGTGGAAGAAATCCAGCGCGGCATCAAGCACGGCGTGCGCAAGATCAACATCGACACCGACAACCGCATGGCCATGACCGGCGCCATCCGCAAGGTGTTCGCCGAGAACCCGTCGGAGTTCGACCCGCGCAAGTATCTGAAGCCTGCCATGGAGGCCATGCGCGCGGTCTGCCGCCAGCGCTTCGAAGAGTTCGGCACCGCCGGCTGGGCCGACAAGATCAGGCCCCTGCCCCTGTCGGCCATGGCCAAGCGCTACGCCTCGGGCGAGCTTTCGCCCAAGATCGGCGTCAGCCGCCAGGCCGCCGAATAGGGCGACCGGGACGACCAGACGAGAAAAGCCCCGGCGGTCGATCCGCCGGGGCTTTTTCATTTGAACGACTGCGGCCTGCGTCAGTGACCGCCGCCGCCCTCCATCTCGCCCATGGCCGACTGCAGGAAGTTCTGCTCGCCCAGGGATTTCAGCAGGGCCAGCTGGGTTTCGAGATAGTCGATATGCTCCTCGGTATCGCTGAGGATCTCCCGCAGCAGCTCGCGCGACACATAGTCGGCGGCGCCTTCGCACAGCTTGATCCCCTCGATCAGGGTCTGGCGGCCGCCCAGCTCCACGGAGAGGTCCGATTCCAGGCACTCGCCCACGGTCTCGCCGACCTTGAGCTTGTGCAGGTCCTGCAGGTTCGGCAGACCCTCGAGGAACAGGATCCGGTTGATCAGCTTGTCGGCGTGCTTCATCTCGCCGATCGACTCTTCGTAGACGATCTTGCCGAGACGCTTCAGGCCCCAGTTGTCGAACATGCGAGCATGCAGGAAGTATTGATTCACTGCAGTCAGCTCGTTGGTGAGAACGGCATTCAATAGCCGAATGATCGCCTTGTCGCCCTGCACTGAACTTCCTTTCCTAACGAACGCACGGGAATTCAGGGCAAAATCATGCCGTCAATGACCGATGTCAAAGACTATGTTTGCAAGTGATTGGCGCTGACGAAGAAACTTCGCCGAAGACTGAAAATGCGTCTTATTCGGCGGCGTAGCGCAGGGATTGGCGCTGCTCTTCGAGGATTTCCCGCATCTCGCAGACGCACCGGGCGCATTGCGGAGCCGAGTCGCAGGCCTTGAAGATTTCCGACGGCCGGCTGGCCCCCGCCGCCACGGCGGCGCGGACTTCACGTTCCCGAATTCCGTTGCAATTGCAGACGTACACGAGTGGCGCGGGCTCCCTGGCGAGAGCCCGTGTTTAGCACATGCTAACGGGGTTGCAACTCACTCGCAGTGCAAAAGATTCGCAGGCGCGACGGAATGTCGCGCAATCGCGGTTTGGCCTTCGGCCCGTTCAGGCGCATGACTTCGCCCCGACGCGACTGCCGCCTGGAGCCTGGAGGACCAGATGGAATTCGACGCGCTGATCCTGTCTCGGCTTCAGTTCGCCTTCACGATCGCCTTTCACATCATCTTCCCGAGCTTCACCATCGGCCTGGCGAGCTATCTGGCCGTGCTGGAAGGGCTGTGGCTGGTCACGAAGAACGAGACCTTCAAGTCCCTCTATCTCTTCTGGGTGAAGATCTTCGCCATCTCGTTCGGCATGGGCGTGGTGAGCGGGGTGGTGATGAGCTACCAGCTCGGCACCAACTGGAGCGTTTTCTCCGCCGTCTCCGGCCCGGTGCTGGGGCCGCTGTTCGCCTTCGAGGTTCTCGCCGCCTTCTTCCTGGAGGCCAGCTTCCTGGGCGTCATGCTGTTCGGCTGGAAGAAGGTGGGGCCAGGCCTGCACTTCGCCTCCACCGTGCTGGTGGCGCTGGGCACGCTGATGTCGGCCTTCTGGATCATCTCGGCCAACAGCTGGATGCAGAGCCCGTCGGGCTATGCCGGTTCGGTGGAGGAAGGCCTGGTGGCTGTGGACTGGTTCCAGGTCATCTTCTCTCCCACCTTCCCCGAGCGCCTCGCCCACATGGTGCTGGCGGCCTATCTCACCACCGCGCTGGTGGTGGCCGCCGCCTCGGCCTGGCGACTGCTCAAGGATCCCGCCGAGCCGGAGTCGGGCATCGCTCTGAAGATGGCCATCGGCATGCTGGCCATCGTCGCCCCCCTGCAACTGCTGGTGGGCGACCTGTCGGGCAAGGATGTGCTGAGGCATCAGCCGGCCAAGCTGGCGGCCATCGAGGCCTTCTGGGAAACCCGCACTGAGCAGCCCTTCCACATCGCCGCCTGGCCCGACCGGGAAATCGAGGGCAACCGCTGGGAGCTGTCCATCCCCAAGGTGGGCAGCCTGATCACCGCCGGCGCCGTCGACGCCGAGGTCCAGGGCCTGCACGCCTTCGCCCCTGAGGACCGGCCGCCTGTGGCCATCGTCTTCTGGTCCTTCCGGGTGATGGTGGGGCTGGGCCTGGCGATGATCGGCCTGGGCCTCTGGGGCGCCTATCTGGTCTGGCGCGGCCGGGTGGAGCGCAGCACGCTCTTCCTTCGCAGCGCGATCGCCATGGGGCCGGCGGGCTTCGTCGCGGTGATCGCCGGCTGGATCGTCGCCGAGGTGGGCCGCCAGCCCTATGTCATCTATGGGCTTCTGCGCACCGAGGACGCGGTCTCGCCCATCGGCGCGGGGGCGGTGTCGGCCTCGCTCCTGGCCTTCCTGGTGGTCTACGCCATCGTCTTCAGCGTCGGCGCCCTCTACATTCTGCGCCTGCTGGCCGAGGGTCCTGTGGCCGGCGCCCATGAAGCGCCCCCCAGCGAGCGCCGCCCGCCGGGCTGGGCCCTGGCCGCCGCCCCTCGCAATCCCGGCGACCCGGAAGGCCCGAAGGAGGAGTCGTGATGAACCTCGACCTGCCCCTGATCTGGGCCGCCATCATCGCCACGGCGGTCCTTCTCTATGTGATGCTGGACGGGTTCGACCTGGGGCTGGGGATCCTGTTTCCCTTCGCCCGCTCGCCCCGCGACCGCGATGCGATGATGAACTCCATCGCCCCCTTCTGGGACGGCAACGAGACCTGGCTGGTGCTGGGCGGCGGCGGCCTCTTCGCCGCCTTCCCCCTGGCCTATGCGGTGATCATGCCGGCCCTCTACATCCCCATCCTGCTGATGCTGATGGCGCTGATCCTGCGGGGCGTGGCCTTCGAGTTCCGGGCGCGGGGACGCAAGCGGGGCAAGGCCTTCTGGACGGCGGCCTTCGCGGCGGGCTCCACCACCGCCGCCTTCGCCCAGGGCCTGGTCCTGGGCGGCTTCATCCAGGGCGTGACCATCGAAGGCGTCGCCTTCGCCGGGGGCGCCTTCGACTGGCTGACCCCCTATACCCTGCTGGTCGCCGTCGGCCTGACCGTGGGCTATGTGCTGCTGGGCGCCACCTGGCTGATCTGGCGCACGGAGGACGACCTGCATGGCGACGCCCGCCGCTGGGCCTGGCGGGCCGCCCTGGCCAGCGGCGTGCTGCTGGCGGTGGTGAGCACCGCCACCCTCTTCGTCCACCCGCAGGTGGCCCAGCGCTGGGGCTTTGAGGACGGGGCGTTCGACCTGGCGCGCCTGGCGCAGCTTTCGCCCATTCCCCTGCTGGGCCTGGCCGGCCTGGGGCTGCTGGCCTTTGGTCTGAGGCGGCGTCATGACGCCACCCCCTTCATCGGGGCCCTGATTATCTTCCTGTCGGGCTATCTGGGCCTGGCGGTCGGATTCTTCCCCAACATCGTCCCCTATGACCTGACCTTCCGCCAGGCGGCGTCGGCGGACAATGCGCTGGGCCTGATGCTGGTGGGGGTGGCCATCCTGCTGCCGGTGATCCTGGCCTATACGGTGTGGGTCTACTGGGTGTTCCGGGGCAAGGTGGGCGCCGATGCGGGATATCATTGAGGGACCGCCCGACGAGGGAGAGCCCCGCCCACCGGTCTGGCGTCGCCTGGCCTGGTTCGTCGGCCTCGCCCTGGCGGGCCTGGCGGCCACCGCGGCGGTGGCCTACGCCCTGCGGGCCATGCTCGGACTGAACTGAACGCCTCAACTGCGGACGGGCCTCGCCCAACGATCCGATTCCGTCAGGCCATGTGGTGGTCTAGAAGCAGGCCATGACCACGCCGGACTGCCGCCTCTATCTCCTGACCCCGCCCGCCATCGACGACCTGGCCGCCTTCGGCCGTCTGCTGGCCGAGACCCTGGACGCGGGCGACGTGGCGGCCCTGCAGATCCGACTGAAGGGCGCGCCGGACGATGTGGTCGCCGCCGCCGCAGATGTGATCATGCCCATCGCCCAGGCCCGCGGCGTGGCGGTGATCCTCAATGACCGGCCCGACCTGGCCGCCCGCCTGGGCTGCGACGGGGTGCATGTGGGCCAGGACGACATGCCCTGCGCCCAGGCGCGAAAGCTGATGGGTCCGCAGGCCATGATCGGGGTGACCTGTCATGACAGCCGCCATCTGGCCATGGAGGCGGCCGAGGCCGGCGCCGATTATGTGGCCTTCGGCGCCTTCTTCCCCACGACCACCAAGGACGCCCCCACCCGCGCCGATCCGGAAATCCTGACCATCTGGCAGGAGACCATGGAGATCCCCTGCGTGGCGATCGGCGGGGTCACGGCGGAGAACGCCGAGGGCCTGGCCGCCGCCGGCGCCGACTTCCTGGCGGTCTCGGCCGGGGTCTGGTCCCATCCCGAGGGGCCCGCCGCGGCGGTGCGGGCGCTGAATGCGGCCATCGCCCGGGGCGTGGAGAGACGGGGCTGATTGGCCCGCCTTGCCATGTCGAGGCGGCGCGACTAGGTTCCGCCGCCGATTTCCCGCCCGACCGACGCCGACCCGCCGCCAAAACGCCTGCGGGTCCCGCGCGCACTGGATAAGACCGTGGCCACCCAAACCGCTCTTCTGAAAGTCATGTCCGACGCCGCCCGCAAGGCGGCCCGCGGACTCAATCGCGACTTCGGCGAACTCGCCGAACTGCAGGTCTCGCGCAAGAGCGCGGCGGACTTCGTCTCGGCCGCCGACATCAAGGCCGAGCAGGTGATCTTCGAGGCCCTGACCGCCGCCCGCCCCGGCTACGGCTTTCTGGGCGAGGAGCGCGGCCTGGTGGAAGGGACCGACAAGACCCACACCTGGATCGTCGATCCCCTGGACGGCACCACCAACTTCCTGCACGCCATCCCGCACTTCGCCATCAACATCGCCCTGGAACGCCAGGGCGTCATCGTGGCGGCGGTGACCTACAATCCCGTGACAAACGAGCTCTTCTGGGCCGAGAAGGGCAAGGGCTGTTTCGTCAACGACCATCGCCTGCGGGTGGCCGCCCGCAAGCGTATGGACGAGGCGGTGTTCGCCACCGGCATTCCCTTCCTGGGCCACGGCCAGCACGCCAGGTTCCTCAAGGAGCTGCACCAGATCAGCCAGCGGGTGGCCGGCGTCCGGCGCTTCGGCTCGGCGGCCCTGGACCTCGCCTATGTGGCGGCCGGCCGGTTCGACGGCTTCTGGGAGCGCGACCTGAACCGCTGGGACCTCGCGGCGGGCATCCTTCTGGTCACCGAGGCCGGCGGCAAGGTGACCAATGCCGAGGGCGAAGAGGACGTCCTGGGAACCGGCAGCGTCTGTGCGGCCAATCTCGACCTGCACCCCCAGCTTCTGGAGCGGCTGGCCGCGGCGGCCTGAAGGCTTGATCGAACCGTCACGCAAGGGCGCTAGGGTCCAGGCTCCATGACCCGCCTCACCCGCCGCGCCTTCGCCGCCTCCGGCCTCGCCCTCCCCCCGGCCCTGGCGCTGGCTCCCCTGCGCCCCGCAAGAGCTGACGAGGTCCGCCGCCCCCTGGTCATCGCCCATCGCGGGGCCAGCGGCGAGCGGCCGGAGCATACCGAACTGGCCTATCAGCGGGCCATCGACCAGGGCGCGGACTTCATCGAGCCCGATCTCGTGATGACCCGGGACGGGGCGCTGGTGGCGCGGCACGAGAACGAGATCTCCGAGACCACAGACGTGGCCGCCCGGCCGGAATTCGCCGCCCGGCGCACGCGCAAGGTGATCGACGGGCGGCCGGTGGAGGGCTGGTTCACCGAGGACTTCACCCTCGCCGAGCTGAAGACGCTGCGCGCCCGCGAACGTCTGCCCCATCTGCGGCCCCTGAGCGCGGCCTTCGACGGTCAGGCCGTAATCCCCACCTTCGAGGAGGTGGTCGCCCTGGCCCGCCGGGAATCGGCCCGCACCGGCCGGACCATCGGCGTCTATCCGGAGATGAAGCACCCCACCTTCTTCGCCGGCCTGGGCCTGCCCATGGTCGAGACCCTGGCCCAGGCGGTGCGCGCTGCGGGCCTGGACCGCCGGGACGCTCCCATCTTCGTCCAGTGTTTCGAGCCCGAACCCCTGCGCCAGTTCCGCGCGCGCGCCGACGCGCCCACCGTCATGCTGGCAGGCGCCGGCGCCTTAAGCCCCGAGCGCCTGGTCGAGCTCGCCCGCTTCGCCGACGGCCTGGGGCCGGAATTGAGCCTTGTCCTGGACCTGGCCGACCCCGACCTTCGTCCCCGGCCGCTGATCGCCCAGGCCCATGCGGCGGGGATGAAGGTGCACCCCTGGACGGTGCGCAGCGAAAACAACTTTCTGCCGCCGACGCTTCGCCGGGGCGAGGCGCCTGCCGAACACGGCGATTCCGCCACCCTTCTGCGGGCGCTCTATCAGGCGGGCGTGGACGGGGTCTTCACCGACTTCCCCGAACTGGCCGTGCAGGTTCGCCGCGAAACCCTGGCCGGGTGAGGCGTCAGGCCGCCTGACCGAACTGCAGGGCCGCCAGCCGGGCATAGAGACCGCCTCGGGCCATGAGTTCGGCATGGCCGCCTTCTTCCATCACCTGTCCGTCGTCCAGGACCACGATCCGGTCGGCCTTGAGCACCGTGGCCAGGCGATGGGCGATGACCAGGGTGGTGCGGCCGCTCATGGCCTCGTCCAGGGCCTTCTGCACCAGGCGCTCATTCTCGGCGTCCAGCGCGCTGGTGGCCTCGTCCAGCAGCAGGATCGGGGCGTGGCGGGCCAGCGCCCGGGCGATGGCCAGGCGCTGGCGCTGGCCCCCTGAGAGGCTCCGCGCCCGGTCACCCAGGGGCGCGTCGAACCCGCCCGGCAGGGCGGCGACGAAGGCCTCGGCCTGAGCCGCCTGGGCGGCGGCCTGGATCGCCTGGGCGTCAGGCTGGGAAAGACCGAAGGCGATATTCTCCGCCGCCGAGCCGGAGAACAGGGGCGAGTCCTGGGCCACCAGCGCCATGCGGGCGCGCAAGGCGAACGGATCGGTCTGGCGCAGATCGACCCCATCCAGACGCACCACGCCCGCGTCCGGATCATAGAAGCGCAGCAGAAGACGCAGCACCGTGCTCTTGCCCGACCCCGACGGCCCCACCAGGGCCACCCGCTCGCCCGGACGGACGCGCAAGGAGAACCCCTTCAGGGCGGGCAGGTCCGGGCGGCCGGGATAGGCGAAGGTGACGTCCTGAAAGGCGATCTCGCCGCGAACCGGTTCGGGAAGCGGGGTGGGGACGGCGGGCGCGGCGATGCCGGGGCGCGCCTCCAGCAATTCGGAAATCCGGTCCATGGCGCCGGCCGCCTTCTGGACCTCGCCCCAGGTCTCGCCCAGGGCGCCCACCGAGCCCGCGGCCATGACGGCCAGGAAGGCGAACTGGAACAGGGCGCCCCAGCTCATCTCGCCGCGCAGGCCCGCCTGGACGCCCAGCCAGAAGACCGCCACCACCCCGCCGAAGACGAGGCCGATGACCAGGGCCGTCATCACCGCCCGGGCCTTCATGCGCTTCAGGGAGGTGGCGAAAGCGGTTTCCACCGCAAGAGAGAACCGGCGCGCGGCGCGGCCTTCGGCGCCGAAGGCCTGGACGGTCTCGAGCGCCTCCAGGGTCTCGCCCGCCTGGCCGACAGCCCCGGCGAACTGGTCCTGGCTGGAGACGGTCAGCCGCCGCACTTGGCGGCCGAACAGGAAGAGGGGCAGCAGGACGAACGGGAACATCAGCAGCACGAGGCCCGTCAGCCGCGGGCTCACCAGCACCAGCAGGATGAGCGCGCCCACCAGGGTCAGCAGGTTGCGAAGCGCGGTGGAGACCGAGGTCGCCAGCAGGTTCTCGACGATCTGGATGTCGGTGGTCAGGCGCGACAGCACCTCGCCGGTGCGGGTGCGCAGGAAGAAGCCGGGGTCCAGGGTCAGGATGTGGCCGAACACCGCCTGACGCAGGTCAGCCACCACCCGCTCCCCCAAACGGGTGACGAAGAAGTAGCGCAGGGCCGAGGACAGGGCGAGCACCAGGGCCACGGCCCCGATCAGTCCGAACCAGAGATTGACCTGCGCCCCGGTGACGTCGGGGGCCGTCAGGGCGTCCACCAGCAGGCGCACGGCGCCCGAGAGCCCCAGGGTGGCGGCTGCGGCGGTCACCAGGAAGACCAGGGCGCCTGCGACCTCTCCAGGCCGGCGGCTGGCGAAGGGCGCCAGGCGGCGAAGGGCGCCGATATTTCGGCTGCGCGGGCGGCGCTCGGCGGCCTCGTCCAGGCTCTGGGCCAGCTCCGCGCCCCGGCCGGGCCGTCCGCCCGGATCGGAGACGGGCGGAGAGACAGAGGCCTGGTCGGTCATGGGTTGTCGTGCGCCCTTGCTTCAGGGCCGCCGTTTCTGTATACGCGCGGCTCGTTTGCGCGCCTTGGCCCCCGGGTCTGGCCCCTCAAGGCTGTTGGCGCGTCACCCGCTGCTCTTTACGTCGGTTGTCCTCGCGATGAAACAAGACACCCACCCGGATTATCACTTCATCACCGTGGTGATGACGGACGGCACGACCTACCAGACCCGGTCCACCTACGGGAAGGAAGGGGCGACGCTGAACCTGGACATCGATCCGAAGACGCACCCGGCCTGGACCGGCGGCGCCCAGACCCTGCTGGACCGCGGCGGCCGCGTGTCGCGCTTCAACGCCAAGTTCGGCGCTTTCACGCGCAAGTAAGACTCGCCGCCGGATCGCGACGATCCGGCGTGCGTCCTCGCAAAGAAAGAGACGCCGCAGGCCTCCTGCGGCGTCTCTTTCTTTGTCTTGAACCTGGGACTTGGCTGGTCAGGCCGCGCCGAAGGCGCTGCGCAGGCGGTCGAACTGGGACAGCACCGGATTGGGCGCGGCGTCCTCGGCCACGTCCACATACATGCGGCGGTCAAGATGCCGGACCCGCTCAAAGAGCCGCTCGGAACGCTCCATCAGATCCACCAGCCCCGCCGGCAGGATATCGGCCGCGGCGGCCGGCGCCCCGGCCATTTCGGCGGCCAGGCGATAGCGTTCCTCGCAGGCGGCCTCAGGCGCCATGTCGCCCTCGCGCACCGCCCGCTGCACCAGCAGCCAGGAGGCCACCTGCATCAGCCGGGTGGTGAGCCGCATGCTTTCGGCCGCATAGGCCAGGGCCGCCGTGCGGTCCAGCCGCTTGGATTCCTGCCGCCCGGCGCCGTCCAGATAGGCGGCGGTCTCCTCGACCAGCTCCATGCCTTCCTGGAAGGTGCGGTCGAACAGCTCCGAGCGCGCGAAGTCGGCGATCACATCGGGACGCCAAGGCTTGGCCTGCGCGGTCATCTCGCTCATCACGTTGTTCCTTAGCCCCTTGCCGTGAGCGGACCGTTAGGCCCGATGGCGGTGTCGATGCAACGCCTGTGCCATTCCCCCTGGCGCCAGGCGTCCGCCCTGTGGATGGCGCCCCAGATCAGGCGCCGTCTCCGGGAGACCCGGCGCGGAAGAGGGCGTCGGCCGCCGCCCGCCCGGCCTGTTTGCGGCTGATGGCTGATTCCGTGCGGGCGACCTCGGCCTGAAGCAGGGCGATGCGCGCCTGCAGCTCCTCCACCGCATAGAGATCCAGGTCTTCGCGTGTCGCCTCGGCCAGGCGCTGGCCCCGCGTCAGGCGGACATCGGCAGGTTCGTCCACGGCCCGTCTTCCCTTTGCCCGATGGAACAGGCGGTCTATCCAAGCCGCAAGCGCGTTCGGACGCAAGAACACGGAGGGCACACCCATGGGTCAATCGACATGGCCGCAGGAGATGACGGCGATCAGCGTCGAGGGGGGCAAGGGACCGGCTGAGGCCCTGCGGGCTGTGCGTCTGCCCACGCCGCAGCCGGCAGAAGGGCAGATCCTGATCAAGGTGGAGGCCGCCGGCGTCAACCGCCCCGATATCGCCCAGCGCCTGGGCTTCTACCCGCCGCCGCCTGGAGCGCCCGACACCCTGGGCCTGGAGGTGGCCGGCGAGGTGCTGAGGGGGGCCGGACGGTGGCGGCCGGGCGACAGGGTCTGCGCCCTGCTGGGCGGCGGGGGCTATGCGCAATACGCCGTCTGCGACGCCCGCCACGCCCTGCCGATTCCCGGGACGCTCAGCGCCCTGGAGGCCGCCGCCCTGCCCGAGACGGTGTTCACCGTCTTCGCCAATGTGTTCGAGCATGGGGCGCTGCAGGCCGGAGAAACCCTGATGGTCCACGGCGCCACGTCCGGCATCGGGACAACAGCGATCCAGATGGCCAAGGCCGCCGGCGCCCGGGTGATCGCCACCGCCCGAGGCGCCGACAAGGCCCGCCAGGCCCTGGAGCTGGGCGCCGATCTCGCCATCGACGCCTCCAGCGAGGACTTCGCCGAGGCCGCCCGCGCGGCCGGCGGCTGCGACGTGATCCTGGACATGGTCGGCGGCGACTATTTCGCCAAGGATCTGGCGGCGCTGAACACCGGCGGGCGCATCGTCTTCATCGCCGCCCAGGCCGGCGGCAAGGTGGACCTGAACATCGGCGCCCTGATGCAGAAGCGCGCGGTGGTCACCGGCTCGACCCTGCGGCCCCGGTCCGCCGACGAGAAGGCCCGCCTGGCCGCCCAGGTGGAGGCCCGCGTCTGGCCATGGGTTGCCGAGGGCCGGCTGACCCCTCAGATCGACCGCGTCTTCCCCCTCGAGGAGGCCGCCGCCGCCCACGCCCATCTTGAGGCGGGCCGCCACTTGGGCAAGGTCATGCTGCAAGCCTGAGCGCCGCCCTATACCGGACACTAGAATTTGATGCGGCGCCGCGGCAGGAATGTTGCGTCGCCGCAAGTCCGGCCTGCGATGCAGACGTCCTTAAGGCGACCGATCGACAGCGCTCAACCCCTTGGCGCCAAACGGTTAGATTGTGTCAGATCTGTAAGATCATAGACGTTGACGCTGCGCAAAGCCTCCCCCACGGTTGAGGCCTCTTGCGTGCGTATGCCTCCGGGCGACCAGCCCTGCGACGAACGCAAGACAAGAATGATCGCCTCCATGCAGGGGCGGCAGGGAGGATTTTGCGTCGTGACCCGCACAGCCCATGCGGCGACGCGCCGAGGTTGGAGAAACCTCGCCGTGTCAGGCCGAAAGGACGCCCGCGCCGCGCGGGACGGCCGGCGGCTGAGCGCACCTGACACCTCCCTTGGTTCAGCTTGCCCCCGGAGACCTGGATGACGGCCACGCCCTCAGAGATCCCCCCTCTGAAACTGCACACCAAGCTGCTCTACGCGCTGGGCTCCGTGGCCAATGCGGTCAAGGCCCGCGGCTTGGCCATCTTCCTGATGATTTTCTACAATCAGGTGGTGGGGCTCTCGCCGGCGACGGTCTCCACCATCCTGATGCTGGCCCTGATCTTCGACGCCTTCGTCGATCCCCTGGTGGGCCAGGTCTCCGACAATTTCCGCTCCAAGCTGGGACGGCGCCATCCGTTCATGTACGCCGCGGCCCTGCCGGTGTCGGTGGCCTATTTCCTCCTGTGGAACCCGCCACAGGGGTGGAGCGACCAGGCCATCGTGGCCTGGATGGTGGTGTGCCTGCTGACGGTGCGCCTGTTCGACACCTTCTTTGAGCTGCCGTCCTCCGCGCTCGCCCCGGAACTGACCCGCGACTACAACGAGCGCACGAGTCTGGTCTCCATGCGGGCCTTCTTCACCGTGGTGGGGGGTCTGGGCATGACCGTGGCGGCCTATCAGTATTTCCTGGCGGAGAACCCCGACGGCTCGGGGGGCATTCTGGCGCGGGAAGGCTATTTCGCCTTCTCCCTGGTCTCGGCCCTGCTGATCTTTTCGGTGATCCTCATCTCCACCGCCGGCACCCAGAACCGGATCCCCTATCTGCGTCAGGCGCCGGCCCGCAAGATCACCCTGGTGGCCATGGCCCGGGAGGTCGCCCAGACGCTCAACAACCGGGCCTTCGTCATCGCCACCCTCACCGGCATGTTCATCGCCGTGGCGGCGGGGTCGAAGAACGGCCTGGAGATCTATTTCGCCCTCTATTTCTGGGAGCTCACCCAGAGCCAGCTGGCCGCCCTGACCGTCTTCGGCGTGGTGGGCAGCCTGGGCGGGGTGGCCATCGCCCCCCATGTGGCCAAGGCTCTGGGCAAGAAGCGCGGCGCGATCCTGATGTTCGCCAGCGCCCTGGCCATCGGCATCAGCCCCATCACCCTGCGCCTGTTCGGCCTCATGCCCCCGAACGGCACGGACCTTCTGTTCTGGCTCCTGGCCACCGAGACCGTGCTGAACTCCGGCATGGCGGTGGCCACCGGCGTCATGCTGGTTTCCATGGTGGCCGACGTGGTGGAAGACGCCGAGGTCAAGACCGGCCGCCGTTCCGAAGGCCTGCTGATGTCGGCCGACAACCTCTTCAAGAAGGCGGTCTCGGGCGTGGGCATCCTGATCGCCGGGGCGGTGCTGAGCTTCGTCGCCTTCCCCGAAGGCGCCCGCCGCGGCGAGGTGGACCCCGAAATCCTCCAGAATATGGGCCTGGTCTATCTGCCGGTCGTCACCCTGCTCTACGGCCTGGGCATTGTCTGTCTGTCGCTGTTCAACATCGACAAGGCCAAGCACGAAGAGAACCTCCGCAAGCTGGACGAGGTCGCCGCCCGGGCCGACGAGGCCGGGGTCGCCGCCGAGGCCGGCGCCGGGGCTTTGTCCGGGGGCGCGCCGCCCCTGGGCTCAAAGGCTTAGGAACCCCCCAGAATGACCACCGTCACTGACGCCGCGCCGGCGGCCCAGGCCCCACGGCTGAACCTGCCCACCAAGGTGCTCTACGGCATGGGCGGCGCGGCCAGCGCCATCAAGCAGCGCGGCCTGGCGACCTTCCTGCTGATCTTCTACAATCAGGTGATCGGCCTGCCGCCGCAGATGGTCTCCACGGCCATCATGTTCGCGCTGATCTTCGACGCCGTGGTCGATCCGCTGGTCGGGCAGATTTCCGACAATTTCCGCTCCCGCTGGGGCCGTCGACACCCCTTCATGTACGTGGCCGCCCTGCCGGTGGCGGTGGCCTTCTTCATGATCTGGAACCCGCCCGAAGGGTGGGAGCAGGCCCAGATCTTCGCCTACATGCTGGTCTGCCTGCTGGTCATCCGCTTGTTCGACACCTTCTTTGAGCTGCCGTCCGCGGCCCTCGCCCCCGAACTGGCCAAGGACTACAACGAGCGCACGAACCTGATCTCCCTGCGCTACTTCTTCAGCGTCGCCGGCGGTCTCGGCATGACGCTGCTGGCCTATCAGGTCTTCCTGCGCGAGACCCCCGATGGGGGCGGCGGCGTGCTGTCACGGGACGGCTATTTCGCCTATGCGCTCTTCGCCTCCTTCCTGATCTTCGTGGTCATCCTGGCGTCGACCGCCGGCACCCATAAGCAGATCCCCTATCTGCGCCAGCCGCCCGCCCGGAAGGTCACGTTCAAGGGCATGATGCGCGAGGTGGCCCACACCCTGAACAACCGCGCCTTCGTGGCCCTGACGATCTCGGGCATGTTTATGTCCATCTCGCTGGGGGTGAAGGGCGGGCTGGAGCTCTATTTCTTCATCTACTTCTGGGAGCTCACCCAGACCCAGCTGTCCCTGCTGACGGTGGCCGGGGTGATCGCCAGCTTCATCGGCGTGTCTCTGGCGCCCAAGGTCGCGGCGAAGATGGGCAAGCGCAACGGCGCCATCACCATGTTCGCCGGCGCCGTGGTCGCCCTGCTGGGTCCCATCGCCCTGCGGCTGGTGGGCGTCATGCCGGCCAACGGCACCGATCTTCTGTTCTGGATCCTCTTCGTCGACGTGATCGCCAACGGCGCCATGGCCATGATGACCGGGGTCATGCTGGCCTCCATGATCGCCGACGTGGTGGAGGACTCCGAGGTCAAGACCGGCCGCCGCTCCGAGGGCCTGCTGTTCTCGGCCGACAACCTCTTCAAGAAGGTGGTCTCGGGCCTGGGGGTCTTCGTCTCCGGCGCCCTCCTGGCCTTCATCGCCTTCCCGCAGAACGCCCGCCGCGGAGAGGTGGACCCAGAAGTCCTGCGCAACATGGCGCTGATCTATCTGCCCACCCTGCTCTTCTTCTATGCCATCGCCATCGGCTGCCTCTTCCTGTTCAACATCGACAAGGAGAAGCACGAGGAGAACCTCCGCAAACTGGACGAAGCGGCGCTGAAGGCCTCCACCACCGAGGCCGAGGGCGAGACGGGCACGCCCGCCGCCCTGGGGCCGGCCGGTCCGGAGACGCCGCCCACCCGCCTCGGCTGACGGCGCCTCCGCCGGGGCGCCGGGTCCGTCATTCGGGTCCAGGGCTCCGGCCGGCTTGACCTTGGGGCCGCCACCCGCCATGCGGGTGGCGCGCCCGCGCCGGGTCGCTGGAGGAGACGCCCTTGTCCGAGAGCCCCGCCCGCCCCGCCGCCAAGAGGCTCAGCCTGCCCACCAAGCTGTTCTACGGCTTCGGGACCGTGGCCTTCGGGGTCAAGGACCAGGGCTTCTCCTATCTCCTGCTGATCTTCTACAATCAGGTCATCGGCATGCCGGCCCACACGGTGGGCCTGGTGATCATGATCGCCATGATCTTCGACGCCATTTCCGACCCGCTGATCGGCCAGATGTCGGACAACTGGCGCTCCAAATGGGGCCGTCGCCACCCGTTCATGTACGCCGCCGCCATCCCGGTGGCGATCACCTACGGCCTGCTGTGGAACCCGCCGCAACTCTCCGAGACCGGCCTCTTCTTCTACCTGCTGGGGGTGGCGGTGCTGATCCGCACCTTCATCACCCTCTATGAAATCCCGTCCACGGCGCTGGCCGCCGAACTGACCACCGACTACGACGAGCGGACCAAGGTCCTCAGCTATCGCTATTTCTTCGCCTGGTGGGGCGGTCTGACTATGACGCTGCTGGCCTTCCAGGTCTTCCTGCGCCCCAGCGAGGACCATCCCGTGGGCCAGCTCAATCCCGACGGCTATGTGAACTACGGGCTGACCGCGGCCGGCGTCATGCTGGTGGCCATCCTGGTCTCGTCCATCGGCACCCACCGGCACATTCCCGACCTGGTGACCCCGCCCAAGCGCAAGCTGAGCTTCGGCCAGGTGATGAAGGAGATGGCCGGAACGCTGGCCAACCGCTCCTTCCTGGTGCTGATCTGCGCGGGCCTGTTCAACGCCATGGCCGGCGGCCTGGTCCTGTCGCTGAACCTCTATTTCAACACCTACTTCTGGGAGCTGACGGCGCGGGAGATTTCCATCTTCGCCATCGGCAACTTCATCTCCGCGGCCCTGGCCTTCGCCCTGGCTGCGCCCCTGTCCCTGCGCCTGGGCAAGAAGGGCGCGGCCCAGATCACCAAGGTGCTGGCCTTCGTCATCGCCGCGGCGCCCATCAGCCTGCGCCTGCTGGGCCTCTTCCCGGACAACGGGGCGCCCATGGTGGTGCCCATCCTGTTCCTGCAGACGACCCTTTCGACGGGCCTGTCCATCACCGCCTCGATCCTCATCTCCTCGATGATCGCCGACGTGGTGGAGAATTCCGAACTGCGCACCGGCCGTCGCTCCGAGGGCCTGTTCTTCGCCGCCGCCAGCTTCGTGAACAAGTCGGTCTCGGGCGTGGGCATCTTCGTCTCGAGCCTGATCCTGCTGCTCATCGCCTTCCCGCAAGGGGCGCGCCCGGGCGAGGTGCCGGAGGCGGTGCTGCGCGACCTGGGCCTGCTCTATGTGCCGGTTCTGGGCGCCCTCTATGCCGCCTCCATCGTCTTCGTGGCCTTCTACGCCATCACCCGCGAGGGCCATGCGGAATCCCTGCGCAAGCTGGCCGCCGACGCCGGATCCGACGGAATCGAGACTCCCGGCCCCCAGTAGAGGGGCCGTTTCGCTCGCAGGTCAGCGGGAGAAGACGCCCATGAGCATGGGCCGCAGGAAGACCGCCGGCGCGGCCTTCTGACGTACGCCGGGCACCCAGTGGCCAAGCTCCGCCCCGGCGTTCAGGGTCGCCGCCAGCATCTGGGCGGCGATCAGCGGGTCCACAGGGCGCAGGACGCCTTCGGCGATGCCGTCGGCGATCATGGCCGCGAAACGTTCGGAGACGCGGCTGATGTCCCCCACCGTGCCGGAGCGCACCCCCTCCGGCAGAGCCGACAGGGCCGAGGACCGCAGCAGCGGGCCATAGTCGGACAGTTGATACTCCGCCAGGGCCGCCGCGGCGCTGGATAGACGCGACCAGGCATCCCCTTCCCGCTCGGCCACCAGCCGCTGCACCCGACGGATGACCTCCAGGCTGCGTTCGAAGCAGGCGGCGATCAGGTCGTCCTTGGCCTCGTTGTGATGGTAGAAGGAGCCCTTGGTGACGTTCAGCTCGGCGGAGATCCGGTCCACCGAAGCGCCCTTATAGCCGTGGGTGTTGATCAGCCGGGTGGCCGCCCGCAGGAAGGCGTCGCGGCTCATCTCCAGGCCTTCCCCCGGCGCCAGTTCGGCCATGGCCGGCGGTTTGGGCGCCCAGACCGCGCCCTCGGCCGCCAGGCCGCCCAGCAGAATGTCGGTCATGCGCTCGCCGATGCGCGGATAGTCCGCCACCTCGTAGCGGGGCAGCCAGGCGGCGGACCAGAACACCTGCTCCAGCAGAAGCAGGGTGCGCGCCGTCCGCCGGCCCCGGGTCAGCCAGGCCAGGTCCGGGGTTTCGAAGACCTGCCGGATGCGGCGGAAGGCCTTCATATAGGCCTGGAACACCTCGGCCCGGCGGGGCGGGTTGAGCGCGCGGATGTCGGACATCACCGGCAGGGGGGCGGCCTCGCCCAAGGCGGTCAGGCGCAGGCGCTCCAGATTGAGCTCGATGATCCGCGCCACCCGGTCGGCCGGCGCCGGACAGGCCAGGGCCGCCTCGGCCACCTCGTCCAGCCAGTCCACCCCGCGCATCAGGCAGGCGGCGGCCAGATCATCCTTGCGCTTGAAATAGTAGGTGACGCTGGTGGTGGAGAGACCCACGGCCGAAGCCGCCAGGTTCAGGGTCAGGCCCTTCACCCCATGCCGGTTCAGGATGACGGTGGCCGCGTCGAGGATTTCCTCGCGCTTGCGCTCGTATCGATCGGTCGCGCGGGCGATGACTCGCTCGGCCATGGGGGTGTCAGCTCCGGTCCGCGCGGCGGAAAAGGGGGAGCGCCGCAGGGACGCCCCCTCTCTATCGGAGGGTTGACGGGTGCGTAAAGCGTCAGCCCGCCGCGCCCACGGTGGCCAGCGCCACCCCGCCGTCCACGGCGATGGTCTCGCCCACTACATAGTCCCCGGCGCGGGAGGCCAGATAGATGGCGGCCGCGGCCATGTCCTCGTCGCGGCCGATCCGACGGGCGGGGATCATCTTGGCCACCGCATCCCCGTGGTCGCGGGCGGTGCGGTTCATTTCCGAGGCGAAAGCGCCGGGCGCGATGGCGTTGACGCAGATCTGGTCGGCGATCAGCCGGGCCGCCAGGCGCCGGGTCAGATAGATCAGGCCCGACTTCGAGGCGTGATAGGAATAGGTCTCCATGGGGCTGAGCCGGATGCCGTCGATGGAGGCGATGTTGATCACCTTGGCCGGGCGATCGGCGCTGGCGGCGGCCTTCAGCGCCCCATGCAGGGCCTGGGTGAGGAAGAAGGGCGACTTGAGGTTCAGGTCCATGACCTTGTCCCAGCCGTGCTCGGGGAATTCCTCGAAGCCCGCGCCCCAGGCGGCGCCGGCGTTGTTCACCAGGATGTCGAGGCTCTCTTCCCGCTCGCCCAGGGCCTTGGCCAGGGCCTGGCAGCCCTCCACGGTGGAGACGTCCTGAGGCAGGGAGATGCACTCGCCGCCGGCCTCGGACAATTCGGCCGCCGTGGCGTCGCAGGCGCCGGGCTTGCGCGAGGAGATATAGACCTTGGCGCCCTGGGCCAGGAAGCCCGCGGCGATCATCTTGCCGATGCCGCGGGAACCGCCGGTGACGAGGGCGGTCCGGCCCTCGAGCGAAAACAGATTGAGCGCCATTCCTTAGCCTCCTTGATGAGCCAAAATGTCCTGGCAGCCCCTGCTGCGTCAGGCCTTGGGCGAGCGGCCATGATTGACTCGCACCCGTCCCGTCAGGCCTATAACACGCGTTTGAATCGGCAAGGTCGCCCGTCCCAGAAGCGGCCCCCAGAAATTATCGAGGACGCGCATGACCCAGATCAATCCGGTCACTGACCTGACGCTCGACGGCGATGTGGCCGTCGTCACCCTGAACTCCCCGCCGGTGAACGCCCTGTCGGCGGCCGTGCGCGACGGCCTGCACCAGGCCTTCCAGAAGGCCGACGCCGATCCGGCCGCCAAGGCCATCGTGCTGATCTGCGACGGGCGCACCTTCATCGCCGGCGCCGACATCACCGAGTTCGGCGGCGCCATGGCCGGCGCCTCCCTGCCGGAGGTCCAGGACGCCATCGAGGGCGCCTCCAAGCCGGTGGTGGCCGCGATCCACGGCACCGCCCTGGGCGGCGGTCTGGAAGTGGCCCTTTGCGCCCATTACCGCGTGGCCGTTCCCTCGGCCAGGCTCGGCCTGCCCGAGGTGAACCTTGGCCTGCTGCCGGGCGCCGGCGGCACCCAGCGCCTGCCCCGGGTGGTCGGCGTGGAGACGGCGCTTTCCATGATGACCTCGGGCCGCCATGTGCCGGCCAAGGAGGCCAAGGACCTCGGTCTGGTCGACGAGCTGGTCGAGGAAGGCCAGCTGCGGGAGCAGGCTCTGGCCTTCGCCCGCAAGGTGGTGGCCGACGGCCGTCCCCTGCGCAAGATCCGCGACCAGAACGAGAAGCTGGACGCCGCCAAGGGCAAGCCGGAAATCTTCGAGGCCTTCCGCAAGGCCAATGCGCGCAAGTTCCGCGGCTTCCTGGCCCCGGAGTACAATATCCGCTGCGTCGAGGCCGCGGTGAACCAGCCCTTCGAAGAGGGCCTGGCCACCGAGCGCAAGCTGTTCCTGGAACTGATGAGCGGCTCTCAATCGGCCGCCCAGCGCTATTCCTTCTTCGCCGAGCGCCAGGCCCAGAAGATCCCCGACGTGGCTGACGACACCGCCACCATCCCGGTGAACAAGGTGGGCATCATCGGCGCCGGCACCATGGGCGGCGGCATCGCCATGAACTTCGCCAATGTCGGAATCCCCGTGGTGCTGATCGAGGTGAAGCAGGAGGCTCTGGACCGGGGCCTGGCCACCATCCGCAAGAACTATGAGCGCACCGCCTCGCGGGGAGGAATCACCGCCCAGCAGGTGGAGGAGCGCTGCGCGCTCATCACCGGCTCCCTGGAGATGGACGCGCTCGCCGATGTCGACCTCGTCATCGAGGCGGTGTTCGAGCGGATGGACATCAAGAAGGACATCTTCACCAAGCTCGACGCCATCTGCAAACCCGGCGCGATCCTGGCCACCAACACCTCGGGCCTGAACATCGACGAGATCGCCGCGGTCACCAAGCGGCCGGAGAGCGTCATCGGCCTGCACTTCTTCTCGCCGGCCAATGTCATGCGCCTGCTGGAGATCGTCCGCGCTGACCACACCAGCAAGGAGGTCATCGCCACCTCCATGAAGCTGGCCAAGAAGATCGGCAAGGTGGCCGTTCTGGTGGGCGTCTGCCCCGGCTTCGTGGGCAACCGCATCCTGGGTCAGCGCCAGCGCGAAGCGCAGAAGCTGGTCATGGAAGGCGCCATGCCCTGGGACATCGACCGCGTCCTCTACGACTTCGGCTTCCCCATGGGTCCCTTCGCCATGAGCGACCTGGCCGGCCTGGACATCGGCTGGGTCAAGGAGAAGTCCAAGGGCGAGAGCATCCGCGACGTGCTCTGCGAGATGGACCGCCGCGGCCAGAAGACCGGCGCGGGCTATTATGACTATGACGAGAACCGCAACGCCAAGCCCTCGCCGGTGACCGAGAAGGTCATCAACGACTTCATCGTCAAGACCGGCGCCAATCCCCGCGAGGTCTCCGACGATGAAATCCTGGAGCGCTGCATCTATCCGATGATCAACGAGGGCGCGAAGATCCTCGAAGAGGGCAAGGCCATCCGTCCCTCCGACATCGATGTGGTCTGGCAGAACGGCTATGGCTGGCCGGTCTATCGCGGCGGTCCCATGTGGTACGGCGACCAGGTGGGCCTGCCCAAGGTGCTGGCCAAGATGCAGGAATTCCACGCCAAGATGGGTGACGCCTTCAAGCCGTCGGCCCTGCTGGAAAAGCTCGTCGCCGAAGGCAAGTCCTTCAAGGACCTCTAACCCTCCTCCCCAAGCAGAGAAGCAGGATCAATCCATGCGTGAAGCCGTCATCGTGTCCGCCGCGCGGACGCCCATCGGCAAGGCCTATCGTGGGGCCTTCAACAACACCACCGCCCCGACCCTGGGCGGCCACGCCATCGCCGCGGCGGTGGCCCGGGCCAAGCTCGACCCGGCCGAGGTGGACGATGTGGTGATGGGCGCGGCCCTGCAGCAGGGCACCACCGCGCAGAACATCGGCCGCCAGGCCGCCCTGCGCGCCGGCCTGTCCAACAAGGTCTCGGGCATGTCCCTGGACCGTCAGTGCTCGTCGGGCCTTATGGCGGTGGCCACGGCCGCCAAGTACATCATCAATGACGGCGCCCCGATCGCCATCGGCGCGGGCCTGGAATCCATCTCGCTCGTCCAGAACGACAAGATGAACCTGTTCCGCGCCCGGGACGAATGGCTGGCCGAGCATGTGCCCGAGCTGCAGACCTCGATGATCGAGACTGCCGAGATCGTGGCCGAGCGCTACAACATCAGCCGCGAGGCCCAGGACGAATACGCCCTGCAATCGCAGCAGCGCACCGCGCAGGCCCAGGCCGAGGGCCGGTTCGCCCAGGAAATCGTCCCCATGACCACCACCATGATGGTGTTCGACAAGGCGACGGGCCAGGCCTCCGAAAAGGAGATCACCATCGCCCAGGACGAGGGCAACCGTCCCCAGACCACGCTGGCCGACCTCCAGAAGCTGCAGCCGGTGTTCAAGGGCGGCCGCTATGTCCAGGAAGGCAAGTTCATCACCGCCGGCAACGCCAGCCAGCTGTCGGACGGCGCTGCGGCCGTGGTGCTGATGGAAGCCAAGGAAGCCGAAAAGCGCGGCCTGGAGCCGCTCGGCGCCTATCGCGGCATGGCCGTGGCCGGTTGCGGTCCTGAGGAAATGGGCATCGGCCCGGTCTTCGCCATTCCGAAGCTGCTGGAGCGCAATGGCCTGAAGATCGACGACATCGACATCTGGGAGCTGAACGAAGCCTTCGCCTCCCAGCTGCTCTATTGCCGCGACACCCTGGGCATCCCCAATGAGAAGCTGAACGTCTCGGGCGGCGCCATCTCCATCGGCCACCCCTACGGCATGACCGGCGCCCGTTGCACGGCGCATGTCCTGTACGAAGGCAAGCGCCGGGGCGCCAAGTACGGCGTCGTCACCATGTGCGTCGGCGGCGGCATGGGCGCGGCGGGTCTTTTCGAGATCTTCTGATCGTCCCGTCTTTTGAAGCGTTGAGAAAGGGTCGCCCTCCGGGCGGCCCTTTTTTCATGGAGTCGCAGCTTTTTTGCGAATTGTTTGCAACGACCCTTCCCTCAGCCGCATTGATAGCATATATGGATTTCACGATATCCAGAGGATCAGGCGATGAAGAAGACGGCTGCCAAGACGCTGACCTACAGCCTCATGCACCTCGTCGTGGCCTTTTCGGTGGCCTACGCACTGACCCGGGATTGGCGGGCGGCCCTGGCTATCGGCATGGTGGAGCCTGTGTTTCAAACCATCGCCTTCGCCCTGCACGAACGCGCCTGGGAACGCGCCGAGCGGCGCGGCGCCCGACGCCGAACCCTGGAACCCCTGCGGTCCCAGGTCGTTCGGTGACAAGCTGAGCAATAACGAGTTCGAAGGAGCAGTTTCATGGCTGAGAAGATCAAGACCGGCCTGGAGGCCGATGGCCGCAAGGCGGTGGCGCAGGCCCTGTCGCGCCTGCTGGCCGACAGCTACGCCGTCTATCTGAAGACCCACGGCTTCCACTGGAACGTGCGGGGGCCGAACTTCTCCTCCCTGCACGCTCTGTTCATGGAGCAGTACACCGAGATGTGGCAGGCCATCGACGATGTGGCCGAGCGCATCCGCGCCCTGGGCGAGCTGGCCCCGCAGGGCTATGGCGCCTTCGGCAATCTCAGCGCCATCAAGGACGGCGATCCGGAGGCCGACTCCGAGGCCATGCTCAAGGCGCTGACCGGCGACCATGAGACGGTGATCGCCACCGCCCGCCAGGCCCTGTCCCTGGCCCAGAGCCACGATGACGAGGCCAGCGCCGGCATCATCGCCGACCGGCTCGAAGCCCACGAGAAGCATGCCTGGATGCTGCGCGCCACCCTGGGCGGCAAGTAGTCCGCTTCAGAACTGAGCCTTCAGGCGGGCGTCGAGATCGTGCGTCCGCCGGGTCCAGCAGCAGTCATGACGTTCCGGCCAGGTGACCACCTGGCCCCGCGGCCCGGCCCAGCGCCGGGCCGTTTCGCGTGCGGTCTGTGGCCGCACCACAGGATCCAGGGCGCCCAGGGCATGGACCTGCGGCAGGTTCAGCGGCGCTTCGAGGCGGGCTGGATCGAGGCCTGAGAGCGGCGTGAACCCCCGGCTGGCCGTCCAGGCGGCCACATCGAGCGGGGCGGCCAGGGTCACGAGCCCCGCCACATCCGAACGCGCCCGCGCGGCCAGGGCCGCGATCACACCGCCCCCCGACCAGCCCACCAGAATGAGCCGATCGGCGCCCGCGCGCGCCTTCAGGGCGTCGAGCCCAGCGTTCATCTGCGCCAGCGCCCGGGCGTCGAAACGGCTTGTGGTCCAGTCGGCGGGGCGGCACGCGGGATCGGTGACGAACTGGCAGGGCCGGGCGAGCCAGGCCGCGCCGCCGGGCCAGGCCCGGGCGATCTCGAGCCCCACGGCGCGTGTCGGCGTGGGATCGGGCGCGGCGCCTCCGCGCCGGTCGTGGCCCGCGCCATCGCCCTCGATCACCACCACCAGCGGAGAGGCGGTTCCGAGCTCGGACGGCATGGCGGCGGCGAGGGGTCGCCCCGCCGCCGCCACTTCGAACCGCACCCACCCGTCGCCCAGGGGGTGGACGTGTCGGGCGGCGACGGGGGATGCGGTCAGCAACGACGCCAGGAACAGGGGTGTCAGGCGCCGCCACATGGGAGAAGGCTGAGCCTCAGAAGGCCCGGCGCAGGGTCAGGCCAAAGGTGGTCTGGCCCTCCCGGGACTTGCCCACCAGGGCCTGGCCGGTGATGGCCAGGCTGAGGCGTTCGCCCACCGGAATGGCGAGGCCGGCGCCCAGCAGGCCATAGTCCGGATCGGTCCCGGCCGGCGCATTGGTCTGGTGATTGAAGCTGGCCGAGACAAAGGGCAGCCAGGCGCCGCCGGTATAGAAGAGGCTGGCCCCGCCCGAGATCAGGGTCATGTCCGTGGCGTTGCCCGCCACCGGGCGGTTGGCCTGATCCTGATAGGCGTCAGTCTCCGACGAGGACACCGCCAGGGCGACGGACGGGATCACCACCCAGGAGTCCCCCAGGGCCTGCGGCGATTCCACACTGATCGACCCATGGGTCTGCGTGCGGCCGGTCTTGCCGATGCTGCGCACGCCGCCCAGGGCCCGGTCATGGCTGACATCATAGTCCCCATAGCCCGCCGCAGCGGTCACCCGCAGGGCCGGCGCCGGGGACAGGCTGGCATAGAGGCCGCCGTTCCAGCCTTCGGACTCGTACGCCACGCCTGCGCCGTCCAGCTCCGTGCGGCTGTGGCCCACATAGGCGCCGAGGATGGTCGATCCCATCACCCGGTCGACGCCGATGGCCAGGGCGCCGCTGTGACCGTCCTGGGCCGCGCCGCGGCGCTTGTCCTCCAGATAGGCGCCGGTGACATTGATCCACAGGCCGCCGCCGGCCGCCCCCTCGCCGGCGGAGGCGCCGCGATAGCGGCCGGAATCGGAGAACTGGCGCAGATTGGCCTGCAGGGCCGCCGTTCCGATGGCGCGGAGGCGTTCGGTGACGAAGGTCTGGAGGCTGCCGATCTGAACCCGGTCGCCGATCAGCGCCATGACCAGCTGATCGGCCTCCGCCACGCTGATCAGCTGCTGCTCGGGCACGGTGAGGCGCACGGTGGATCCGTCGGGGTTTCTCACCGTGATGGAGCCGTCATCGATCACCGGCGGCGGGGTGGGCG
>NZ_DAIMHV010000017.1:0-30404 GCF_036723115.1 Phenylobacterium sp. | reverse complement strand
ACGTCTCGGAAATGTCCTGGACCAAGAAGAACGTCCACCCCGGCAAGATCGTCTCCACCAGCCAGGAAGTCGAAGTCGTGGTCCTGGACGTCGATCCGTCCAAGCGCCGCGTGTCCCTGGGCCTGAAGCAGGCCATGGCCAATCCGTGGGACGCCTTCCTGGAAGCCCATCCGGTGGGTTCGGTCGTCGAGGGCGAGGTCAAGAACGCCACCGAGTTCGGCCTGTTCATCGGCCTGGAGAACGACATCGACGGCATGGTCCACCTGTCGGACCTGGACTGGTCGACGCCGGGCGAAGAAGCCATCAGCCGCTACCACAAGGGCGAGATGGTCAAGGCCCAGGTGCTGGACGTGGATGTCGAGAAGGAGCGCATCTCGCTCGGCATCAAGCAGCTGGCCGGCGATCCCATGGCGGGCGACACCTACCGCAAGGGCCAGACCGTCACCGTCACGGTGACCGAGGTCACTTCGGGCGGCATCGAGGTGCGGCTGGGCGAAGACGACGCCCCGATGACGGCCTTCATCCGCAAGTCCGACCTGTCGCGCGACCGCGCCGACCAGCGGCCTGAGCGCTTCGCCGTGGGCGACCGCGTCGACGCCCAGGTGAGCAATGTGGACAAGGCGGCCCGTCGCCTGTCCCTGTCCATCAAGGCCCTGGAAATGGCCGAGGAAAAGGAAGCCATCGAGCAGTTCGGCTCGTCGGACTCCGGCGCCTCGCTGGGCGACATCCTGGGTGCGGCCCTTCGCGAAAAGGGCGCCGCCAAGGAATAGGCCTGGCGTTCCAGCCTGGACGAACGAGACCCCGTCGGCGCGCCGGCGGGGTCTTTTTCTTGGTTCGACCTGACCGAATACGGTTCGATCACTGGGGGCGGCCCTGGGATCAGGCCGCCTGGATTTTCGCTTAACTGCCCGCCCGCGCCCGCCCGGACTCTGTTCCAGCTTGATCCCCGCCAAGGACTCGCCCATGGTCCCGGCCGCCGAACGAGCGGAAAGTCCCATGATCAAATCCGAACTGATCGCCCGCCTGGCTGAGGAAAACCCCCATCTGACCCAGCGCGACATCGAGCGGGTGGTGGGCGTCATCCTCGAGCGGATGATCGTCGCCCTGGAAGACGGCGGCCGCGTGGAGCTGCGCGGCTTCGGCGCCCTGTCGGTGCGCTCCCGCGACGCCCGGTCCGGCCGCAACCCCCGCACCGGCGAGCCGGTGGACGTGCGGGCCAAACACGTGCCCTTCTTCAAGAGCGGCAAGGAACTGCGCGAACGGCTGAACGCCGACGGCTGATCCTGCATGTCTCAGCAGCTATCGGCGCGGATCAGCGCCGACCCTTGGGGGAGTCGTGCCTTGAGCATCGTCTCGGAATTTCGTGAATTCATCGCCCGCGGCAATGTCATCGACCTGGCCGTCGGCGTCATCATCGGCGCTTCGTTCAACGCCATCGTAAAAAGCCTGGTGGACCAGGTGATCATGCCGCCCATCGGCCTGCTCACCGGCGGCATTGATTTCTCGCAGCTGGTCTGGGTCCTGCGGCCCGACGATCCCGCCACCGAGGCCATCGAGCTGGTGGCCGTCCAGTACGGCGCCTTCATCAACACCGTGATCCAGTTCATGATCGTGGCCTGGGTGGTCTTCCTGCTGGTCAAGGGCGTCAACACCATCCGCCGCCAGGAGGCCGAGAAGCCGGCCGAGGCCGCCACGGCCCCGGCGCCGACCCCCACCGAGGCCCTGCTGATGGAAATCCGCGACCAGCTGAAGGCGCAGAATTCGGCCCCGGCCCCGAACCCGGCCCAGAGCCCGGCCCCCGACAAGGCCTGACCCAGGTCGGCCAAGCTTGCGCGGGCGCCTTGCCCATCCGCCCCGCCATCCCCTAATTCGGACGGATGAGCTCAGCCCGTGTGCAAACCAAGATCTGTGGCCTGTCCACGCCGGCGGCCGTGGCCGCCGCCCTCGATGGCGGGGCGGCGTGGCTGGGCTTCATGTTCTTCGAGGCCAGCCCCCGGGCGGTGAGCCCCGAGACCGCCCGGCGCCTGGCCGAACCCGCCCGCGGCCGCGCCGAGGTGGTGGCCGTGACGGTGGACCCCTCCGACGCCCTGCTCGACCGCCTGGCCCAGATCCTGGCGCCGGGCATCATCCAGTTGCACGGGCGCGAAAGCCCTGAGCGGGTGCGGGCCGTCAACCAGCGCACGGGGGCGCGCACCATCAAGGTCTGCCATGTCTCCGAGGCCGCCGATATCGAGGCCGGCCTGCGCTATGAGGGCTGCGCCGACCATCTGATGTTCGAGGCCAAGCCGCCCAAGGACTCGCCCCTGCCCGGCGGGGTGGGCGCCCGGTTCGACTGGGACCTGATGGCGCACCGGCGCCTGTCGCGGCCCTGGCTGCTGGCCGGCGGCCTGGACCCCTGGAACGTGGAGGAGGCCATCGCCCGCTCCGGCGCGCCCGCCGTGGACGTTTCCTCTGGCGTGGAACGCGGTCCAGGCTTAAAGGACCCGGCCTTGATCACGGCGTTCCTGGACGCCGTGCGCCGCGCATGACCAGCTTTTCGCAAGGACGCGCCCGACCGTGAACGCACCGACCCCGCCCGCCACGCCCAACGACTACACCGCCTATCCCGACGCCGAGGGGCGGTTCGGCCAGTTCGGGGGCCGTTATGTGGCCGAGACCCTGATGCCGCTGGTGCTGGATCTGGAGGCGGCCTATCTGGCCAGCCGCACGGACAACGCCTTCCAGGCCGAGCTGAACGACCTGTTGACCCACTATGTGGGCCGGCCCTCGCCGCTCTATTTCGCCGAGCGGCTCACCGAGCGGTTCGGCGGGGCGAAGATCTATTTCAAGCGCGAGGACCTGAACCACACCGGCGCGCACAAGATCAACAACTGCATCGGCCAGATCCTGCTGGCTCGCAAAATGGGCAAGACCCGCATCATCGCCGAGACCGGGGCGGGCCAGCACGGGGTGGCCACGGCCACGGTCTGCGCCCGCTTCGGCCTGCCCTGCGTGGTCTATATGGGCAAGGTCGACACCGAGCGGCAGCAGCCCAACGTCTTCCGCATGAACCTGCTGGGCGCAGAGGTGGTCCCGGTGACCAGCGGCTCGGCGACGCTCAAGGACGCCATGAACGAGGCCCTGCGCGACTGGGTCACGAACGTGGAGGACACCTATTACCTGATCGGCTCGGCCGCCGGCCCCCACCCCTATCCCATGATGGTCCGCGACTTCCAGGCGGTGATGGGGCGTGAGATCCGCGACCAGATCCTTAAGGCCGAGGGTCGCCTGCCCGACGCCGTGGTGGCCTGTGTGGGCGGCGGGTCCAACGCCATCGGCACCTTCCATCCCTTCCTCAACGACGAGGGGGTGAAGATCTTCGGGGTCGAGGCGGCCGGCGATGGCATGGGCACCGACCGCCACGCCGCGGCCATCAATGGCGGCCGCCCCGGCGTGCTTCACGGCAACAAGACCTATCTGCTGCAGGACGAGGAAGGCCAGATCACCGAGGCCCACTCCATCTCCGCGGGCCTCGACTATCCGGGCATCGGGCCGGAGCATTCCTGGCTGCACGATGTGGGCCGGGCGCGCTATCTGACGGCCACCGACCAGGAAGCCCTGGACGCCTTCCGCCTGTGCGCCGAGTTGGAGGGCATCATTCCGGCCCTGGAATCCTCGCACGCCATCGCCCGCCTGCCCGACATCGCCCGCGAGGTCGGCAAGGGCGGGATCGTGGTGATGAACCTCTCCGGCCGGGGCGACAAGGACGTCGCCGCCGTGGCCGACCGACTGGGACGCAAGATTTGACCACCGAGCGTATCGACGCGCGCTTCGCGGCGCTGAAGGCGGAGAACCGCGCCGCCTTCGTGGCCTATGTCATGGCCGGCGATCCGGACCGGGCCACGGCGCTGAAGATCCTTCAGGGCCTGCCCGCCGCCGGCGCCGACCTGATCGAGCTGGGCTTCCCCTTCTCCGATCCCATGGCCGAGGGCCCGCCCATCCAGCGGGCCGCCCAGCGGGCGCTGCAGGGCGGCATGAAGCTGAAAGGCGTGCTCGACCTCGCCGCGGCGTTCCGTCAGGGCGACCAGACCACGCCGCTGATCCTGATGGGCTATCTGAACCCGCTGGTGACCTACGGCTATGAGGCTTTCGCCCGGGATGCGGCGGCCGCCGGCATCGACGGCCTGATCATCGTCGACTGCCCCCCCGAGGAGGCCGACCCCCTGGCCGACGCCCTGGACGAAGCCCAGCTCAGCCTGATCCGCCTGGCCACCCCCACCACCGACGACAAGCGCCTGCCCGCCGTCCTGCGGCGCACCTCGGGCTTTGTCTATTACGTCTCGGTGACCGGCGTGACCGGCGCCAAGGAGGCCGACGCCGACGCCGTGCGTCCGGCGGTGGAGCGCATCCGCGCGGCTTCGGGCCTGCCGGTGGCCGTGGGCTTCGGGATCAAGACGCCCGAGCGCGCCGGCGCCATCGCCCAGGTGGCCGACGCCGCGGTGGTGGGCTCGGCCCTGGTGGACACCGTCGCCGAGGCCCTGGAGGCCGGCGAGACCGACGTGGCCGGCAAGGTGCTTTCCAAGGTCGCCGATCTCGCCCAGGCTGTCCGCGCCGCCCGCAAGCAAGCCGAGAGGGCCTGACCATGGCCGATTCCAAGTCCGACAAGCCGGAAAAGCCCCAGGGCCAGGGCGGCTGGCTGTCGCGCATCGCGCCCGGCATCCGCAACGCCTTCGTCAAGCGCGAGACCCCGGACAATCTGTGGGTCAAGTGCCCCGACAGCGGCGAGATGATCTATCGCCCGGACCTGGAGGCCGCCCTGTGGGTGACCCCGTCCGGCCACCACATGCGGGTGGGCGCCAGGGACCGGCTGGCCATCACCTTCGATGACGCGGCCTTTGAGCGCATCGCCACCCCCCATGTGGTGGACGACCCGCTGAAATTCCCCGACGAGCGCCCCTATCACGAGCGGCTCAAGGCCGCCCGCAAGGCCACGGGCGAGCACGACGCCATGGCCATCGGCGTGGGCAAGGTCCACGGCCAGGAGACGGTGGTGGTGGTGCAGGACTTCGCCTTCATGGGCGGATCCCTGGGCATGGCCGCCGGCGAGACCTTCATCAAGGCCGCCCATGAGGCCATCGCCCGCCAATGCCCCCTGGTGATCTTCACCGCCTCGGGCGGGGCGCGGATGCAGGAGGGCACCCTGTCCCTCATGCAGATGGCCCGCACCACGCTGGCGGTGAACGAGGTGCGCGCGGCGGGCCTGCCCTATGTGGTGGTGCTCACCGACCCCACCTCCGGCGGGGTGACGGCCTCCTACGCCATGCTGGGCGACATCCACCTGGCCGAGCCCAACGCCATGATCGCCTTTTCCGGCCGCCGGGTGATCGAACAGACCATCCGCGAGACCCTGCCGCCCGGCTTCCAGCGCTCGGAGTTCCTGGAGCAGCGGGGCATGGTGGACAAGGTGGTCAACCGCGCCGACCTGCCGCGGGTTCTGGGCTCCATCCTCACCACCCTCATGATGGGGCGCAACCGTTCGTCCGCCGCCTGATCTGGGACCCGAAGCCGCTTCTCCTCCACGCCTGCGCCGGGCGAGGTTCCGCACATGTATGATCCGATCCGCGCCTCCGACGAGGTGATCGCGCGCCTGCGCGCCAACCATCCCAGCCTGATCGACCTGACCACCGGGCGGGTGGAGCGGCTGCTGGCGGCGCTGGGCCATCCCGAGCGGCGCCTGCCCCCGGTGATCCATGTGGCGGGCACCAATGGCAAGGGCTCGACCGTGGCCTATATGCGGGCCATCGCCGAGGCCGCGGGGCTGAAGGTCCATGTGCTGACCTCGCCGCACCTGGTCCGCTTCGCCGAGCGCATCCGGGTGGCCGGCGAACTGATCAGCGACGCCGCCCTGGAGGCCCTGATCGGCGAGCTGGAGGCGGCCAATGCCGGCGAGCCCATCAGCTTCTTCGAGATCACCACCGTGCTGGCGCTTGAGGCCTTCGCCCGCACCCCGGCCGATCTCTGCCTGATCGAGGTGGGGCTGGGGGGGCGGTTCGACGCCACCAACATCTTCGAGGCGCCCGAGCTCTGCGTCATCACCCCGGTGGACTACGACCATCTGGAGATGCTGGGGCCGGAGCTGTCCAAGATCGCCTGGGAAAAGGCCGGCATCATCAAACAGGGCCGCCCCGTGGTGGTGGCCCGCCAGATGGCGGAGGGCCTGGCGCCCATCCTGGCCGAAGCTGAGTCCAAAGCCGCGCCGGTGACCCTGATGGGCCGCGATGCCGAGGCCTGGGAGGCTCATGGCCGACTGCTGGTCCAGCTGGGGGAGCGCCTGATCGACCTGCCGCCGCCCTCGCTGTTCGGCCCCCATCAGTTCGAAAACGCCGGCCTCGCCGCCGCCGCCATGGCCCTGCTGGATCATCCGCGCATCGACGAGGACGCCATCGCCCGCGGGGTGGCCTCAGCCCAGTGGCCCGCCCGCTTCCAGCGCCTGCGCGAAGGCCGGCTGGCGCAGAGGGCGGCGGCTCGGGGCGCCGACCTGTGGCTGGACGGGGGACACAATCCCCATGCCGGCCAGGCCCTGGCCCAGGCGCTGGCCCGCCTCACCGCCCGCGACCCGCGCCCGGTGGTCCTGGTCAGCGCCATGTTCGCCCGCAAGGACGCGCAAGGCTTCTTCGCCCCCTTCGCCGGCCTGACGCCCGCGCCTGCGGTCTTCACCACCACCTTCGACAGTCCCAACGCCGCCCCGGCCGAGGAGATCGCCGCCGCCGCCCGGCAGGCCGGGCTGACAGCCACCGCATGGCCCGACGTCACCGAGGCCCTGACCGCGGCCCTGGCCCGGCCAGGCCCCGCCCCCCACGTCCTGATCTGCGGCGGCCTGCACTTCGCCGGCGAGGTCCTGGCCATGGACCCGGAGACCTGGCCCCGCTAGCGCCTGATGCGATCAGACGGAACCGTCTGATCGCTGAATCAGGCGCCAAATTCAGAGACTTGAGCCCGCGCGGGTTGAACGGTCAGGATTTCAGACCCAGCGCCCGCAGCAGGCCGCCCAGGAGGCCGCCGCCAGTCCGGCCCTTGGAGCGGCCCAGGCCGGCGCGCCCCGAACCCTCGCGCGGGCTCAGGACGGTCCAGTCGGCGTTCTCATCCTCATTCGGATGAAAGCCGGTCAGGCCCGCCGCCACATCGATCGGCACATCGAAGACGAAGTCGACCTCATCGTCGGTGGCCTGATCGCGCCGCGCCTTGGCCAGACGCTCGCCGACCAGGGCCGGCGCAGGCCCCTTGACCTGGAGGTCTTCGGCCGCGTCCGGGTCGTGCAGCGCCGACCAGGTGAGCGTCCCGGCCTCAAAGGCCAGGATCTCCGAGACCATGACGGTCTCGCTGCCGTAGCAGCCCACGGTCTGGCCCGGATGCGCGGCGGCGAGACGCCGGACGTCCTCGTCGAGGTCCAAGCCCTTCATGGCGGCCACCACCACCCACCCGTCCTGGAAGGTCCGCATCACAAACGGCGCCTCGAACCACCGGCCGGGCGCCGCCTCGGGCGCCGGCTCCAGACCCAGCGCCTCCAGCACCGCATCTTCCGCGGCGCCCTGCGCCGCCAGCCACGTCACCTTCATCGCCCGTCCCATCCGTCGGCCGCCCGCGAGCCCCTCGCGGCGCCGGGGACTTTGCCATGGGCTGCGGCGATTGAAACAAAAAAAGAACATCCGTGAGACGCGCCGGCGATGAAACCGATGCCGTGACGGCGCGTAGTCTGGGCGTCACCTGGATCCTTCGGAGCCCTCCTATGGTTCGCCGCCGCCATGACTGAGGACGCCTATGACCTTGAGCGGTTCGTGGCCGCCCAGGCGGGCGTGATCGAGGCCGCGCTTGCGGAGCTTCGCGCCGGGCGCAAGCGCAGCCACTGGATGTGGTTCGTCTTCCCCCAGCTCAAGGGGCTGGGCCAGTCGTCCATGGCTTGGCGCTACGGGCTGGACGGCCTGGCCGAGGCCCGCGCCTATCTGGCCCACCCGGTGCTGGGCCCCCGGCTGGAGGCCGCCACCGCCCTGGTGCGCGAAAGCCCGGCTGTGTCGCTGAACGCCCTGTTCGGCGCGCCGGACGACCTGAAGTTCTGTTCGTCCATGACGCTCTTCGCCGCCGCGGCGCCGGACGGGCCCTTCGCCGCGGCCCTGGAGCGCTGGTGCGGCGGCCCTGACGCCCGCACGCTCAGCCTGCTGGACAAGGGCCGCTAGATGGCCGCGCCGCGCCTCAAGGTCTATCAGGCCGAGCTCGGCTTCTATGACACGGTGGTCGCCGCGCCCAACCAGAAGGCGGCCCTGGCCGCCTGGGGCGTGCGTCAGAACCTGTTCGCGCAGGGCGAGGCCCGGGTGACGAAAGACGCGGCCGCGATCGCCGCGGCCCTGGAGCATCCGCAGACGCCGCTCAAGCGGCCCCTGGGCTCCGCCGACCCCTTCACCCTGGAGCCTGGCCTGCCGTCGGTCCCCGAGCGACCTCGGAAGGCCAAGGGCAAGGCCAAAGGCGATGCGGGCGCGAAGACCGCCCCCAAGGCGCCCGCCAAACCCGCGCCGCCGGACCGCTCCCGGCTGGCGGCGGCCGAGAAGGCCCTGGCGCGGATGGAGGACCGTCATGCGCGGGACGAGGCCGCCTTCGAGGCCGAGGCCGACGATCTGGCCCGGCGCCGGGCCAAGGCGCGCGCTGAACACTCTGCGGCTCGCAAGGCCGCCCGGGCGAAGCTCGCACAGGCCCGCGCCGCCTATCGCCGGGCCGGCGGCGAGGTCTGAGGCGCTCTTAGCCGCAGGCTTCCGTCTCACCGCTCGCCAGGTCGATGCGGAAGCAGTGTTCGTGGCCGCTCTCCACCTCGCAGACGATGACCTGCACCTCCCCGTCCAGGTCGGCCGGGGGGTGGAAGTCCTCCACATAGGCGAGCGCCGCGGCCTCGAAGGAGGCCTCCTCCACGATGCGCGCGGGGCCGCGCTCGTCGTGGTGGGCGTGGACGCTGAAGCGGCGGGGGCTCTCAAGGGTCTGGGGCATGATCGGTCTCCTGCCCCGCCGCAAACGTGTGAGGCCGGAAAAGGATTCACGGCGGCCGTTCAGAGCGCGTTCCGATAAGTGGGGACCGGTTATCGGATCCAAACGCGCTCAAGTCTTTGAATTTAGAGCCTGATGCGGTCAGACGGTTCCGTCTGATCGCATCAGGCTCTAAGGCTCAACCCAGCTCGAACTGCCCCACCCGGCGGCGCAGTATGGCCTCGGCGTCGGCCATGATCTTGTCGATCAGCTCCTTCACCGTCGGGATGTCGTGGATCAGGCCCGCGACCATGCCGCAGGACCAGCCGCCGGCGTCCATGTCGCCGTCGCGCATGATGGCCGGATAGACGCCGGCCACTTCCGGGGCGATGTCGGCGAAGGTGATGGCGGCGCCCATCTCCTTCTCCTTGGCCAGCAGGCGCTCCACCCCGGCATTGTTCAGCACGCGTTCGGTATTGCGCAGGGGCCGCATGATCAGCCGGGTGTCCAGCTCGCTGGCGTCCACCAGGGCCTGTTTCACATTGGGGTGTACAGGCGCTTCCTGGGTGGCGATGAAGCGGGTGCCCATATTGATCCCGTCGGCGCCCAGGCAGAGCGCCGCGGCCAGCGACCGCCCATCGGCCATGCCGCCCGAGGCCAGGACGGGGATCTCCAGCTCCTCGGCCGCCCGGGGCAGCAGGATGAAGTTAGGCACGTCGTCCTCGCCCGGATGGCCGCCGCATTCAAAGCCGTCGACGCTCACCGCGTCGCAGCCGATGGCCTGGGCCTTCAGCGCGTGGCGCACGGCCGTGCACTTGTGGATCACCTTGATGCCCGCCGCTTTCAGGGCCGGCAGGTATTTCTGCGGATTGTTGCCCGCCGTCTCGACGATCTTGACGCCCGACTTGACGATGGCCTCGACAAAGCCCGGATAGTCCGGCGGCGTCACCGAAGGCAGGAAGGTCAGGTTCACCCCGAACGGCTTGTCGGTCATCTCCCGGCAGCGGGCGATCTCGGCGGCCAGCTTGTCCGGCGTCCCCTGGGTCAGGCCGGTGATGATGCCCAGGCCGCCGGCGTTCGACACCGCCGCGGCCATCTCGGCGAAGCCCACATAGTGCATGCCCCCCTGGACGATGGGATGCTCCAGGCCGAGCAGGTCTGTGATGCGGGTCTTCATGAGCGCTCCTCCCGAGGGGCCGTGTGTCGTTGGGCCGGAGTCGTGCGCGGAATGGGGCGTGGGCGCAAGTGGGGGGGTGAGAGGTTGAGCGCCCAGATGTCCCGGACTGACGCACCCCGGGAGGGCGGTTGCGCTCGAGGCCGGCAGTAAAAGCAGGCTCTCCGAATAGCGGTAAGGTTGGTGAGCGAACATCGGTCGAGGTTAATCAGATTGCGGTGGATCAACCCGGGCGCGCGCTGAAATTTACTCACTGGAGGCTAGGTTGGGCTCGAATTATGTGCTGACAACGGATCATCTAGCTTGGCGGCACTCGCATCCTAGCACGGCGGACGCGTTCGAAGCGGCGAGCAACGCGGTGGACCGGCTCATGGCCTCCCTTGCAGTCGAAGAAGCCTTCGCGGTGTTAATCGCGAACTACATTGCATTCGAGAAGGCTGTCGCGAGCGTGAATGTTGAGAACATGGTCCGGAGCGGCGCCTCGATGGCAGAACTGCTCGACCGCCGCCGAGAGGTCGACCGTCACCTGGTGAACCTACTCGCTGCCGGCGAGATGGCCTCAGAACACGCCTTACGTAGAACAAAGAAGGAGTTTGGTCGGAAATCCAACGAGGTCGCCCGACTGGATGGCGCATTCCGAGAGCAACGAGAAAGCCTTGTAGGATTCTGGGCCACCGAGTGCCTCCGCAACGCCGTACTCCACAATGCCCTGCCCATTACGTCTTGGACAACGGGCGGCAAGTGGGTTGGATTGGAGACTGCCGATGGAAACTTGAGCAAACGCAGTCCGACCGCCCGGCTTGAGCACTCCGTCACGTTCGCCTTCGCCACCGATCTTTTGATGCTGGACAGCAAACTTGATCGAGCGTTGATTGACCGCCTCAAGGCCGAGCGTGCCGACGAAAAGGGCAACGTGTCTTGGGTCCTCACCATTCGGGAATACGTTGAAGGGTTGTCACTGATCATCGGCGAGGTCCGGAAAATCTGGGCCGAAGTCGAGAGCGCCGCTTCAGCACTGCTGCTCGACATGGTTCATATGTACCGCGCCAGCCTGCCTGAGGACGAAGAGCAGCCGCTGTACCTGTTCGTGGCCGAAACGAGCGACGATGGCCGCTGGCAACGAGACGTCCTTGTGAGCGCCGGCCTTGAAGCTCAGCTCGCTGAGCTCCGGGGCAAGAACAAACCCATGGTCAACCTGCATCGGCGCCTCCTCATCGGTTAGCGGGTGCTCTGAGCGCGCTCCAAAGCCGCCCGACGTTTGCGAGCGGACCAGTGAGGGATCGTCCGCCCTACACGAAAAAAGGGCCGGCTTTCGCCGACCCTTCTGCAATCTCTTGGGCCTCCGCCCGACCGCGCTCACGCCGCCGGCTGGACCCCGGCTTCGGAGAGCCATTCCAGGATCTTCTGCTTGGGCATGGCGCCCACCTTCATCGACGCCATCTGGCCGTCCTTGAACAGCATCATGGTCGGGATGCCGCGCACGCCGTAGCGCGAGGGGGTGGTGGGGCTGTCTTCGATGTTCAGCTTGGCGATGGTGACCTGGCCGGCCAGTTCGCCGGCGATCTGTTCCAGGGCGGGCGCGATCTGCTTGCAGGGGCCGCACCATTCGGCCCAGAAGTCCACCAGGACCGGGTGATCGGCTTGCAGCACGTCCTTCTCGAAGGACTCGTCGGTGACCTTGACGGTGCTCATGAAAAGCTCCTTTGCGACCGGGGGACAACGCGGCCGGCCCATGTGCGATCCGCCGATTTAGGGGCGGGCGGCTCCTGTATCAACCTTGGCGGCCAAGCTCGGCAAGGGCGCGGCGCCTCAAGTTTTCTGGCGCCGTCATCAGCTTCGGCCCATCGGTCCAGACGATGGCGGCCTCCACCAGCCGTCCGGGGAAGACCTCTTCCAGCACCGCGGCATAGAGGGCCATCTGGCGGATATAGGCCGGATCGGCCGCCTCAATGGTCGCCGGCGCGGGCCGGTTGGTCTTGAAATCCACCACCAGAACGCGGTCGGGGCGCACCACCAGCCGGTCGATGCGGCCGGAGATGAAGAGGCCCGCGGGGAAGGACGCCGCCCGGCCGGCGATAGCCACCTCGGCGCGGGAATCCTCGGCGAAGACCTCGGCGAAGGCCGGGTCGTTCAGCACGCCCATCGCCGCGCCCAGCATTTCGGCCCGCTGGGGGGCGGTCAGGTCGGGCTCGCGGGCCAGCATGGCGGCGCCGGCGGCCTCGCGGTCGCCACGGGCCAGGTCGGGCAGCACCTGCAGCAGCCGGTGGATCAGCTCGCCCCGGCGGAACCGGCCAAGCCCCCCCACACGGGCGAGCGGCGAGGGCGCCACCGGGGCCTCGGCCTCCCCCAGGTCCGAGGGGGAGGCGAAGCGGGCCAGGGGATCGGCGTCCGGCGCCTGGCCCATCCAGGGGGGCGCGGCAGGGGCTTGAGCGGGCGCCGCCGCCCCTCCGCTCAGGCGCAGCGGATCGGGGCCATAGCGGGTGGCGATGACGTTTCCGCAGGCGGCCTGGCGCAGATGGGGGGCGATGTCGGCATGGGCGAAGCCCGACTGGATGGCCGCCCACCATCCCTTCAGATTCTCTTCCCTGGCGTTGGCCGCGATGCGCCCGCAGATCACCAGCCGCTCCCGCGCGCGGGTCAGCGCCACATAGAGCAGGCGGTAGGCCTCTTCCTCGTCCTTGGTCTTGCGCAGCTCCCGGGCCTTCGCCGAGGCGGCGCAGTCAGCGCCCTGGCTGGCGCACCACAGGAAGCCGCCGTCTTCGGTCTCCAGCAGGGGGGAACCGCGCCCCTGCGCCCCCAATGTGGTCTCCGGCAGGAAGACGATGGGCGCCTCCAGCCCCTTGGCGCCGTGGGCGGTCATGACGCGGACCTCGTCCCGGGCGGCCTCCATCTCGCGCTTGACGGTGATGGAGAGGCCAGACAGCGCGTCGGCCAGACATTCCAGGTCGCAGACCCCGCGGCCCTCGGCGGCCTGCACCTGGGCCAGGAACTCGTCCAGGGCGTCGGCGGCCTCCAGGCCCAGGCGGCCGATGATCTGCTGGCGGAGCGTCAGGCCGCCCTCGCCCGGCGCCTGCAGCAGGCGGGCGTAGAAGTCGAAGGGCGGATGCTCGCGCCCCAGCGCCCGGGCGGTCTCCAGCACCGCGAGCGCCCGTCCCCAGCCGGGGTTCTCGCCGGCCCGGGCCTGCAGCACGCCCCAGAGGTCGGCGGGCCGGCGCCCGTGGGCCAGGGCGTAGAGATCCTCGTCAGAAAGCCCGCAGAAGGGGCTCTTGAGCAGGGCCGCGAGCGTCAGCTCGTCGCCGGGAAACAGCACGAACCGGGCCATGGCCAGCAGGTCATCGAAGACGATGTGCTCCGACAGCGCCAGCCGGTCGGCGCCGGCCACGGGGATGGCCTTGCGCTTCAGCGCGCGCAGAATGTCCTCAAACAGGGCCTTGCGCCGGCGCACCAGGATCAGCACGTCGCCGAAACGGGCCGGCCGCCAGGCGCCGCGGGTTCCATCAGGCGCGGTCAGCTCCTTGTCGAAGACCGCGTCGCCGCGGGCGACCAGGGCCTCGATCTCGCAGGCGATGTTCTCCGCCAGGCGGCGATTGGCGCTGGCCTCGCCCTCGGCGTCCAGGGGCGCGTCCCAGGCCTCGCGCTCCGCAGCCTTCGCCTCCCGCTCCAGGGGCCAGAGATCGACGCAGCCGGCATGGCCGGCCCGCATGGGCAGGTGGCGCACGGCGTCCTCCCCGAGCGCCGGGGGCACGCCGGCCCGGGTCTCGGGCGGAGCGAAGACCGCGTCCACAAAGGCCAGCACCTCCACGGTGGAGCGCCAGGAAGCGGCCAACGGCACGCTCTGCGCCCGGCCGCCGGCTTGCGTGATGCGCTCAAGATAGGCCTGCGTCTCCTGCCGCAGGCGTTCGGGGGCCGCCCCCTGGAAGGAGTAGATGGACTGCTTCTCGTCGCCCACCACGAACAGGCTGCGCAGGGCCTCGCGCTCGCGGCCCTCGCCGGCGAAGAACTCCGCCGTCAGGGCCGAGAGGATGGCCCATTGTTCGGGGGCGGTGTCCTGGGCCTCGTCCAGCAGGATGTGGTCGATGCCCCCGTCCAGCTTGAACAGCACCCAGGCGGCCATGGGCCGGTCGGCCACCAGGGCGCGGGTCTTCTCCACAAGGTCGGCGAAGTCCAGGGCGCCGGCGGCGGCCTTCTCCTGCTCATAGGCGCTCAGATAGGCCTGGGCCAGGGCCAGGGCGTGGGCGCTCTGCCAGGCCACGTCTGCGGCGCGCAGGCGCTCGCGCGCGTCGGCCAGCCGGTCCTGTTCGGCCAGCAGGGCCTGGCGCAGGGGCTCGGCGGCCTTGAAGCCGCTGGTCTTGCCCACCCAGGCCGCGGCGGGGCCGGCGCCCCGTTCGGTGAAGAGGCAGGTGAGCCCCGCCTCCAGGGACGGCGCCTCGGCCACGGCGGCGAGCGCGCGGGCGGTCTTCTGGTCGGTGGCCGTGCCGAGCGCCAGCACCTGGGCGGCCTCGCGCCACAGGTCTGTGTCCCAGGCGGCGATGACCTCAGCCTCGATTTCGCCGGCGTCGGGCGGACCCTCAAAGCCGCAGGCGTCCCAGACCCAGGCGATGGCCCCGTCAAAGCCCCCCTGACGCGCCACAAAGGCCGCCAGCGCCCCGCGCCGGGCCTCAAAAGTCTCGAACATCTGCTGGAAGGCGCGGAAATCCAGCGCCACCGACAGCCGGGCATAGGCCTCGGCCACGACGCCCTCGCCCTCCAGAGCGTGGCGGGCCACGGCCCGGCGGGCGGCCTGGGCGATCAGGGCCGCGGCCGGATCGTCCATCACCCGGAAGCCCGGCGAGACGCCGGCCTCCAGGGGGAAGCGCCGCAGGAGCTTTTCGCAGAAGGCGTGGATGGTCTGGATCTTCAGCCCGCCGGGGGTTTCCAGGGCCTGGGCGAACAGGCTCCGCGCCCGCGACAGGGCCTGGGCGTCATAGGCGCCGGGCGCCCGCCCCTCCAGCCCGGCCAGGGCCTGGCGCAGGGCGGCGTCGTCGCACACCGACCAGTCGCCCAGCAGCCGGAAAAGCCGCCGCTGCATCTCTGCGGCCGCAGCCTTCGTGTAGGTGACGCAGAGCACCGCCTCGGGCTTGGCGCCGGTGAGCAGCAGCCGCGCCACCCGGTCGATCAGGGTCTTGGTCTTGCCCGAGCCGGCATTGGCGGTGACGAAGGCCGACAGGGCCGGATCGGCGGCGGTGCGCTGCGGATCGGGCGCAAGATCGGGGGCAGGCGTCCGGCTCATCCCTCGCCCTCCCCGTCCTCGCCGCTCACGGACCATTCGAACACGCGCGCCAGATGGGCGTAGTCGCCGGCATAGTCGTGGACGAACTGCGGGGCGGTGCGCGACAGATAGGCCCGCTCGGGGTCCTCATAGGCGGTGAGCAGGGCGACCGCCCCGGCCAGGGCCCGCTCGGCCGCCTCCAGGCTGTCGGACCCCGCCGCCCCGCGCAGCTCCACCTTGCCCGCAGGCTTGCGCCCGGTGACCTGCAGATAGAGCAGATCGCCGGGCGGGGTGGCGGGAATGGCGGGAAAGCCGCCCCGGGCGACGATGGCCGCCGTCAGGGTGAGCTGGGGGGAGAAGCCGGTCTCCACCATCTTCTTCGATGGCGCCTGGCCGGTCTTGTAGTCCAGGATGTGGGCATAGCCGTCGGGGCCGGTCTCGATGCGGTCGGCCTTGGCGGTGAGCGTGATCTCCCGCCCCCCGGCGCGCACCACCAGCGCGCCCTCGGCCTCCACGTGCAGGGTGCGCCCGTCGGCCCGGCGCTCGGCCTCGAGCTCGGCCACCCAGGCCGCAGCCTCCCGCGCCAGGGCCTGTTCGCGGGCCAGGGCCTCGGGCGGAGCGCCGGCCTCCACCAGGGCGGACAGATAGAGGGCGGCGAATTCCCCCGCCGGATCAGGGGGCAGGGCGGCGGGCCAGCGCCGGGCGAAGGTCTCGAAGGCCGCGTGGATGGCGGTGCCCCGGGCGCGGGCCTCCACCGGCTCGTCGGGGCGGTCCAGGCGATAGAGCTTCAGAATGTCCCGGGCCCAGACCGCATAGGGGTCGCGGGTCAGGCTTTCGATCCGGGTGACCGCCAGCCGGGCGGGCCGGTGGGCCACCGGCGGCCGCGGCGCGGGCCGGCCGATGGGGCGGTAGGCGGGGGCCGCGTCCAGGGCGCGGGCCCAGTCCAGCAGTTCCGGCCGGCCGGGCAGGTCCAGGCGCGCCCCCCGGGCCAGGGTCTCCAGCCGCCACAGCCAGCGGGACTTCACCGCCGGCTGGCCGTCCCGGCGCTCCGAATGCAGCAGCACCACCTCCGGCGCGCAGGCGGCCTGGGCGAAATCGTGGGCGGCCAGGCCCACCCGCCGCTCCGGCGGGGGCAGGCCGAGCTTCTCCCGCATGGGCCGCGACAGGAAGGGATCGACGCCCGCCCCCTGCGGCCAGACCCCTTCCTCCAGTCCCGCCAGGATCAGCCGATCGGCGCGGACCAGGCGGGCTTCGATGGCGCCCAGGATCCGCAGGCGCGGATGGGTGGCGCCGCCGGTGCGCACGCTCTCTTCGGCCAGGAGGCGGGCGAGCAGGTCGGCGAAGCCCGCGGCGGTCACCGGCGGCAGGGCGCCGTCCTCCGCCATCAGCCCGGCCAGCAGGCTCGCCAGGGCCTCGCCGCCGGCGCCGCCCCACAGGCGGCCTGGAGCGCCCGTCTCGTCGGCGGCCAGGGCCTCCAGGCTGCGGGCCAGGGCCTCGGCGCGGGCGGCGGCGGGCGCAGGGCCGGCCAGGTCGGTGAGCGGCTGCAGGGCCAGGCGCAGCCGGGCCAGCAGATCGGCGGCGGCCGCCGCCCGCGCCTCATGGTCCTTGAGGTTCTTCGCCAGGCGGCGGCTCAGGGCGGCGAAGTCGGCCGGCCGCGCCCCGCGCAGGCCGTGGCGCTCCAGGTCGGACAGCGCCGCGCCATTCTCCCCCGCCGGCCGCGACAGGCGGGTGAGAGGGTGCTTCAGCACCCCCAGCAGCCGCACGGGATCGAGGAGATCGGCCCCCAGCCGGGCCGTCAGGCCCGCCAGGACGCCCGCCGGGCAGGTCGACAGGGACGCGCCCACGGAGGTGTCGGGGATCACCCCCCAGCGGGCGAGCTTCAGGGCCGTTCGCCGCGCCAGGTTCTGATCGGGAGTCACCAGGGCCGCGGTGCGGCCGGGCGTCTCGAGAGCCTCGCGCAGCAGCAGGGCGGCGGCGGCGGCGGCCTCGTCCTCGCTCCGGGCGCTGATCACCGACAGGCCCGCCAGGCCTTCGGCCAGGGGATCGACCCCTTCCCGCTCCCCTTCGGCCCGCAGGGCCTCGATGACGCTCAGCCAGTCGGCGGTAGTCTGGGCCGGGCGCAGGGCCTCATTGATGATGCGGCGACGCCAGCGGCCCTCGCTCACCCGGCCGTCGCGCACCGGCCAGGGGGCGATCTGGGCGCGGTCCAGGCCGTGCCGCGCCAGCAGCCGCCGCAGGGCGCCCTGGGGATGCTGCTCGTCCACCTCCGCCCAGGCGGCGTCGGCCAGATTCTGGTCCAGCCCCGGCAGGACCACCGCGCCCCGGGGCGCCTCGGCGATCACCCGGAGCAGATCGGCGGTGGCCGGGGCGGTGCCGGTGGAGCCGGCGGCGATCAGCACGCCGCCCGGCGGCCGCGCCCGCCACTGGTCGGCCAGGGCGCGCAGCAGGCGCACCCGGCGCTCGCTGATGTCGATCAGCCCCATGGCCGCGAGCCTTGCCGGCCAGGCGGCCAGGGCGGTCTCCAGAAAGGCGCGGGAGACCTGCCAGTGCTCGGCCAGCTCCAGGCTGACCAGGTCCCCCAGCCGGTCGACCGGCGCGGATTCCTCGATCTGCAGGCTGTCCAGGAAGCCGCCCAGGGCGTCGGCCAGCTCCAGCGCCGCCGAGGCGTCCAGGCTGCGGCGCAACAGGCCCTCATGGGCCTTGACCAGGCGGGTCAGTTCGAGGCGCCGGCGCAGGGGGTCGATGGCCGCGGGCAGGACGGCGGCCAGCTCGCCGGGTTCGAAGGGGGATTCGCCGGCGTCCAGGTCCCCCAGGGGCCGGATCTGCGGCGGCAGGACCGCCTGTCCCCCGGCCGCGACCAGGAAGGCGTCAGCGAGCGCCCGGGCGCCGCGGCGGGTGGGTGTCAGCACCACGGCCTGGGAAAGCGCCTCGGGCCCCTCCCCGGCCAGGGCGTCCACCAGGCCCGCGGCCAGGTCATGGACGAAGGGGCGGTGCGCCGGAATGCTGAACCAGCGCGGGGCGGGGCCGGAGAGGAAGGCCCGGCCGCTCACGGGACCAGCTTCGCCTCGGCGGCGTCCCGGGCGGCGGGATCGCCCACATGCATCCAGAAGGCGTCCATCACCGCCCCGAACAGGCGGCCCCGGGCGGCCAGGGCCTTCCAGATGGGCACGATGGAAAACGCCTCGCCCGCCGCGCCATCCAGGATCTCCGGCTTGAGAATCTGGAAGCCCACATTGGCGAAGGGGGTCGGCGGAACCGGCTCGGCCGAATGGGTCAGCCGACCTTCGTCGTCGCGGAAGAAGCCCTGCGGGCCCTCGAAGCCCAGCCCCCGCCCGCGGGCCACCAGCAGCAGGAGCACGTCCATCCGCTCCGGATCCCAGGCGTCCATCAGGGTCTTGAGCGGCGGCTCGCCCGCCTCGGTCCACAGGGAGTCGATATTAGCCACCAGCACCGGCGCCTCGCCCAGCAGGGCCCGGGCCTGGGCGATGCCGCCGCCGGAGTCCAGCAGGGCCGCCCGCTCGTCGCTGATCTTGATGCGGATGTCGTCGCGCCGGGCCAGATGGGCCACCATCTGGTCGGCGAAATGGTGGACATTGACCACCGCGGTCTCGATCCCCGCCTCCACCAGCCGGTCGAGCACGTGGTCGATCAGGGTTCGGCCGGCCACCTCCACCAGGGGCTTGGGCCTGTGGTCGGTGAGGGGGCGCATGCGCGTGCCCAGGCCCGCGGCCATGACCATGGCCGTGCGCACCGGCGAGGTTTGCGCGCGCTCGGCGCTCACCGCCGGGCCTCGGGGGGGATATGGGCGTCGAACCAGGCCTTGATCCCCGCCAGGTCGGGATCCGCCAGGCAGCGGTCCAGATAGCGCCAGGTGCGCGGCATGAAGGCTTCGTAGCGCGGGCGGCCGAAGCCGGCCACCTGACGGGCGAAGATGAACAGGATGCGCGACAGGTTCAGCGCCCCCAGCGCCCGGTAGTCGGCCAGAAAGGCGTCCCGGTCCAGGTCGCTGCGGATCTCCAGATACCGGGCCAGGCCCGCGGCCTCGCGCTCGGGCGAGACGTCCCGCCGGGCGTCGTGCAGCAGCATGGAGAAGTCCCAGGCCGGATGGGCGCGCACCGCGTCCTGGAAGTCCAGCAGGCCGACCCGCGCCGCCCCGCCCCGCTGCGGCAGCCACAGCAGGTTCTCCGCATGATAGTCCCGGTGGCAGAACACCTCGGCCCCGGCCTCACCCCGGGCGCGGATGGGCGCCCAGAGGGCTTCCCACTCCGCCGCCGCATCCTCCGGAAAGGGCGGCAGGCCGGCGAACTTCGGCCACCATTCCAGGAACATCTCGCCCCCGGTCCGCAGCGCCAGGTCGTCATAGGTCAGCAGCGGCCAGTCGGCCCCGTCGGCCGACAGCACCGGCGGCGGGGCGGCGGCGTGCAGATGGGCCAGCACCTCCACGGCGTCCTGATAGAGCGGGGCCTCGTCCTGGCCGGCCTCGATCAGGCGGGCATAGAGATCGTCGCCCAGGTCCTCCAGCACCGCCAGGCCGTCCTGCGCCTGGTGGGCGAGGATCTCCGGCGCCGACAGGCCCTGGCCGCGCAGCCAGCCCGCCGTGGCCACGAAGGCGTCCACCCGTCCGGCCGCCAGGCGGGCCATGGCGTTGTAGCCCGCCGCCCGGCGCGCCTGCGGGGTCGCATCCGGCGGGCAGGGCGCGCTTTCCACCGGCGGCTGGTCCATGAAGATCAGGCTGGGCCGGCCCGGCCGCACCAGCCGCTCATAGCGCCGGGTGGAGGCGTCGCCGGCCAGGGCCACGCGCTGGGCGTCGGCCAGCCCATGGGCCGCCAGGAAATCGGCCTTCAAGGCCTCACGATCAGAACTCAAGCTCGCGTCCTTCCCAGGCGCCGTGGGGGGTGAGCCGGACCCGGCGCCCCGCCCCGTCCAGCGCCATCTCTATATCCAGCCGATCGGGGGGAAGGCGACCCTCCAGCCGCTGGGGCCATTCGATCAGCGCCGCCCCGTCCTCCAGGGCCTCGTCCAGGCCGATCTCATAGGCCTCGTCGGGATCGGTCAGGCGATAGAGGTCGAAATGGGCGAGCGCCAGGCCGCGGCCCTCATAGAACTGCACCAGGGTGAAGGTGGGACTAGGCACGTCCTCGTCCGGGGTGGTCAGGGCGCGGATCAGGGCCCGCGCCAGGGTGGACTTGCCCGCCCCCAGGGGTCCCGTCAGGCACAGGGCCTCGCCGCGAGCCAGGCGCGGGGCCAGGGCCCGGCCCAGGGCGTCGGTCGCCGCCTCGTCGGGCAGAGCGAAGGCCTGCGTCCCGTCGAGCCTCATGCGGCGGGCGTGAAGGGCTGGTGCGGATCGGCGGGCAGGACGCGCTCCACATAGGTCTTCAGGGCCAGGGTGGCGGTCTGCGGATCGCCGGCCACGGCCTGGGGTGACACGAGCCCCCCCAGGGTCAGGCCAAAGGACCGGCCCTGCTTGTTCAGGAGCTCGTGAAAGAGGGTGATGTCCCGCAACTCCGCGGAGACGCGGTTGAACAGGTGGAACAGGGTCGACCACGGCCCGGTGACGTGCAGGGGCAGGATGGGAGCGTCGTACTTGCGCGCGATGGAGACGGCGCTGGCCATCCATGGCGGGTCCGACAGCTGGCCGTCAGCCCCGCGCCTGGCCAGCCGCCCGGCAGGGAAGATCACCAGGGCGCGCTCGGCCTCCATGGCCTCGCGGGTGAGCTGCAGGGTCAGGCGGGTGCGCTCGCGGGTGCGCTTCTCCTCCACCCACTCCACGGGGATGAGCACGTCGGAAAAGCCCGGCGACACCCGGTGGGCGTCGGAATTGGCGTAGAAGCAGATGTCCGGGCGTGCGCCCTTGAACGCGTCATAGACCGCGATCCCGTCGGCGATGCCGGTGGGATGGTTGGCGATCACCACCACCCGGCCTTGGGCGGGCAGGCGCTCGGCATGCGCCACCGCCACCTTGACCTGGAGAAGGTCCGACACCGTCTCCAGGGCCTGGCGGCCGGGCTGGGGGGCGATGGCGTCGGCCATGCGCCGGGCCTTGCCATAGTCCAGCAGACCATAGAGGGCCGGCCGCAGCAGGGGCCAGGCGGCATGGGCGGTGAGCCGCGGCGCCCGCTCGGCGATCAGCCGATCGACGATGTGATCGTGATGGTCCCGGCGGGCGGCGGGAATGTCCGTGGCCGAAGCGATGCTCATGACGCCGTCAGAATGCGCCGGCGCCTGCATCCTGGGCAAGCGCTAGGCGCAGGCGCCGCGAAGGCCTACAGATAGGCCATGCGCGAGATCCAGCACTTGATCGCCGGCCAGGCGTACCGTGGTGAAGCCCTCCGCTTCGGCGAGGTCTTCGATCCCAACACCGGCGAGGTCCAGGCCCAGGTGGTCCTGGGCGGCGAGGCCGAGGTGGCCCTGGCCGTTGCGGCCGCCCGCCGCGCCCAGCCCGCCTGGGCCGCCGTCAATCCTCAGCGCCGGGCCCGCGTCATGTTCGCCTTCAAGCGCCTGGTGGAGGCGCGGATGGCGGAACTGGCCGCCCTGCTCTCCTCCGAGCACGGCAAGGTGATCGCCGACTCCCGGGGCGACATCCAGCGCGGCCTGGAGGTGATCGAGTTCGCCTGCGGCGTCCCGCATGCGCTCAAGGGCGAGTTCACCGAAGGGGCGGGACCGGGCATCGACGTCTGGTCCATGCGCCAGCCCCTGGGCGTGGCCGCAGGGATCACCCCGTTCAACTTCCCGGCCATGATCCCCATGTGGATGTTCGGCGTGGCCGTGGCGGTGGGCAACGCCTTCATCCTCAAGCCGTCCGAAAAGGACCCCAGCGTGCCGGTCCGCCTGGCCGAGCTGTTCCTGGAGGCCGGAGCCGAGGCCGGCGTCGATGTGGCCGGCGTCCTGAACGTGGTTCATGGGGACAAGAGCGCCGTTGACGCCCTGCTGACCCATCCCGACATCGCCGCCATCAGCTTCGTCGGTTCCTCCGACATCGCCGCCTATGTCTACGCCACAGCCGCGGCGCACGGAAAGCGCGTCCAGGCCATGGGCGGGGCCAAGAACCACGGGGTCATCCTGCCCGACGCCGACCTGGAGGCCGCCGCCGAGGACATTCTGGGCGCGGCCTTCGGCTCGGCGGGGGAACGCTGCATGGCCCTGCCGGTGGTGGTCCCGGTGGGCGAGAAGACCGCCGAGGCCTTCCGGACCCTGATGGTGGACAAGATGGCCGGGCTGAAGGTGGGGGTCTCTAGCGACCCTCAGGCCCAGTACGGCCCGGTGGTCAGCGCCGCCCACCGCCGCCGGGTGAGCGACTATATCGCGCTCGGCGTGGCCGAAGGCGCCGAGCTGGTGGTGGACGGCCGCGACTTCCGCCTGCAGGGCCATGAGGACGGCTTCTTCCTGGGCCCCAGCCTGTTCGACCATGTGCGGCCGGACATGCGCGCCTATCGCGAGGAGATCTTCGGCCCGGTGCTGCAGATGGTGCGCGCCGACAGTTTCGAGGCGGCCCTGGCCCTGCCCTCCCAGCACGACTACGGCAACGGCGTGGCCCTCTTCACGCGGAACGGTCGCGCCGCCCGGGAGTTCGCATCGCGGGTGAATGTGGGAATGGTGGGGATCAACGTGCCCATCCCGGTGCCGGTGGCCTATCACAGCTTCGGCGGCTGGAAGCGGAGCGCCTTTGGGGACGCCAACCAGCACGGCATGGAAGGCGTCCGGTTCTTCACCAAGGTCAAGACGGTGACCGCCCGCTGGCCCGAGGGTGAGAGCGCCGAGGGGGCCTTCGTCATCCCCACCATGCGCTGAGACGACCGGGCGAACAGTGTCTGACAGGGAAAGAGGCGGGATGAGGAATTTCAAGCTCTGGGGGGCGCTGGCCCTGGTGGTGGTCCTGGCGGGCCTGGGCGGCTACGCCTGGTGGAACCATGAGGTGCGCTGGCGGCCGGCCACGATCACCGACAATCCCGAGGAGATCGCCCGCCTGCTGGAAAGCGCCGGCTGGGTGTCCCCGGGCATCGAGGGTCGCCCCCTCTATATGATTTCCTTCCGCACCTGCCCCGACTGCCTGCGATTCAAGGCCGAGCAGTTTCCCGACCTGCATGCGGCCGGCATCGACACCCGGGTGATCGAGATCGCCCGGGCCGATGTGAACGGGCTGGAGCGCTCCACCCCCGCTGAACGGGCTACGGTGGCCCAGCTCTGGCTGACCCGCGATTACAGCCTGCTGGAGCGCTGGCTGGCCGTGCCGGCCTCGGCCTGGAACGCCACCGATATTCCCCCCGCCGACGGGGACGCCGCCCGCACCGCCGTGGTCCGCGCCGGCCGCGAGCTGGTGGAACAGCTCACCCCCAGGCTCAAGGCCAACGGGGTGGACTTCGCCTATCCCCTGCTGGTGTGGTGGGACGAGACGGGCCAGATGAAGGCCTGCGCCTGCGAGCGGCGGGAAACCTATCGCTTCCTGCGGGCCGACCACGGCCTGCCCCCCCGCAGCGACACCCCCCAGGTGGAGGCCGGCCAGGAAGACGCCGGAACCGCGCCAGGATCAGAGGCCGCCGCCGAGGCGGAGCCCGCCTCGGCGATCTGAGCCAGCTGCGGCCTCAGAGGCCGCCGGAATTGATCTCCTTGGTCCGGGCGCGGGTCTTGGCGCCCTGGAGCTGGCGAGTGGGATCATCCCCGCGATTGGTGTTGGTGGCCGAATAGGCCGCGCCAGTGGCCGGCCCGCCCCAGTCGGCCTCGGGATTGTCCGGATCCTCGGGATCGCGGGTGTTGCGCCCCGAGGCGGCGACGGCGCGGTCCGGGTCGCGCTGGGCGTCCATCTCCTTCTGGCCCACGCCCCCGCCCTGCTGGCGGGTCTGGTTGGCGGCGGCGGTGTCAGGATCGAAACTGCGGGTCTCGTCGGCCATGGGAGGCTCCTTCAAAACGCGTGACTGAAGGGACAACCCGGCCCTTCGCGCTTGCGTTCCTAAGGCGCAGCCTGCGGTAGGGCGGCCGCCCGTCTTCGACCCAAGCGTCTGGGAGATTGTGATGAGCCGCCGCACAGGCTAGGGGGCGAGGCCATGTCCACCCCCCTCGAAGCCGCCTACCAGGACCGCCTCGCCCGGGGCGAAATCCGTCACGATCCGGCCCAGGCCGCCGCCCTGCCGGCCCTGGCCCGGCTGCAGGCCGACCTGACAGCCGCCGAGCCTGCGGGCCTGCTGGCCCGGTTCCGCCGGCCGGAAAGCCAGACCGGCGTCTATCTCTGGGGGCCGGTGGGCCGGGGCAAGTCCATGCTCATGGACCTGTTCTTCGAAACCGCGCCGGTGGCGGCCAAGCGGCGGGTTCACTTCCATGTCTTCATGGGCGAGGTCCACCGGCTGATCGACGCCTGGCGCAAGGGGGACGCCGCCGCCCGCAAGGCGCGCTTCGGCCAGTCCCGGGGGGACGACCCCATCCCCCCGGCCGCCGATGTGGTGGCGAGCCAGGCCCGGCTGCTTTGTTTCGACGAGTTCCAGGTCACCGACATCGCCGACGCCATGATCCTGGGGCGTCTGTTCGAGGCGCTTTTCGCCCGGGGCGTCACCCTGGTGGCCACCTCCAACCGCGTGCCCGACGCCCTCTACAAGAACGGCATCAACCGCCAGCTCTTCCTGCCGTTCATCGACCTGCTGAAGGCGCGGACGGAGGTGGTGGCGGTGGCCGGCGCCCATGACTACCGCCTGGACCGGCTGCGGGCGGCGGGCGTCTGGTTCTCGCCCATCGACCGCGACCATGAGCGGGTGTTCGACGCCCTGTGGGCCGACATGCTGGGCGCAGAGACCGAAAGCGGCGAGACCCTGGAGGTGCTGGGCCGCAAGATCCACCTGCCCCGGGCGTCCGGCGGCCTGCTGCGGGCCAGCTTCGCCAGCCTGTGCGGCGCAGCCCTTGGCCCCAACGACTATCTCGCCCTGGCCGAGCGGTTTCACACCGTCTTCCTTGAGCACCTGCCCCAGCTGACCCCCAACCGCCGGGAGGAGGCGCGGCGTTTCGTGACCCTCATCGACGCCCTCTACGAGGCCAAGACCCGGCTGATCGTCCTGGCCGCCGCCGAGCCCGCCCAGCTCTACCCTGAGGGCGACGGCGCCTTTGAGTTCGAGCGCACCGCCTCGCGCCTGCAGGAAATGCGCTCCGCCGACTGGCTGGCCGACCGGGAATAGTCGGCTTCAGGCCGCCCGCAGACTGTCCACCAGCTCGCGGGCCACGGGGCGCAGATCCGCCAGGCTGCGGACGCAGATCTTCAGCTCGCGCACCGCCCAGTCGTCGGTCAGGGAGACGATGGCGAGATCCATGGTGCAGATGGCCCGAGCCGCGGTGGTCTCGGGCACCACCCCGATGCCCACCCCGCACTCCACCAGCCGGCAGACCGCATCGAAGCTGCGCAGCTGGACCCGAAGCCTCAGGCGCCGCCCCTCCCGCGCCGCCCGTCCGGCCAGGAAGCGCTGCAGGGAGCTCGCCCGGTCCAGGCCCACCAGATCGTAGTCCAGGGCCTGGGCGAAACTGGCGGACAGGCGCGCCGCCAGGGGGTGGCCCGGCGCGGTGACCACCACGAAGCGATCGGTGCGGAAGGGATAGGTCTCCAGGGCGCCCACATCCACCGTGCCGGCGACAATGCCCAGGTCGGCGGCGCCCTCGGCCACCAGGCCCACGATCTCGTCGGACAGGCGCTCTTCCAGGTCGACGCTCACCTGCGGATGGTCGGCGAGGAAGGAGGACAGGGCCTCGGGCAGGAATTCGGTCAGGGCGTTGGTGTTGGCCAGCACCCGGACCTCGCCGGCGCCGCCCTCGGCCAGGGCGCCCAGCTCATCCTGCATCCGCGCGCTCTGCTCCAGCAGGCCCCGGGCGTGCTTGAGCAGCAGCACGCCGGCGGGCGTGGGGCTGACCCCCTGGCGCGACCGGGTCAGCAGTGCGGCCCCCAGCGAGGTCTCCATGGCCCGGATGCGGGTGGAGGCCGCCGCCAGGGCAAGCGCGCTGCGCTCGGCGCCGCGGGTGATGGAGCCGGCCTCCACCACGTCGCAGAACAGTCTCAGATCCGTCAGGTCGAACCGCATCCTTCGTCTCCTGCGAAGGAAGACTACAGCAAAGACGCATTGCGCGGGAGGTTTCCACCGCTATGACTTGCGCCAGAACGAAGATGCCGGGCCTGTCTGCGCCCGCCGCCCCTTCGTTGACAGGGGCCGGGGCGGGCGTAAAAGCAGCCTCTGGGCTTAGGCAGGACGACAACAGGGGAGCGGCGAGCCAAGATGCCGGACGCCACGCGGACCATTCGAGAGCGACCGACGTCGCCGCACATCCAGATCTGGCGCTGGCACGCCACCGCCCTCACCTCGATCATGCACCGCTTCACCGGGATCGGCCTCTATGTGGGCGCCCTGATCCTGGCGGGCTGGGCCGTGGCCCTGGCCTCCGGGCCTGAGGCCTACGGCGCCTATATGGCCCTGCTGGGCTCGCCGCTCGGCCGGCTGGTGATGTTCGGCCTGACCTTCGCGGTCTTCTTCCATCTGGCCAAGGGCGTCCAGCACCTGGTGTGGGACACGGGCGCGGCTTTCCGCCTGCCCGTCGCCAACGCCGGCGCCGTGGCGGTGATCGCCTTTTCCCTCGTGGCCACCGTGGTGGTCTGGATCATCGCCGCCATGACCGGAGCCCTGTCATGACCGACTTCCGCACGCCTCTGTCCCGGGCCCGCGGCCTGGGCGCCGCCGGCCATGGGGTCGGCCACTGGATTTCCGAGCGCGTCACCTCCGTGGCCCTCATCCCGCTGGTGCTGTGGGGGGTGTTCGCCGCCCTGCGCCTGGCCCGCAGCGACTATGAGGTGGCCGTGGCCTGGATGGCCGCGCCGCTGAACGCGGTGCTGCTGGGCCTGCTGGTGGTGATCAGCTTCATGCACATGCACACCGGCATGCGGGTGGTGGTGGAAGACTACATCCACCGCCGGATCACCAAGACCGGCCTCCTGCTGCTCAACCTCTTCGTCTGCGCGCTGTTCGGCGCGCTCGCCCTCTTCTCCATCCTGAAGGTCGCCCTCACCGGCGGAGCTTACTGAGCATGGCCGCATACGAATTCATCGACCACAAGTTCGACGTCGTCGTCGTGGGCGCCGGGGGCTCGGGCCTGCGCGCGGCCCTGGGCTGCGCCCAGGCCGGGCTGAAGACCGCCTGCGTGACCAAGGTCTTCCCCACCCGCAGCCATACCGTGGCCGCCCAGGGCGGCATCTCCGCCAGCCTGGGCAATATGGGCGAGGACGACTGGCGCTGGCACATGTACGACACCGTCAAGGGGTCGGACTGGCTGGGCGACCAGGACGCCATCGAATACCTCTGCCGCAACGCGCCGGCCGCCGTCTACGAGCTGGAGCACTGGGGCGTGCCGTTCTCGCGGACGCCCGAGGGCAAGATCTACCAGCGGGCCTTCGGCGGCATGACCCGCAACTTCGGCGAGGCGCCGATCCAGCGCACCTGCGCCGCGGCCGACCGCACCGGCCACGCCATGCTGCACACCATGTACGGGCAGTCCCTGGCCAACGACACCGAGTTCTTCATCGAGTACTTCGCCCTCGACCTGATCATGGACGAAGGCGTCTGTCGGGGCGTCACCGCCTGGAAGCTCGACGACGGCACCCTGCACCGCTTCCAGGCCCAGCTCGTCATCCTGGCCACCGGCGGCTACGGCCGGGCCTACTTCTCCTGCACCAGCGCCCACACCTGCACCGGCGACGGCAACGCCATGGTGCTGCGGGCCGGCCTGCCCCTGCAGGACATGGAGTTCGTGCAGTTCCACCCCACCGGCATCTATGGCGCCGGCTGCCTCATCACCGAGGGCGCCCGGGGCGAGGGCGGCTATCTGACCAATTCCCAGGGCGAGCGCTTCATGGAGCGCTACGCCCCCTCGGTGAAGGACCTGGCGCCGCGGGACATGGTCAGCCGCGCCATGACCATCGAGATCCGCGAGGGCCGCGGGGTGGGTCCGAACAAGGACCACATCTTCCTGCACCTGGACCACCTGGATCCCAAGGTGCTGGCCGCCCGCCTGCCCGGCATCTCGGAGAGCGCCAAGGTGTTCTCCGGCGTCGACGTGACCAAGGCGCCGATCCCGGTCCTGCCCACCGTCCACTACAATATGGGCGGCATCCCCACGAACTTCTATTCCGAGGTGGTCACCCGCGACGGCGACAACCCCGACAGCGTCATCCCCGGCCTGATGGCCGTGGGCGAGGCGGCCTGCGTCTCGGTGCACGGCGCCAACCGCCTGGGCTCCAACTCGCTGATCGACCTGGTGGTGTTCGGCCGCTCGGCCGCCCTGCGCGCCGCCGACATCCTGACCCCGGGCGCCAAGCAGCCCGAGCTGAAGGACGCTGATACCGAGGCCCACCTGGCCCGCTTCGACCGTCTGCGCCACGCCAACGGCTCCACCCCCACCGCCCAGCTGCGCCTGGACATGCAGAAGGCCATGCAGGAGGACGCCGCGGTGTTCCGCACCGGCGAGAGCCTGGCCTCGGGCGTCGCCCGCCTGGACAAGATCCATGGCCAGCGCCCGGACATCCGCGTCACCGACCGGGGCATGATCTGGAACACCGACCTGATCGAGACCCTGGAGTTCGACAATCTGATCGGCCAGGCGGCGGTCACGGTGAACGGCGCCCTGAACCGCACCGAGAGCCGCGGCGCCCACGCCCGGGAGGACTATCCCGAGCGGGACGACGACAACTGGATGAAGCACACGCTCACCTGGTTCGACGACGCCACCGGCAAGGTGCGCATCGACGACCGCCCGGTGCACAGCTTCACCATGACCAACGACATCGCCTACATCCCGCCCAAGGCGCGGGTGTACTAGGGGAGGCAAACTGTTGGTCGAGCTGATCTCAGTTGTAGCTGACGGGCTGGCGATCGTTGAGGCGATTGCAGCAGACCAGAAATCTGCGAACCCGAGGCTAGATCGGCTGGACGACGAGATCGTCGGGGCGCTACGGAAGATTTATTTCACGCCAGACGGTGTGCTTTCGCTTTTGGAGAAGATTGCGAACGGCGAGGATGTCAGTGTCGAGGAGGTTGAGAGGCGCTTACCTCAGTTCAACGATAGACAATGGCACGTCGCCCGCGCCCTTGAGACGTTAAATTTCGACAAACTCTCCTCCCGTCGGGAAGTTTCGCTTCGCAGGGCTGAGCACCTAAATCAAGTTCGGTATGGGAAGGTCAATATTCGAGCTGACATACAGCGACTTCTAAACTACCCGCTTACGCATAATAAGCGGATAAAGGCAGATAAGGCCGCCGAACTTCTTGCCAAGGTTCGCGAGTTGAACGATCAGATCGGGCAACTTGAAGAGGCTCACAATTTCCGCGCGCGAAGGTAAGTCATGGTCGAACTCGCCCTGCCGAAGAATTCCAAGGTCCAACGGGGCCGCCACCATCCCGCCCCGGCCGGCGCCAAGACGGTCAAGACCTTCAAGGTCTATCGCTACGACCCCGAGGGGACCGAGAATCCCCGCTGGGACACCTATGATGTGGATGTGGACGCCTGCGGCCCCATGGTCCTGGACGTGCTGATCCACATCAAGAACACCATGGACCCGACGCTGGCCTTCCGGCGCTCGTGCCGGGAAGGGGTCTGCGGCTCCTGCGCCATGAACATCGGCGGCCGCAACACCCTGGCCTGCACCCATGGCTGGGAAGAAGAGCCGGGCGCCTCCTGCACCATCAGCCCCCTGCCCCACATGCCGGTGGTCAAGGACCTGGTGCCGGACATGACCCTGTTCTACGCCCAGTACGCCTCCATCGAGCCGTGGCTGCACACCACCACGCCCGAGCCCCAGACCGAATGGCGCCAGACGCCCGAGGACCGGGAGAAGCTGGACGGCCTCTATGAGTGCATCCTGTGCGCCTGCTGCTCCACCTCCTGCCCCAGCTACTGGTGGAACGGGGACAAGTATCTGGGGCCTGCGGCCCTGCTGCACGCCTATCGCTGGCTGATCGACAGCCGCGACGAGGCCACCGGCGAGCGGCT
>NZ_DAIMHV010000016.1:0-31336 GCF_036723115.1 Phenylobacterium sp. | reverse complement strand
ACGGGGCCGCCGCCATCACCGGCGGCGGAGCGGGCGGCGCGGCGGGCGGCAGGGTGAGCGGCGGCGCGGGGCTGGGCGGCGGCGGCGGCGGGACGGGATCGGCCCGGGCCACCCTGACGCCCGCCCGGGCGTCGCCCAGAGGCGCAGGTCCCACATAACGCACCCGGACCTTGGCCAGACCCTTGTTCTCAAAGCCCAGTTCCCGGGCGGCCGCGCGGGACATGTCGATGATGCGGTCGCCGACGAAGGGACCGCGGTCATTGACCCGCACCACCACCTTTCGCCCGTTCTCCAGATTGGTGACCTCCACCAGGCTCGGCAGGGGCAAGGTGGTGTGGGCCGCCGTCATGGCGTTCATGTCGAAGACCTCGCCATTGGCGGTGGTCTTCATGTGGAACTGCTGGCCATACCAGGAGGCGACGCCTACCGCGTTATAGTTCGGTTGCTCCCGCGGCACATACCAGACGCCGCCCACCTGATAGGGCTTGCCGACCTTATAGGTCCCCCCCGCGCCTGCGGGCGCCTTGGCCGAGGGCGCGGCGGCCTGGGGCGTGCGATGGGAGAGCTTCGGCTTGGGCGTGGCGCAGGCCGACAGCGTCACCGCCGCCACGCCGAGCACCAGGGCCGTTCGGCAGAGCCTGGGGGAAACAGGGACGAGGGCCATGGGCTCAAACTCCCGCTGGGGCCGCCCCCACGGGGCGAACGACCTTGCCAGAGTGTGAACAGAGAGGCTTGACGCGCGGTTAAGCGGCTTCCCACAGGTCGGAACGCGCTCTATAGGCGGCGCTCTGGATGGGTGGCCGAGTGGTTTAAGGCAGCGGTCTTGAAAACCGCCGTGGGCTTACCCCCACCGTGGGTTCGAATCCCACCCCATCCGCCAAAAGCCATTGATCTCCCGCTGTTGTTTCGGCTCGCGCCCCTCGGACCCACTCTCGGCCCCATTTCAGGCGGCCGCCGTCGGCCGATAGGTTTCTTGCGTGGTGCTCTGATCTCAGCCGCAGATCATTGCGAAGACGTTGCCCGGCAACGCCGCTGTCGTCACCGCAAGCGCGCACTTCACGCCAGCGTTGTTCTCATAAAGCCTATATCGCGGGGTGCGCAGAGATCCCTGCGGGTCAGGGCAATTATCGCCGCTTGGGGCGACCACGGGTTGCGCCCCGTCCAAGCTTAGCTACGCTTCCCTTAGATGCGGGGGTGGTCATGCAGGCGATACAGAAGCGGCATACGGTCGAAGAACTAATCGAGCTTCGTAAGAACAGCATGCTGGGGGTTAACCCTGAGTATCAGCGCGGCGCGGTTTGGAGCCGCACCCAGCAGCGTAAGCTCATAGATTCCATGATGCGCGGGTATCCTCTGCCGATCATTTACCTGCACCACATCAAGAAGGGCGTCGGGGATTACGCACGGGATGACTTTGAGATAATTGACGGACAACAACGCATAAATGCAATCTACGAGTATTCTGAAGGTGCGTTTTCGCTGTTCGATCCCGTGGTGGACGAAGCCGTCGCGCGATTCCCCGCCTTCGTCAAAGATCAGCCTTGTCCGTGGGGAGGCAAGACATTCGACGCTCTCTCTTCCGACCTAAAAGAACGATTTAAAACCACCGAGATCGCCTTAGCGATGATCGAAACTGATCAAGTGAACGAGGTGCGCGATCTATTCGTCAGGTTGCAGAGTGGCCTTCCGCTGAACCATCAGGAAACAAGGGACGCGTGGCCGGGAAATTTCACCGAGTTCGTCCTGAAGCTTGGCGGGAAGCCCGAAGTCGCGCGCTATCCCGGCCATAGCTTCTTCACTCAAGTTCTTGGGATGCGCCCATCAACGGATCGGGGCAAGACGCGGCAGTTAGCTGCCCAGCTCACAATGTTATTCTTGACCCGCAAATCCAAAGGCGCAGACGCCTTCTGCGATATCAACGCTGACGCGATAAACACCTTCTATTATGACCACCTGGATTTCGATCAGGCGTCGCCGAGCACCCAACGGCTTCACGATGTTCTATCGAAAATAGAGAAGATGCTTGTGGGCGGCAAACGCCCTAAGCTCCGTGGACACGACGCCATCCACGCCGCGCTACTAGTCGATGCGCTGTGGGACGACTACCCACCAAACTGGGCAGATCGTTTTCCAGAAGCGCTCGACAAGTTCCTGGAGGGTCTTGCCAAGGGCAAAGCCGCAAACGATGCCGGGGTCGCTCATGAATTTTGGACCCACTATGGTCAGTGGACTCGTGTCAATTCCGACCGAGGAGAAAACATCAGCAGGCGTCACCGGTTCTACGTCGAGAAGATGTTCGAGTATTTGCAGCCCCTCTCTCCAAAGGATCCGATCCGCCTATTCGGCGAGGTCGAGAGAACCATACTATTCTACGCACAAGGTAAGCGTTGCGCCGAATGCGATGGAGCTGTGGATTGGAACGACTGTGAAGTTCACCACGTAGTCGAGCATTCCGCCGGTGGCATGACAACCCTCGACAACGGCGCGCTTGTTCACAAGGCTTGTCACCCCAAAGGGGCTGCGGCGACGGCCGCGTTCGCAAAGAAGTTCGCCCAGAAGAAAAGCGTCTCAGCCGAAACCGTCAATCTCTAGCGAGGCGCCTGTGTAGCTAGGAACGAAGCGTCCAAACGGCTTGGTGCGTATCTAGCCAGTCTTCAGGGGTCGGATTATGCGGAAGAACGGGTTGCGGATCGACGCGAACTACACTGAGGACGTCGTGGGCTTTGCCTTAGAGTCCTTCTTGACTCTGCTCGGATTTCCACGTCAGCGATTTACAATTGAACCCTTCTCGCGCGCGAAGGAGCGATGGCTGGGTGCGGATGCGCGGTTGCATAGCGCCATACGGGGGTTTCGCCCGTTTTATATGCAGTTCAAACGACCCGCTGCTTACCCGGACATTAGCACTTCGAAAATCATCCGCGATCGCCGCAAGGCAGGCCTGAACATCGCGCCCCGCGCACTCTATTTTCCACTGCGCCAGAAACAGAAAAGTCATCGGGATTTTCAGCACAATGTGCTGTTTCGCCTGCGCGAGAAACTGCTTCACCGTGATCTGGGGGATGCCGCCTATGTGTGTCCTTTATTCCTTGACCGTTCGGCCTATCGATTGAGCGTACACTGGTCGGGCTTAACACGCTGGCCGCGCTTCTGGCGCCATCATCCGTGGGAATGGGAAGATTTCCTGTTGGAGGACGGCGGGCGCACTGCACGCTTTGAGCGTATTCCGGTGTTGGCCGAGCATATGACGGTGCCTCCGCACACATGCATCACATCGGCGGCTCACAGCTACAGCTTCACGGAGCAGGGAACGGAACTCTGTTTCCACTCGCCGCAGGCTTTGCCGGAGGGATCGATGAGCCTTGCCGTCTTTCTCGGAAAGCTCGTGACCGGCTTCCTTCGTGGTGAAAAACTCTCTCCTGACCAATCAGACGAGGCTCTCACCGAGTTGATCAGTGCAGTTTATGGCGAGAGTGGGGAAGACACGCCGCGTTACCTACTGGAAGGTGACGCCCCGCTTGGCCACTGGTTTGCCTGGGGCGACCATCTACGCGCCCACTATGCCATCGAACAATATGCCTTGATCAGGTGGGAAGAAGGTTTGCCCGAACTCTTTTAAACGATTGGGCATAGCCGGGGCGTGGCTGCATAACTACGGAGATCAGAGGTCGATGCAGTAAGATTCTCTGTCGAACAACCGAAATAGCCGCCGTTAGCCACAAAAATGCTGCCGACATCCGCCGATAGCCGCACAGCACGGAGTATCTGTATAATCATCAGAGGGCTATGACGATTTCATAGTGCTCGTCTTCGTCGGGCGCTGCCCGCCACGCGCCGCGCCCCGCGCCTCCGGTTCGCCGCAACCCGACGTCCCTGCATCGCGTTGGCTTTTTCAGACAATGGAGGAGCCACGATGAGCGAGACTCAGAAGAACATTGCGGAAAAGGCGGCGGCCCAGAAGGCCGAGGCCGGACGCGACGGCCAGGGCCAGCCAGACGCCGGCCGCACCGCTCATGAGGGCATGAACCCTCAGCCCAACACCGGGATCGCGCCCTCCGGCGCCCTCGACGCCGAAGGCCACAAGCCCGTGGTCGAGCGCAGCCGCAAGGCGCGCTGATCGCCTTCAGAGGTCGTCGTCGGTGGCCAGTCGGTAGCCGACGCCGGGCTCTGTGAGGACGATGCGCGGGGCGCCCGGGTCCTCTTCCAGCTTCTGTCGAAGTTGCGCCACCAGCACACGGACGAACTGAGCGTCCACGCTGGCATGCGGTCCCCAGACGGCGGCGATGATCTGCTTGTGGGTGACCACCCGACCGGCATGGCGGGCCAGGACACGCGTCAGATCGTATTCCCGCGGGGTGAGGCGCACCTCCTCTCCCATGATGAAGGCCCGCCGGGTCGCGAAATTGACCTCCAGCTCGCCGCTCTGAAACCGCGCCTGGCCGGCCAAGCGACGGTCGCGGCCGCGCTGGGCGGCGCGCATTCGGGCCAGCAGTTCACCCACGCCGAAAGGCTTGTTCACGAAATCATCGGCCCCCAGGTCCAGGGCCGCGATCTTCTCATCCTCGAGATTGCGGGCGGACAGCACGACGATGGGCGTTTCCGTCCATTCCCGCATCCGCTCGATCACCTCCTTGCCATCCAGATCCGGCAGGCCGAGGTCAAGGATCACAATGTCGAAGGCGTCGGCGGCCAGATGGCTCATGGCCGCCTCCCCGCTCTCGGCGGTGGTCACCACATAGCCTGCCGCCGAGAGGGCCGGCTTCAGAGCGCGGAGAATCTGGGGCTCGTCGTCAACGAGCAGCACCTGGGCGCCGTCCATCAGGCCGCGGCCCCGGGCAAGCACACACTCAACACCAGACCACCTCCCTTGCGATTGCGCGCCACAGCCGTACCGCCCATGGCCTCCAAAAGCCCCCGGACGATGGAGAGACCCAGGCCCGCACCGCCCTGCCGGTCCTCCTCGCCGCCGGAGCGATAGAACTTCTCGAAAATCCGCTCGAGGTCGGCCTCGGGCACGCCGGGCCCCTGATCGGCCACCTCGACCATCAGCCCGCGGGCGACCGGCCTGGCCGACACCCGGATCGGCGCGCCGTCCGGACTGAATTTCAGAGCGTTTTCCAGAATATTTCCCATGGCTTGTTCGAAGAGAATGACATCACCTTGCGCCACCAGCATGTCGCCCTCGATCTGAAGGCTGAGCGCTCCACCGCCAGGCCGCCGGCCATAGGCCTCCACCAGCCGCCCCAGGCTTTCGCGCAGTTCGAAGGCGGCGGGGGCCAGGGTCAGGGCGCCAGCCTCCAGGCGCGTCATGTTCAGCAGGTTTCCGACAAACCGGTTGAGGCGCTCAGCCTCCTCTTCGATCGTGTCGAGCAGATCGTCCCGCACCTCGGGGTCAAAGGCGCCGCCAAAGGCCTTCAGACTGGTGGCCGAGGCGAGAATGGAGGCCAGCGGCGTCCGCAGGTCGTGGGATATGGACGACAGCAGGGCGTTGCGCAGAGACTCCGTCCGCGCCCTGGCCTGCATCTCCGCCCAGCCGCGGCTGAGCTGTGCGCGGGCGACGGCCGAGGCTCCCATGTCCAGAAGGACGTCCAACCGCCGGGGCTGATCCGGCGGAGAATCCTGCCTTGGCCCGCTGGCCCAGGCCGCGACGCCCAAGGGCCGTCCCTCCGCCCATAGCCCTCGGACGCGCCAGGGTCCGTGAAGCCGTTCCTCGCCTGGCGCCGGTGGCGGGAGGTCTTCGAGTGCGTCAGATAAGCCCCCCTCAGGGTGGCGCGCCAATAGATCGCCTGAGGAGACCATGGCTGGCGCGCCGGCGGCCTCGCTCAGCGCCACCGCAAGGCGTTGCAGGATCGCGCCCTCGTCTTCCAGGGCGGCCAGGTCGCGGCTGGTTTCGAACAGGAGCGTGGTGGTGCGAGCCTGGGCCTCCACCTGCACCCCCGCGTCCCGGAGACGGCCGGCGAGGCTGCCGGTCATCATCGCCACGGTGAAGAACACCACCAGGATGACGATGTCCTCTGACTCGATCCCGAAGGTGAACCGCGGCTCCACCAGATAGAAGTTATAGCTGACGAAGCCGAGGGCCGAGGCGAGATAGGCCGCCCAGGCCCCGGCGGCCACCGCCACCACCAGCACGCCGGCCAGGAAGATCATCGACACCCGGACATAGCCCAGGGCTTCGGCCAGGATGAGGGCGATGAGATTGGCGCTGAGCACCGCGCCGACCGCCCAAAGCACGCCCCAGAGGCGTGGGTGGCGCCCGGCCCAGTCAGTCATGGCTTGCGGCATCAAATGTCCTGCGGCGGCCCAGAGACGCCGAGGGCCCGCTCCCGCCGTCGACAAGTCAGACTCGCGGCGGCTGAAGCGGGCCAGACCGGTAGCGGCCGGTCGAGCCCAGGCTGATGCGCGGACGCAGATGGGTCAATTATGCCTCCATTATGCCGCTTGCTTATACGGTTCTTATAGTTGGCGCCGGGGGCGGATGGGGGTTTTTGAGCCGTAACGACCGGCCCGCCTGACATGAAGCAGCGCCCGAGAGCGCCCGCGGCCCGGCCCTGCCCTTCTGCTGGAGGCTCGATCCATGCTTCGCCCCGGCCAGCCGGCTCCCTGGTTCACCACCGGATCGCCCATCAATCCCGAATTCGCCTTCGGCAGTCTCGGCGGCCAGTACATCCTGCTCGCTTTCCTGCCGCAGGACGCCGCCGGACATGATGAGGCCGTGGGCCTGATCCGCCGCCATCGGGCCCTGTTCAACGACTCCAAAGTCTTCGCTTTCGGCGTCCTGCGCGATCTAGACCGGATCGCCGGGGCGCAGAACGAGCCTGGCCTGCGCTGGTTCTTCGACCCGTCCGGCGAGGTTTCGCGAAAGTACTACGCCCTTCATGAGAGCGGCGAGGCTCACCCCCACTGGGTGCTGATCGACCCGTCCTTACGGATCCTCGCCGTCGGCGGCATGGACGAAAGCGAGCGGATCATGAAGCTCGTGGCCAGCCTGCCCGATCCCGACGACCATGCGGGCACGCCCTTGCATGCGCCGGTCCTGATCGTGCCCCGGATCTTCGAGCCCGAGCTCTGCGCCCGTCTGATCGCCTTCTACGAATATCAGGGGGGCAAGCCCTCGGGCGTCATGCGCGAGGTGGGCGGCAAGACCGTGCCGGTGATGGACTCCACCAAGCGCCGCTTTGACGCGATGATCGAGGATGGGGAGTTCAAGGCCCTGCTTCGACAGCGCCTTCAGCACCGCCTGCTGCCGGAGATCACCAAGGCCTTTCAGTTCCAGCCCACGCGGGTGGAACGCTACATGGTGGCCCGCTACGACGCCGACGGGGGCGGCTTCTTCAAGCCCCACCGGGACAACACCACAGGCGGCACGGCGCACCGCAAGTTCGCCTGCTCGATCAATCTGAACACCGCCGGCCATGAGGGCGGCGACCTTCGCTTTCCTGAGTTCGGCTCCAAGACCTACCGCCCGCCCACCGGCGGGGCCGTGGTCTTCTCCTGCTCGCTGCTGCACGAGGCGACGCCTGTGACGGCTGGCCGGCGCTATTGCTTCCTGCCCTTCCTCTATGACGAGGCCGGTCAGCAGCTGCGTGAGGACCATGCCCGCCGGATGGCGGCGCTGGAGGCGAACGGCGCCGAGGCCGGCCCCCCGCCGACGCGTGAGCGGCAGGAGGCCTAAGCGTCCGGCGAGGACGCCGCGGGATCCAGGGCGCCTGGGAAAAGCTGCTCAAACTGGCCATGGGCCTTGGGCGAGAGGCGGACAGACAGCCGGACCGCACCGGCCTCGTCGGTCTCCCGCTCGATCACCCGTCCGTTCCTGTAGAGCCAGGCCAGCGCCGCCCCGTCCTGGGCGCCCAGTCTCGCCTCCACCGGCGGCGCCTCGTCCACCAGGCTCGCGATGGTGGCCAGCAGGGGCTCCAGACCGATCCCCGCCGCCGCCGACACCAGATGGGCCGGGGGATGCATCCGACGGGCGTCGCCCTCCAGGAGCGGCAGGTCGTCGGCGGGTACGAGATCGACCTTGTTCCAGACCTCGATCACCCGGCGCTCTTCCAGGTCGACGCCCAGGCGGTCGAGGACCTCGCGCACGTCGGCGGCCTCGGCGTCGCTCTCGGGGCTGGCGATGTCGCGCACATGCAGGATCACATCGGCCTCGCGCACTTCTTCCAGGGTGGCGCGGAACGCCTCCACCAGTTCGTGCGGCAGGTCGGAGATGAAGCCCACCGTATCCGACAGAATGGCCGGCCGCCCGTCAGGCAGGTCGAGCATCCGCAGGGTCGGGTCCAGGGTGGCGAACAGCATGTCTTCGGCCACCACGTCAGAGGCCGTCAGACGATTGAACAGGGTCGACTTGCCCGCATTGGTGTAGCCCACCAGGGCGACCACGGGATAGGGACGCCGCTTGCGGGCCGAGCGCTGCAGGGTGCGGGTTCGCCGAACCTCCACCAGGTCCTTCTTCAGGCGGCCGATCTTCTCGGCCAGCAGCCGGCGGTCGGTCTCGATCTGGGTTTCCCCCGGCCCGCCCATGACGCCGAAACCGCCGCGCTGCCGCTCCAGGTGGGTCCAAGTGCGCACCAGGCGTGAGCGCTCATAGGAGAGACGCGCCAGTTCCACCTGGAGCCGCCCTTCCCGCGTCCGGGCCCGGCGGGCGAAGATTTCCAGGATCAGGCCGGTGCGGTCGATGACCTTCACCTTCCAGGCCTTCTCCAGGTTGCGCTGCTGGACCGGAGTGAGGGCGTCATCGACGACGCAGACATCGGCCTCCAGTTCCTCGCAAAGCGCCCCGATCTCCGCCACCTTGCCCTTGCCGAACAGGGTTGCAGGCGTGCGCTTGCGCAGCGGCGCCACAAGACCGTCGCGGATTTCCAGGTCGAGCGCCCGGGCGAGGCCAGCGGCCTCCTCCAGACGCGCCTGGGGGGAACGGGACCCGTCACGGTGCTCGTGATCGGGGTGGATGATCAGCGCGCCCTGAACCGGCGCTTCACGATCTATCGGTTGTGAACTCAATCGTTGTCGTCTTCCGCCGGCTCGTACAGCTGAACGGGCTGGGCCGGCATGATGGTGGAGATGGCGTGCTTGTAGACCAGCTGAGACTGGCCATCGCGACGCAGAAGCACGCAGAAATTATCGAACCAGCTGACCACGCCCTGCAGCTTCACGCCGTTCACCAGGAAGATGGTCAGAGGGGTCTTGGCTTTGCGGACGCTGTTGAGAAACGTGTCCTGCAGGTTCTGTTTTTTGTCGCTCATGGCTTTGCGCCTTCTTCTCCGCCTTCAGGGGCCACGCGCCCCCACACACACGTTCAAGCTAGTCCAAGGCCATCGGCCTGCGCAATGGCGCGACGGTCCTCAGATCGCCGTCGCCCGCGCCCGCTCGATATAGAGGCTCCGCAGCCGCTTCGCCACCGGACCGGCCTCGCCGGTCCCCACAAGCGCGCCGTCAATCCGCGTGACCGGCAGCACCAGGGAGCCTGCTCCGGTGATGAAGGCCTCCTGGGCCTCCTTCGCCTCCTGGGGGGTGAAGGCGCGCTCCTCCACGGTCAGCCCCGCCTGGGCGATCACGTCCAGCAGGGTCAGGCGCGTGACGCCACGAAGGATGTTGGCCCGGGTATCGCGGGTCCGCAGCACGCCGTTCCGGTCCACGATCCAGGCGTTGGAGGACGCGCCCTCGGTGACAAGCCCGTCGGGATCCACGAACCAGGCCTCGGCCGCCCCCTGCTCCCGCGCAGCCTGACGGGCCAGGACGTTGGGCAACAGCCCCACCGTCTTGATGTCGCAGCGCCCCCAGCGGTTCTCCGGCTGGGTGATCACCGAGACGCCCAGGGCCGCCTTGGCCTCCGTGGCGGCCCGGTCCACGGGCTTGGCCGTGATCACCACGGCCGGGGCCGTCGCCTCGGCGGGAAAGGCATGGTCGCGCGGCGCCACGCCCCGGCTGATCTGCAGATAGATCAGCCCCTCATTGATCCGGTTGCGTCGCAGCACCTCCTTGAGGACCGTCGTCAGCGCCTGCCGGCTCATCGGGGTCGGGATGCGAAGCTCTCCCAGGCTGCGCTGAAGCCGGGCGAAATGGCCCTCGGCGTCGGCCAGACGGCCGCCGAACACCGCCCACACCTCATAGACGGCGTCGGCCAGCTGATAGCCGCGGTCCTCAATATGGACCGCCGCCTGGGCCAGGGGGACGTAGCGGCCGTTCACATAGGCGGTACGCGGCACCTATTCGACTCCTTCTTCCAGGGGGCGAGCCCCCGACAGGCCCAGGGACTTCAGCTTGCGGTGAAGCGCCGATCGCTCCATGCCGATAAAGGCCGCCGTGCGCGAGATATTGCCGGAGAAGCGCATCATCTGGGCGCTGAGATACTCCCGCTCGAAGGTCTCGCGCGCCTCGCGCAGCGGCAGGGCGATGATCTTGTCGGCGCCCAGCATCCCGCCGCTGTCGCCAGGCGGCGCGTCGGAGGGGACCATCTCGGCGGTGATGGGCTCAGAGGCGTCTCCCGAGGAGAGGATCAGCATCCGCTCCACCACATTGCGCAGCTGGCGGAGGTTTCCAGGCCAGGGGCGCACCTGCAGGGCGGCGATGGCGTCATCGGCCAGGACACGCCGGGGCATGCCGCTGGCTTCGCAGATGCGCTCGATGAAATTCTCCACCAGCTCCGGAATGTCTTCCCGCCGTTCGGCGACGCCGGGCACCGCCACGGGCACCACATTGAGGCGATGGAAGAGGTCCTCGCGGAAACGTCCCTCGGCGATTTCATCGCGCAGGTTGCGTGAAGTGGAAGAGATCACCCGCACATCCACCTGCACGTCAGTGTCCCCGTTCACCCGCCGGAAGCGCTGATCCACCAGCACCCGCAGGATGCGGCTCTGGGTTTCCCGAGGCATGTCGGCCACCTCGTCCAGATAGAGGGTGCCGCCATGGGCCCGTTCGAAGACGCCGATCTTCTCCGGCCGGGCCCCCTGCCCCTCCACGCCGAACAGTTCGACGTCCATGCGCTCAGGGGTCATGCCCGCCGCGCTGATGGCCACGAATTCGGCCTTGGCCCTGGGGCTGCCGCTATGGATCAGGCGGGCCACCGTCTCCTTGCCCGACCCTGGCGGCCCCGCGATCAGGACCCGGCTGTTGGCGGCGGCCAGCTTGGCGATCATCTGGCGCAGGTGCTGGGCCGCGACAGAGGCGCCGATCAGACCCTCAGGCATGATCGCCTGGGTGCGCAGGCGGCGGTTCTCCCGCCGCAGATTGGCGGCCTCCAGCGCCCGTTCCACCACAAGCAGGAGCCGGTCGGACTTGAACGGCTTCTCCAGGAAGTCATAGGCCCCGCGCTTGATGGCGCTGACGGCGGTCTCGATATTGCCGTGCCCTGAAATCATGATCACCGGCAGGTCCGGGTCCATGGACTTGATCAGGTCCAGCAGCTCCAGCCCGTCCATGCCGCCGCCCTGCATCCAGATATCCAGGATCAGCAGGGCCGGACGCCGGGCTCGGATCGCCGCCAGGGCGGATTCGGAGTCTGAGGCGGTGCGCACCTCATACCCCTCGTCGTCGAGGATCCCGGCCACCAGGTCACGGATGTCGGCCTCGTCATCGACCACCAGGACGTCAGCCGCCATGGGTCTCTCCTTCGGTGATGAGTTCGTGGACGGGCGGCGGGCGCAGGCCCCCGCCCCTGTGGGGGAGTTGCAGCAGGACCCGCGCGCCGCCGCCCTGGCGGGCGTCGGTGAGCACCAACTCGCCGCCATGGTCCTCGAGGATCCGCTTGACGATGGCCAGGCCCAGGCCCGTGCCCTTCTCGCGGGTGGTGACATAGGGCTCGGTGAGCCGGTCCCGATCCTTCTCGGGAAGACCCACGCCGTTGTCCTCGATCTCGATCACAATGAGATCGGCCTCCGAGCGGACCGCCACGCCGATCCGGCCCTCGGGCTCCGGCCGGGTCTCAAGACGGGCGTGAACCGCCTCGGCGGCGTTCTTCAGTATGTTGGTGAGCGCCTGGGCCAGCATCCGGCCATCAGCGCGGGTCCAGGTTTCCGTCAGGGGCTCGGCCAGCTCGAAACTGATGTCGGGATTGGCTACGCGCTGGGCGAACACCTGCGCCCGGACCAGTTCGGCCAGGTCCTGTGGCGCGAAGCGTGGGGTAGGCATGCGCGCGAAGGCTGAGAACTCGTCGACCATGCGGCCGATATCGCCCACCTGGCGCACAATGGTGTCGGTGCAGCGGTCGAAGGTCTCCAGATCGGCCGGGGGCACGTCCTTGCGGAACTTGCGCCGGATCCGTTCGGCAGACAGCTGAATGGGCGTCAGCGGATTCTTGATCTCATGGGCGATGCGACGGGCGACATCACGCCAGGCGGCGTTGCGCTGGGCGGTCACCAGCCGGGTGATGTCGTCAAAGGTCAGGACAAGACCGCCCTCGCTCCGACTGGCTCGGACCCGCAGGCGGTGCGTCTCCCGGTCTCGCTGGATGTCCACCTCGTCCTCGGCCTCGCCGCTGGCCGCAGCTTCGGCGGCCACCGCGGCCAACTCCGGCGCCACATCGGCCAGGGCCGCGCGCTCCCAAGGGACCTCCGCAAGGGCCAGCAAACGGGCCGCCGTGCGGTTCAGGGCCGAGATGCGCCCCTCGCCGTCCAGGCCGATGACCCCGGCGCTGACCTCCGAGAGCACGGTCTCGATAAACTCCCGCCGCTGCTCGGCCTCGGCGCCGGCCCGACGCAGAGCCTCCTGCTGGGCCTGAAGATCATGAGTCATGCTGTTGAAAGCGCGGGAGAGAACGGCGATCTCTTCCGGGTCGTGCTCGGCGTCCACCCGAACGTCCAGTTCGCCGCCCGCCACCCGCCCGGCCGCCTGCACCAGCCGGGCCACGGGTCCGGAAATGGCGTTGGCCGCCGACATGCCCAGCCAAACGGCGCCGACCAGCACCAGCAGGGCGGTTTCCACATAGCTGAGCGCGAAGATGGCCTGGATGCGGGCGCGGCTGCGCGCGGCCTCCCGGTAGGAGATCAGCGAGCCCTCGGCCTCCATCAGGTGATTGATGATCCCCCGCTCCACGGGACGGGCCACATAGAGATAGGCCTCCTCGTAGCCGCTGAGGCGATAAAGGGCCCGCATGAGGTCGGAGGAATCGAAGGCCGGGACCGAAATGTCCCCCTCGTCGGCGGCCTGGAAGCTGGACTCCGGCGGCAGGCGGAACGGCGGTGCGTCCACGGCCTCGCTGCGGGCGAGGACCCGGCCCTGCCGGTCGATCAGATAGGCGGCGGGAAAATCGTGATAGGCGGCCTGATAGCCCAGGAAGTGGGAGAAGGTGACAGGCGTGGCGGCCAGGGCGGGGGCGGCCCGGTTCAGGTCCACCGCCATCAGGTTCACGTGCTCGCCGATGTAGCGTGTCTGGTCGTCCACATAGGAGCGCGCCACGGTGGCCGAATTCTCCACCACGGTCTGGACCCGTTCGCTGAACCAGTTCTCCACCCCCCGGTTGACGAGCACCCCGTAGAACAGGGCCACCACCACGGCCGGCGCCACGGCGGCCAGGGCGAACAGGGTGACGAAACGCAAATGGAGCCTCGCCCCGGCGTCCACCGAACGAGCGTCCAGCAGGGCGAGCAGCCGAAGCCCGACAATCGCCGCCAGACTGAGGATCAGCACCAGATTCAGGCTGAGGACCGTGAGGATCACGGTGGAAGCGGGCTGGATGGCGCCGCTCTCCGGCGGCGAGGCCGCCAGCAGAATGGCCACCGCCGTCAGAAGGGCCGCCACCAGGAAACCGCCACCGAGGACGTAGCGGGACTGCAACGCCCGCCAGAGTCTGGCGCGCGCTTCGGCGACTCCCGCTGAACTGGTCCAGGAAGACATTGGCGGCAACCCTAGGCTCAACTGTGTTCAGAACTCAACACAGATGTTGCCAGATTACGTCAGGTTGATGGGCGCTCGCCGCTCGCCTTATCTCAACGCCGTCCTCGGGTCAGATCAACGCCCAAGTCCTGGATTTTCTTGCGCAGAGTGTTCCGGTTCAGGCCGAGGATTTCCGCGGCCCGGACCTGATTGCCGCGGGTCGCCGCCAGGGTCAGCTGAATCAGCGGGCGCTCCACCTCTTCCAGCACCCGGTCGTAGAGGCCGGCGGGAGGCACGCCGTCGGGCTGTTCGGCGAAGTAGCCTCCCAGGTGGCGCTCGACGATCTGGGCCAGGGTGAGCGGTCCCTCCTGCCCCGGCTGGCTGGGCTGCTGGTCGGCCAGTTCCTTCTCGATGATCCGGGCGGAGATCAGTTCCTCGGCATAGAGGGCGCAAACCCGGCGGATCAGGTTTTCCAGTTCCCGCACATTGCCGGGCCAGGGGTGCAGCTTCAGTCGCTCCAGCGCCGCCTGGTCGATGGTCTTGGAGGGCAGCCCCTCGCGGTTGGCCCGCAGGAGGAAGGAGCGCGCCAGATCGGGAATGTCCTCCACCCGATCACGAAGGGGCGGAAGGCGCAGGGGGGCCACATTCAGCCGGAAATAGAGGTCTTCCCGGAACAGCCCCTGCTGGATCAGGGCGCGCAGGTCGCGATTGGTGGCCGCGATGATCCGCACATTGGGGCGCCGCCCCGTCTTGGGGTTCACCGCCGGCTCCGAGCCGTCGATCACCCGCAGCAGGCGGGTCTGGGCGTCCAGGGGAAGATCCCCGATCTCGTCCAGGAACAGGGTGCCGCCATCGGCCTCCACCAACTTGCCGGACTCGCCGTCGGCGCGGCCGAACAGCTCCGCCTCCACCCGCTCGCGAGGGGTGGCGGCTAGGTTGATGACCACGAACTTGCCGTCCTTGCGGCGGCCCATGTCGTGCAGGGCGCGGGCCACCAGCTCCTTGCCGGTGCCCGATTCCCCCAGGATCAGCACGGTGAGGTCGGCCCCCACCAGACGGGCGATGGTGCGATAGACCTCCTGCATCGGCGCCGAGCGGCCGATGAGCGGCAGGCGCTCGTCGCGCATGGCCCGGGCCTGGGCGCGGGAGGCCTCGGCGTCGGCCGGTCGCGACAGGGCGCGCCGCGCCGCATTGGTCATGTCGTCCAGGTCGAAGGGCTTGGGCACATAGTCGAAGGCGCCGATCTCCGCCGCATTGACCGCCGTCAGCAGAGTGTTCTGGGCGCTCATGACGATGACGGGCAGCTTGGGCCGGTCCTTGCGGATGCGCGGCAGGACGTCGAAGACGTTCTCGTCGGGCATCATCACGTCGGTGATGACCAGGTCCCCCTCCCCGTCCGAAACCCATTTCAGCAGGGTCGAGGCGTTACCCGTCGCCCGGACCTGATAGCCGAGCCGGGTGAAGGACTGGCTGAGCACAAGGCGGATCGAGGAATCATCGTCCGCGATGAGGATCTTCTTGCCGGCGACACTCATGCCGAAACGTCCTTTTCGGAAGCAATGGGAAGCAACACGCGGAAAACCGTCCGCCCCGGTTCGGATTCGAAGTCGATGAGGCCGCCATGTCCGACCACCAGCTTGGAAACCAGGGCCAGACCCAGGCCCGCCCCGTTCTGCTTCGTGGTGACAAAGGGCTGGAACAGGCTCTCGCGAAGATGGGCCGGCACGCCGGGCCCGTTGTCCTGCACCCGGATCTCCAGCGGCGCGCTGCGCATGGGGCCGCCCTCGCTGGAGCGCACTCGGACTCCGTGACGATAGGCCGTGGTGATCAGCACCTCGCCGCGGCCATCGCCTCGGGCGTGGGCCGCCTCGGCGGCGTTCTTGACCAAATTGAGGAAGATCTGGATTAGCTGGTCTTCGTCCCCCGGCGTTGGGGGTAGGGAGGGATCGTACTGCTCCCTCAGGCTCAGGCCGTCGGCCACGCCGTTGGCGGCCAGGGCGCGGACGCGGTCCAGAACTTCGTGGATGTTCACCGGGTCACGGGCCGGCGGGGCGTCGTCGGCGAACACCTCCATCCGGTCGACCAGCCGCTTCACCCGGTCGGTCTCGTCCATGATCAACTGGGCCAGGGGCACGTCCTCGGCCTGAGCGCCGGCCTTGAGCAGCTGGGCCGCGCCGCGGATGCCCGCCAGCGGATTCTTGATTTCATGGGCCAGCATCCGGCCGAGGCCCATGATGGACCGCAGCCCCGCCGCATCCCCGCCGAACTCGGAAAAGGCCCCGCCCCTGACGTGCAGGGTGAGCAGCACCGACCCGTCGCTCAGCGGCGCGGCCGCGCCGTCGGCCTCGAAGGTCGGCAGGCCGAACAGGCTGATCTCCACGCCGCGCTCGCGGACCGCCACCCCTTCCTCGTGCGCTCGATTGAGCAGCGAGACCAAGGGCGAGTCCGGCGGCAGGGCGGCGCGGAAGCGCCCCCGGGCCAGCAGGCCAAGGCCCTGGCCGAACAGGGCTTCGGCCGCCTCATTGGCCGCGACCAGGGCGCCGTCGCGATCGATCACCATCGCCGGTTCGGGGCTGAGGTCGAAGGCCGCTGATTTCAGGGCCGTCAGGTCCAGCCCTTTGTTCGTGACTCTGCTTCGGCTCGTCATGCGGCCATCCTCGCCTCCGGACCACGCCAGAGCGCGGTCAGTTCCGATTTGACCTGGGACGGTTCCTCCAGTCGGCAAAGGCGCGCACGCGCGCTTCGCCGGGCCTCCGGCTCTTGCGGCCAGGGTGCATTTTCGATGTAGGCGGCCAGATGCTTGCGGAAGATCCGCAGGCCCAGGCGCGGCCCATAGAAGGCGACGCTGTCGTCCAGATGGTCCAGGACGATGGCCAGCCGGGCCTCGAGGGCCGGCGCCTGAAAGGCGCGCCCGTCCAGCTCGGCCTCGATCTCGGCGGCGATCCAGGGGCGGCCATAGACGGCGCGTCCAACCATCACCGCATCGGCCCCCGACAGTTCCAGAGCCCGGCGCGCGCTGGCGCCGTCGATGATGTCGCCGTTGACGATCACCGGCACGCCCACGGCAGCCCGAACCTCGGCCACCGCCGCCCAATCGGCCTGGCCCTTGTAGAACTGACTGCGGGTCCGGCCATGGACGGTCACGGCCCGGGCGCCTCGCGCTTCGCATCGCGCGGCCACCTCAGGAGCGTTGCGGCTGGCGTCGTCCCAGCCCAGCCGCATCTTCACCGTTACGGGCACGCCCGCGGCCTGGACCACCGAATCGACGATCGCTTCGACGAGTTCCGGCTCACGCATCAGGGCCGAGCCGCAGGCCACTCCCGTCACCTCCCGCGCGGGACAGCCGAAATTGATGTCGATGATCTGCGCGCCGGCCCGGGCGGCCAGGCGGGCCCCTTCGCCCATCACCGCCGGGTCTCGTCCCACCAGCTGCACGACCATCAGCGGCAGACCCTCGCCTACGGCCGCCCGCCTCACCACATCAGGACGGCCCCGGGCGAACTCCGCCGAGGCCACCATTTCCGTGGATACATAGGTCGCCCCCAGGCGGCTGGCCGCCCGGCGGAACGGAAGGTCCGACACGCCGGTCATGGGAGCGATCCACACACGCCCACCGACTTCGACATCCCCGATGTTGAGCTTTGTGCTCATTTTATGATCACCCCTGTCGCTGCGTTTTTAGGCAATTTGTGCGGCGCCGTAAAGCCTGGACAGCGATCACATAGGCTCTAAACACCCAGCATGAGCTTTTGCGCTGTTGTGGTGGCCGCGGGAAGCGGCTCTCGCGCCGGGGGCGGCCTGCCCAAGGTGTGGCGGACTCTGGCGGGCCGGGCCGTGGCCCGCTGGTCTGTTGAAGCCCTGCTGGCCGCCGGCGCGGCCGAGGTCGTGGCGGTCGTCGCAGGCGACATGGAAGGCACGGCGCGGGAGGCTCTGGACGGGCTTCCCGTCAGGCTGGCCGTCGGCGGCGCCACCCGGGCCCTGTCCGTCCGCGCGGGGCTTGCGGCCCTCGCCTGTTCGCCCGAAACCCCCGTGCTGATCCACGACGCCGCCCGGCCGTTTCTCGGCGGCGACCACGTGCAGCGGCTGCTGGTCGCCCTGGAACAGGCCGATGGCGCCATCCTGGCCCTGCCGCTGGCCGACACGCTGAAGCGCTCCGGACCCCAGGGCCTGGAAACCCCGTCCCGGGACGGCTTGTGGCGGGCCCAGACCCCCCAGGCCTTCGCCCTGGGCGCCCTGCGCTCGGCCTATGCGGCCTGGCCGTCGGACGCCGAGCCTACAGACGACGCCCAGGTGGCCACGGCCGCGGGCCTCGCCGTGGCGCTGGCGCCGGGCGACCCGCGCCTGATGAAGCTGACCTATCCGGAGGATTTCGCCATGGCCGAAGGCTTGGCCGGCGCCGCGCGCATCACCCGCACCGGACTGGGCTATGACGCCCACCGCTGGGGGCCTGGCGAGGCGGTCTGGCTGTGCGGCGTGCGCATCGACCATGACCAGACCCTGGTGGGCCATTCCGACGCCGATGCGGGGCTTCACGCCCTGACCGACGCCATTCTCGGCGCCATCGGCGACGGCGACATCGGCGAGCATTTCCCCCCCACCGATCCCCAGTGGCGGGGCGCCTCGTCCGATCGCTTCCTCGCCCATGCCGCGCAGCGGGTCGCCGCCCGCGGCGGTCGGCTGGTGAGCGTCGATCTGGTGTTGATCTGCGAACGGCCGAAGATCCGCCCCCACCGGGACGCCATGCGCGCGCGCCTGTCCGAAATCCTGGCCCTGCCGGTGGACCGGATCAGCGTGAAGGCCACCACCACCGAGGGCATGGGCTTCACCGGCCGGCAGGAGGGCCTGGCCGCCCAGGCCATCGCCACAGTGGAAACCCCCGCCTGACGCCTCAAGGCAGCCAGGTCCAGATCTCCTTCATGCGGGCATAGAGCGCGCCGGGCAGGTTGGTGTAGGCGTCGGTCCAGGGCGCGGCCAGGGTGGGGTCGGTGGGCTCCCAGCGCACATCATTCTCGAACGGCTCCAGCGCCTGGGCGCTACGCCCCAGGATCATCACGTCCTCGGCCGACTGAGTGAGGGGCGGCGTGCCCCAGGGCGGCGAGTAGCGCTGAAGGAAGGCCGTCGCCCCGGCGGCCTCGGCCACCGCCATGGCCGGCGAGATCAGGTCGAGATTGCGGTTCGACAGATGAAGGATGAGCACGCCGTCGGGCTTCAGCCGGTCCAGATACATGGAGATGGCCTCCACGGTCAGCAGGTGGGCCGGCACCGCGTCGGAGGAGAAGGCGTCCACCAGCAGGAGGTCGAAGCGACCCTCGGGCTGGTCGGTCAGGGTCAGGCGCGCATCGCCGATCACATAGTCGATGCGGCCGCGGGCGCACTCGGTCGTATAGGTGAAGATCGACGGATCGGTGGCCAGGCGCACCATCAGGGGATCGATCTCGAAGAAGGTCAGGTGGTCGTCCTCGCGAACGAAGGCCGAGACGGTCCCGGTCCCCAGGCCCACCGCGCCGATGTCGAGCTCGGCCTTCAGGGCCCTTTTGGCGGCGAAGACCTGACCGATGGGGGTCTCCGGCGCGTAATAGACGATGGGACGGCAGCGATAGTCGTCGGCCGTGGCCTGGGCGCCGTGCAGCGTCGTGCCATGGGCCAGCATCCGCACCTCCCCGCCCAGTTCCGGCACCGGCATCACCGACTGGCGCGCCACGCCGAAGAAACTGCGCCAGTTCTGGCGCACATCCACTCGGTCTCCGGCGAGCTGGGCTGAGATCAGCAGCATGCAGATGAGGGCGAAGAAGAGCGGCAGGCTGCCCCGAATCAGGAAGGCGGCCACCGTGATCACCCCCAGCAGGGCGCGCACGAAATCGTCGCTGCCGCCATAGGTGTTGGCCACATAGGGGGCCAGGAAGACGCAGGCCGTCGCGGCGACGAAGGTGGCGATCCGCCAGGTCTTGTCCAGGCCGAGCGTCCAGGGCCTGGCCAGGCAGGCCAGGGCCAGCACCAGCGGGTACTCCCAGACATTGGAGAAGATCAGGGGCGCGGCGAAGGCGTTGAAGCCGCCGCCCACCACGCCGCCGATGGAGAGGCACAGATAGAACTCGGTCAGGCGCTCGGGCGGGGGGCGGCGCGCCACCAGGGCCTGATGGCAGACCAGGGCCGTCAGGAAGAAGGCGCCCAGGTGGATGGCGAGCTGGGCCACCAGATTGGTGGTGTGGAAGGGCAGGATGACGGCGCAACCGGCCACCGCCGCGGCCTGGAACATCAAGGCCCCGTCCTGGGAGATGAGCGGCCGGTCCTGGAAGGCGATAATGAAGGTGAGAAGGTAGAGGGCGAGCGGCACCACCCAAATGAAGGGCGCAGAGGCCACATCGGTGGTGATGTGGGTGGTGACCCCCAGCATCAGGCTTGAGGGCGCAGCCGCCAGGGCGATCCAGATCAGGCGCTGACGCCAGGCGGCCGAGGGCGCCGGCGCCTCTTCCGACGGGACCGGCGGCGCGGGCGGGACGGACGGCGCCCGGCCGGCCAGCACGCCCAGGGCGATCATCAGGATGGCGAAGAGGATATAGGCCCCGCTCCAGACCAGGGTCTGGGCGCCGATGGCCAGGGTGGGCTCCACCACGACGGGATAGGCTAGCAGGGCGATGAGACTGCCCAGATTGCTGGCGGCGTAAAGGACGTAGGGTCCCCGCCCCTCGCCCGGCCTGAAGATCTTGGCGTGCCAGGCCTGAACCAGCGGCGCGGTGGCCGACAGCACCGCAAAGGGGGCGCCCACCATCAGGGCCAAGGCCGCCACCAGCCAGAGGGCCGGCAGCTCGGCGTTGGGCGGCCCCAGAAGTTCATGCACCCTCAGGGGCAGGAAGAGCGCCGCAAGCCCCAGGGCCGCCCCATGGACGAGCACCTGCCGCCGGACATCGCCCAGGCGCTGCAACAGATGCGCATAGGCGTAGCCCGCCAGCAGCGCGGTCTGGAAGAAGGCCATGCTGGTGTTCCACACCCCCGGCGTGCCGCCCAGCAGGGGCAACAGCAGCTTGGCCGCCATCGGTTGGACGGTGAAGACCAGGCTGGCGCTGGCGAAGACGGTCACGCCGAACAGCACCGGCGACACCGAGGGTTCGGCCTTCTGGGAGAGGTCGAGCTGAGTCATGGGCGCGATTCGGCTTGAAACGGTCGGGGGGTCGATGTTGTGGTCTGGCACGGTCGGCGCCTAGCCGCCGCATCCTTTCTCGCCGGAGCGACCATGTTTTCCTTGGAAATCGAGACCTTGGCCCGGCTTCTGATCGATGAGGCGCGGGAGCGGTCGTTGCGAATCGTCACCGCCGAAAGCTGCACGGGCGGGCTGGTCAGCGCCGCCATCTGCGCGATTCCCGGCGCCTCCGACGTGCTGGAGCGTGGATTCGTCACCTATTCGAACCGGGCCAAGCAGGAGATGCTGGGGGTTCCCGGCGACCTGATCGCCGACCTGGGGGCGGTGTCCGAGCCCGTGGCGCGCATGATGGCTGAAGGGGCTCTGGAAAGCTCCAACGCCCATATCGCCGTGGCCATCACGGGGATCGCCGGCCCAGACGGAGGCACGCGGATGAAGCCGGTGGGCACCGTCCACATCGCCACGGCGCGGACCAATCACGGCCTGACGCACCGGGCCGAACTGTTCGAGCTGGAGACGAGGCCCGAGATCCAGGAGGCGGCGACCCGGGCGGCCCTGGAGATGCTGCGCGAACGCGTGGCCGAACGCTGAACAGCCTGCGGGCGCCGGGCGCAGGGCGCAACCGCGTCAGGCCGGAGCGGGGGCGCCCGGCGACGGCGCGGGGCCAGGCCCATAGAGGACCGCGGCGCGCTCTTCGAAACAGCCGATCAGGCGATCCACCGCATGGTGGAAATTGGCCGCCAGCAGGGCCGCCAGAAGCCGGCTCTTGAACTCGAAATCGATCTCGAATTCGATCTGCGTCCCCGCGTCAATGGGGTGGAAGCGCCAGCGGTTCTCCAGCTTGCGGAACGGCCCGGACAACAGGCTGACCTGGATGGTCCGCGCCGGGCGGTCGCGTCGGACACGGGTAGCGAAACGCTCCTTGAGGAAGGAGAACCCCACCCCGGCCTCAGCGTCGAGCATGTCCACGCCATCGCCGACTTGGCGCAGATTCCAGGTCCGCATGCTGGTCAGCCAGGGCACGAACTGCGGATAGCGCTCCACATCGCCCACGAGGTCGAACAGCTGATCTGGCCCATAGGGCAGATCCCGGGTCACACGATGGTACAAGCTTCGGTCCTTCAGGCCCCGACGGCGCGGTTTTCCAGGGCGCGGCGAGCGGCCTGGAGCTTGGCGAAATCTTCGCCCGCATGGTGGGAAGACCGGGTGAGCGGGCTGGCCGACACCATCAGGAAACCCTTGGCCCGGGCGATCTCCTCATAGGCCTTGAACTCGTCCGGCGTCACATAGCGGTCAATGGCCGCATGCTTGCGGGTGGGCTGTAGATACTGGCCGATGGTCAGGAAATCGACGCCGGCCGAGCGCATGTCATCCATGACCTGCATCACCTCTTCCTTGGACTCTCCAAGGCCGACCATCAGTCCCGACTTGGTGAACTGGGCAGGATCGCGCTCCTTGACCCGCTCCAGCAGGCGCAGGGAATGGAAATAGCGGGCGCCTGGACGGATCGACAGATAGAGCCGCGGCACCGTCTCCAGATTGTGGTTGAACACGTCGGGCCGCGCATCAATCACGGTCTCCATGGCCGAGACCGGCTTGCGCAGGAAGTCCGGCGTCAGGATCTCCACCGTGGCGCCGGGCGCCGCGGTGCGAATGGCGCGCACCACCTCGGCGAAATGGGTCGCGCCGCCGTCGGCCAAGTCATCGCGATCGACCGAGGTGATGACCACGTGCTTGAGCCCCATCTTGGCCACGGCGTCGGCCACCCGGGCGGGCTCCGACGGGTCAAGGGCGGCAGGTTTGCCGGTGGTCACATTGCAGAAGGCGCAGGCCCGCGTGCAGATCTCGCCCATGATCATCATGGTGGCGTGGCTCTGCGACCAGCACTCGCCGATATTGGGACAGGCGGCTTCCTCGCAGACCGTCACCAGGCCGTGGGCCTTCACCGTCTGGCGGGTGGCCGCATAGCCTTCGGAGCCAGGGGCGCGCACGCGCAGCCATTCGGGTTTGCGCAGGAGCGGCGTATCCGGGCGCGCCTGTTTTTCCGGGTGGCGCGGCCGGGGGTTGGACAGGTTGTCGATGACGACGGTCATGGGGCCTAGATCGGCTCTTGAGCGTCGCTGATCAAGTCGTGATTGCGCGGCCTTGTGTCCTGCGGCGGGATCGGGCTGAAACAGGGCATGTGGCGCGCCCTTCCCCTTCTGCTCGGCCTGGCGCTGGCCGCCTGCGGGCCGCAGGGCGGCCGGGAAGCCCTGACGGACAGCCGCATCCCCCCAGGGCTCGCGCCCCGCTTCATGCCGCCGGCGGGCTGGGCCTGGGGCGTTCTGGACTCCAGCGGCCAGCCGCAGATCCGATATGGGGTTTCAGGCCCGGACAGCCGTCGCCCCGCCGCCCATGTGGTGATCGTGCCCGCCGCCTTCGAGCCGGCCGAATCCTGGTTCGAAACCGCCAGCGACCTGAACGCGGCGGGCTACGCAGTCTGGACCATCGAGCGACCGGGCCTGGGCGGCTCTGGCCGCTATGTCCGTCCGCACGACATGGCCCACAGCCAGGGGCCGGGCGCCGAGGGCGCCGCCATCGCCGCGGTGATCGCCGCAGCGATCCGGCCGGGCGATGACCTGCCCATCGTGATCCTGGCGGCGGGCGACGCCGACGAGGCGGCCCTCTCGGCCATAGCGGAGGGCGCTCCGGCGGCCGGCCTGATCCTCAGCGCGCCCCCCGCTCCGCCCGGCCGCTCCGACCGCGTCGTGGGCTTGGCCCGGCGCCTGGGCCTGGGCGCGCTGCCGGCCGGGGACTGGCGTCCCTGGTCGCGTCAGACGCAGCTGGTGGCTGGCGGCGATCCCTGGCGCGCAGCCACGGTCGGGGCGTGGAGCCTCGCCAACCCCGACCTGCGGCTTGGGGGCGGAAGCCTGGCCTGGCGCAGCCGGGAGGCTCCGAGCGGGCGGACAGCCCCGCCCGTCGCGACCCTGGTGCTCGGCGCGGAGGGGCGCGCCTGCGCGGGCTGCACAGCCCAAGCCGTGCCAGGCGCGAGCGAAGCGCCGCAACTCGACCGGGACGAGGTTCGCAACCCCTGGCGCGCCGCCATCCTCGCCTTCGTGGCCGCCAGGGCGGAGTCCGTCACGGCCCCGTGAGGCCGCGGGGCTTGGCGATCACGAACTGTCACATATCTTTTCAACTGTGAGGTCGAGCTCTACGGTCGGCCGCAAAATAAGACAGCGTCATCGTCCTGGGAGGACTACGGCCTTGAGCGCAGATTTCGACCCGCGAGAAGCGCAAAGCTCGATTTTCGCCGCCCTGGTGGCCGCCCGCGCCCGCTTCGGCGCCAAGAAGCCGATCCTGGAGGACCAGGAGCGCAACCCCCTCACCTATACCGATCTGATCCGGGCGAGCTTCGCCCTGGGCCGCAGGATCGCGGGTTTCACGGCCAAGGGAGAGCGGGTGGGCGTGATGCTGCCCTCCAGCGCGGGCGGCGTGGTCACCTTCTTCGCCCTGCATGCGGTGGGCCGCATTCCAACCATGCTGAACTTCACCGCCGGGATCCGGAACCTCAAGGCCGCCTGCGAACTGGCCGGGGTGAAGACGGTGCTCACCTCCCACCGCTTCGTCGAGCAGGGCAAGCTGCACGACCTGATCGACGCCCTGGAGTCCCTGACGCGGGTGGTCTACCTCGAAGATGTGCGGGAAAAGGTCGGGACGGCCGACAAGCTGTTCGCCGCCGCCGGCGGCTTCCTGCCCACCCAACTCGCCGCCTCGGCCAAGCCGTCCGATCCCGGCGTCATCCTGTTCACCTCCGGCAGCTTCGGCGCGCCCCGGGGCGTGGTGCTGACCCAGGCCAACCTGGTGGCCAATGTCCGCCAGATCGCCGCCCATATCCCGCTCGATCCGGACTGGGTGATGTTCAACCCCTTGCCGATCTTCCACTGCTTCGGCCTGACCGGCGGGGTCCTGCTGCCCCTTCTCACCGGCATGAAGGCCTTCCAGTACCCCTCGCCCCTGCACACCAAGCAGATCCCGCCCCTGGTGAAGGATTCCCAGGCCTCGATCCTCCTGGCCACGGACACCTTCGTGAACCAGTACGCCCGAGCGGCCGAGCCCGGCGAGCTGTCAGACCTGAAGTTCGTGGTCTGCGGCGCCGAGAAGGTGCGAGAAGAGACCCACAACCTGATCGCCGAGCGCTTCGGTCCCGTTCCCCTTCTGGAAGGTTATGGGGCCACCGAGGCCTCGCCGGTGATTGCGGTGAACAAGCCCACGGACAACCGTCGCGGAACGGTGGGCGGCCTGCTGCCCGGCATCGAGGTGCGCCTGGACCCCGTGGAGGGCATTCCCGGCGGCGGCCAGCTGTTCGTCCGCGGCCCCAACATCATGGCCGGCTATCTGCAGGCCGACGGGTCGGTGGAAGCGCCCACGGGCGGCTGGCATGATACGGGCGACGTGGTCAGCATGACCGACGACGACTGGATCCGCATCCTGGGCCGGGTGAAACGCTTCGCCAAGGTGGGGGGCGAGATGGTTTCGCTCACCGCCGCGGAGGATATCGCCGTGGCCGTCTGGCCCGACTGCCGCCATGCGGTCATCGCCATGCCCGATCCCCGGAAGGGGGAACGGCTGATACTGGTGACCGACAAGCGCGACGCCGCCGCCGACGCCCTGCTGACCCACGCCCAGTCCATCGGCGCGCCGGAACTGACCGTGCCGCGCAAGATCATCCACGTGCCGGAAATCCCGGTGCTGGGCACCGGCAAGACCGATTATGTGGCCATCCAGCGCATGGCCGAGGCGGAGCTGCGCCGGGCGGCCTGACCGCCCTCAGACGTGCAGAACCCGTCCATAGGCGTCCAGCGCCGCCTCATGCATGGCCTCGCTCATGGTCGGATGCGGGAAGATGGTGGCCTGGATCTCGGCTTCGGTGGCCTCCAGGGTGATGGCCAGGGCGAAGCCCTGGATCATCTCGGTGACCTCCGCCCCGATCATGTGGGCCCCCAGCAGGGCGCCGGTCTCGGCGTCAAACAAGGTCTTCACAAAACCGTCCGTCTCGCCCGCGGCGATCGCCTTGCCATTGGCGCGGAAGGGGAAGCGGCCGATCTTCACCTTGCGCCCCTCGGCCTTGGCCGCCTGTTCGGTGAGGCCGATGGAGGCGATCTGCGGCGAGGTGTAGGTGCAACCCGGCACGGGCGTGTTGAGCGGCGCACCCGCCTGGCCGGCGATATGTTCCACACAATGGGTTCCCTCGTGACTGGCCTTGTGCGCCAGCCACGGCGGGCCGGCGACATCACCGATGGCGTAGAGCCCGGGCACGCCGGTCGCCCCATGGGCGTCGGTGACCACGTGGGTCTTGTCGATCTTCACGCCCAGGGCCTCCAGGCCGAGATCCTCCACATTGCCGACGATGCCCACCGCCACGATGGCCCGCTCGGCCTCCAGGGTCTCGGACTTGCCGCCGGTCTCCAAGGTCAGCTTGACGCCTGTGCGTGAGGCCGAAAGCGACTTCACCACAGCGGTTGTGCGGAACTTCAGGCCGCGCCGCTCGAAGGCCTTGCGGGCGGCCGTGGAGACCTCTTCGTCCTCCACCGGCAGGATGCGAGGGGCGGCTTCCACCACCGTCACTTCCGCGCCCAGCGCCCGGTAGAAGCTGGCGAACTCCATGCCGATGGCGCCCGACCCCACCACCAGCAGCGACTTGGGGGCCGCCTTGGGGACCATGGCCTCACGATAGGACCAGATGCGGTCGCCGTCGGGAGCGAGGCCGGTGTCAGGCAAGGTGCGCGCCCGGGCGCCGGTGGCCAGGATCACGTGTTTGGCCTGCAGCGTCTTTTCGCCGCCGCGCTTGAGGGCGACCATCACCTTGGGCGCAGGCGAACCCTTTTCGAGCCGCGCCGTTCCCTCGATCACCTCGATCTTGTGCTTGCGCATCAGGAAGCCGACGCCGGAGTTCAGCTGAGCGGCCACCTTGCGCGACCGGTCGACCACCTTGGCGACGTCGAACCGCGGCTTGTCGCCGGCCAGGCCATAGTCCCCCAGATGGCCGAGGGTTTCATACACTTCGCCGGACTTCAGCAGCGCCTTGGTGGGAATACAGCCCCAGTTGAGGCAGACCCCGCCCAGAGCCTCGCGCTCGATGATGGCGGTCTTCATGCCCAACTGCGCCGCACGAATGGCGGCCACATAGCCGCCGGGTCCGGCGCCGATGACGATCAGGTCGAAATCCATGCTCAGACCACCATCGCCAGGGGTTCCTCGACGATGGTCTTGAAGGCCTCGAGCCACCGGGCCCCGGTGGCGCCGTCCACCACCCGGTGGTCGCAGGTCATGGTCACCGACATCACCGTGGCGATGGCCAGCTCGTCGCCGCGCACCACCGGCTGCTTGACGCCCGCCCCCACCGAGAGGATGGCGCCCTGAGGCTCATTGATGATCGAGCCGAAGCTCTTGATGCCGAACATGCCGAGATTGGAGACGCTGAAGGTGCCGCCCTGGTACTCCTCGGGCTTGAGCTTGCGCGTGCGGGCGCGCTCGGCCAGGTCCTTGGTCTCCTGGGCGATCTGCGCCAGTCCCTTCTGTTCGCACCGGCGCACGATGGGGGTGATCAGCCCGCCTTCCACCGCCACGGCCATGGCGATGTCCGCATGGTGGTGCATGGCGATGCCCTCCGGCGAATAGGAGGCGTTAGCTTCCGGGACCTTCATCAGGGCGACGGCGCAGGCCTTGAGGATGATGTCATTGACGCTGACCTTCACCCCGCTCTTTTCGAGCATGGCGTTGATCCGCGCGCGCGCCTCCAGCAGGCGGTCGATCTCGATATCGACGCTCAAGGGAAAGTGCGGCACGTCGCGGAAGGAGTCGGTCATCCGCCGGGCGACCGTCTTGCGCATGCCGTCCAGGGGGATCAGGTCATAGGTCCCCTCGGCGATCCCCATCTGTTGCAGGGACTGGACAGGCCGGCTTTCGCCCCGCGGCCTCTCGGCGGGGGCGGAGGCCGGGCTCGCCGCCGGGCGCGGCGAGGGCCCCGGCTTGGCGTCCTTGACGTCGCGCTCGATGATCCGACCGTGAGGCCCCGAGCCCTCGATGGCGCTCAGGTCCAGGCCCTTCTGCTCGGCGATCCGGCGCGCCAGGGGCGAGGCCAGGATCCGGCCGCCCTCGGCGCGCTGCGGCGCGGCCTGTTGCGGACGGGACGCAGGCTTGGCCGGCGGCGCGGCGCTTTTCGCGGGCTCCGGCCTGGCCGGCGCGGCCTCGGCCCGGGGCGCCTCGCTCGCCCCGCCGGACAAACGGGCGATGGGGGTATTGACCTTGACGCCCTCGGTGCCGGCAGGAACCAGTATGGCCTCCACCACCCCCTCATCGACGGCCTCCACCTCCATGGTGGCCTTGTCGGTCTCGATCTCGGCGACCACGTCGCCGGCCGACACCGTGTCGCCCTCCTTGACCAGCCATTTGGAGAGCGCCCCCTCCTCCATGGTGGGCGAGAGGGCGGGCATGAGAATGTCGGTCATTGGGCGTCCTTGTAGCTCACCGCCAGGGCCGCCTGGACGATCTTCTCCACCGACGGCAGGGACAGGGCCTCCAGATTGGCGGCGTAGGGCAGCGGCACGTCTTCCTGACAGACCCGCGCGGGCGGCGCGTCCAGATCGTCGAAGGCGTGTTCGATGACCCGGGCGATGATCTCCGCGCCCACCCCCATGGGGCCCCAGCCCTCCTCCACCGTCACCAGCCGGTGGGTCTTGCGGACGCTTTCGACGATGGCGCCGTGGTCCAGGGGCCGCAGGGTGCGCAGGTCGATCACCTCCGCTTCGATCCCCTGGGCGGCCAGTTCCTCCGCCGCCTTCAGGGCCAGGCCGACCATCCGGGAATAAGCGGTGATGGTGACGCCGTCGCCCTTGCGCCGCACCTTGGCCTTGCCGATGGGCAGGACATGGTCCTCGCCTTCCGGCACGTCGAATTCCTGGCCATAGAGCATCTCGTGCTCCAGGAAGACCACCGGGTTGGGATCGCGGATGGCGGCCTTCAGCAGGCCCTTGGCGTCGGCCGCATCATAGGGGGCGATCACTTTCAGCCCGGGCACGTGGGCATACCAGGCGGCATAGTCCTGGCTATGCTGGGCGGCCACTCGGGCGGCCGCGCCATTGGGTCCGCGGAAGACGATGGGGGTCGAGATCTGCCCCCCCGACATGTAGTGGGTCTTGGCCGCCGAATTGATGATGTGGTCGATGGCCTGCATGGCGAAGTTCCAGGTCATGAACTCCACGATGGGGCGCAGGCCGGCCATGGCCGCCCCCACGCCCATGCCGGCGAAACCGTGCTCGGTGATCGGGGTGTCGATCACCCGCCGCTCGCCAAACTCGTCCAGCAGGCCGCGGCTGACCTTGTAGGCGCCCTGGTACTGGCCGACCTCCTCGCCCATCAGGAAGACGCTCTCGTCGCGGCGCATCTCCTCGGCCATGGCGTCGCGCAGGGCGTCGCGCACCGTGGTCTTCACCAGCTTGGCGTCGGCCGGGATTTCCGGATCCTCCAGCGGCTCGGCGGGCCGCACCGCGGCGGGGCCTTCACCCTCCGGCTGTTCGGCCTGAGCTTCTGCAGGTCCCTTCTTCTCCGGATCGCCGGAGGGCTCAGCCGAAGCTTGGGCCGCGGGCTTCGGCGCCTCACGGGTCGGCGAGGCGTCTGCGCCCCCTTCCAGCCGGGCGATGGGGGCGTTGACCTTCACGCCTTCGGCGCCGGCCTCCACCAGCAGTTCGGCGATGACCCCTTCATCGACGGCCTCCACCTCCATGGTGGCCTTGTCGGTTTCGATCTCGGCGATGACGTCGCCGGAGGAAACCTTGTCGCCCACCTTCACGTGCCACTTGGCGAGCGTGCCCTCTTCCATGGTGGGAGACAGGGCCGGCATCAGGATGTCGGTCACTGGGCGTCCTCCACATAGACCTCGGTGTAGAGTTCCGACGGATCGGGTTCGGGCGAGGATCTGGCGAACTCCGCAGAGTCGGCGACGATCTTCTTCACCTCGGCGTCGATGGCCTTCAGCGCCGCCTCATCGGCGAGGCCCTCGGCCTCGAGCTTCTCGCGCAGGTGCTCGATGGGATCGCGGGTCTTGCGGACCTCCTCAACCTCCTCGCGGGTGCGATACTTGGCCGGGTCGCTCATGGAATGGCCGCGATAGCGGTAGGTCTTCATCTCCAGGATGAAGGGGCCCTCGCCGCGCCGGGCGTGATCGGCGGCCCGCTTGGCGGCGTCGCGAACGGCCAGCACGTCCATGCCGTCAACCTCTTCCCCCGGAATCCGGAAGGAGGTTCCGCGCTTGTAGAGATGGGTCTCGGACGAGGACCGCTCCAGCGAGGTGCCCATGGCGTACTGGTTGTTCTCGATCACATAGACCACCGGCAGCTTCCACAGGGCGGCCATGTTGAAGGCCTCATAGACCTGACCCTGATTGGCCGCGCCGTCGCCGAAATAGGTGAAGGTCACCTTGCCGTTGTCGCGATAGCGGTTGGCGAGCGCCAGGCCCGACCCCAGCGGAGCCGGCGCGCCCACAATGCCGTGGCCGCCATAGAATTCCGCCTCGCGGGAGAACATGTGCATGGAGCCGCCCTTGCCCTTGGACGAGCCTCCCGCCCGGCCGGTCAACTCGGCCATGACTTCGTTGGGATCCATGCCGCAGGCCAGCATGTGGCCGTGGTCGCGATAGGCGGTGATCACCTGGTCGCCCGGCTCCTGGATCGACTGGACCCCGACGGCGATCGCTTCCTGTCCGATATAGAGATGGCAGAAGCCGCCGATCAGCCCCATGCCATAGAGCTGGCCCGCCCGCTCCTCGAAACGCCGGATCAGCAGCATGTCGCGATAGAAGCCGAGCAGGACGTCCTTGCCGAGCGTTTCAGTGGAGTCCGCCGGCTTGTCGCCGGACTTGGCCGCCGGTTTGGCGCGCGCCATGTCTGTCTCCCGGGTGGTTTCTCCGTCAGCCCATCCTAACCCGGCGTCGGCTGATGGGTTCAGCCGCCCGACGAGTCGCCGTGCTGGATACGGATCACATAATCCCTGGGATGGCTGTAGCCTAGGAGGGACCGGGCGCGTTCCTCCAGAAGGTCCGCCGAAAGGGAGGCGTCGCGCAGAAGTTGAGCGCGAACCTCCAGGTCCTTCCGCACCGCCACGAGTTCCGCCAGTTCTGCCGACTTCTCCGCCAGGGCCGCATCCCGCTGGGCCGAGGTCAGCAGCCCCTGCTCGCCGGTGAGGGCGTGGTAGGCGAAATAGGCGATCAGCAGAGCCAGGGCCGCTGTCGACAGATAGGAGCGAAGCTGGAGCACGGTGATTCCCGAGACGATGCCCCGAAGCCTCGCCATTCGTGCTTAAGATTAGGTTGCGGCCCAGCTCCAATGGCCGGATGATCCCCCCATGGACCCCAAG
>NZ_DAIMHV010000015.1:0-34896 GCF_036723115.1 Phenylobacterium sp. | reverse complement strand
GCGCTCACCCTGGCGATCATTCGCCAGGAGAGCGGCTTTGATCCGCTGATCCGCTCGCCGGCCGGCGCCCGGGGCATGATGCAGGTGATGCCTGGCACGGCCCAGATCGTCGCCCGCCAGATCGGGCTCTCCTATTCTGAGGGCCTGCTCAATGATCCGGACTACAACATGCGGCTGGGCCAGACCTACATCACCCAGATGCTGGACCGGTTCAGCGGCTCCTATCCCCTGGCCATCGCCGCCTATAACGCCGGACCGGGTCGCCCGGCCCAGTGGATCGGCTTCTGCGGCGACCCGCGGGGCTCAGGCACCGACCCCATCGACTTCATCGAGTGCATCCCCTTCACCGAGACCCGCAACTATGTGATGCGCGTCATGGAAGGCGCCCAGGTCTATCGCGCCCGGCTGAACAACGGCACGGCCAAGGTGACCCTGTCGCAGGATCTCGCCCGGGGCGGCTATGGGATGAACCTGGCGGCCAATCCCTAAGGGGGTTCAGTCCACCGTCAGGCCGTTCAGCAGGCCTTCCAGGGTGATCTCGATAAGGTCGTCCACGGGCTCCCAGGGGAAGTTGGGGCGTGAAAGCCGCAGGGCCACCACCCCGTGGCAGGCGGCCCAGAGCGCCTGGGCGGCGCTGTCCCCATGGCCCAGGCGCAGGCGGCCCTGGGCGGCGATCTCGCGCACCACGCCGCTGAACTTGTCGTAGCAGCCGGCCGCCAGTTCGGCGATGGCGTCGGAGTCGGCCGGTAGGGGGCGGACGGCCGAAAAGACCAGCTGGTAGGCGTTGGGGTGCTCGAAACCCCACCGCATATAGGCCTCCAGCATCATGCGGGTGCGCACCACCGGATCGAGGGGGCGCTCGGCGATCTGGCTGTTGCGGTCGAGCAGAACCTGCATGGCCCCCTGGCAGATCTCCAGCAGGATGCAGGCCTTGTCGGGGAAGTGCATGTAGAGCGCCGTGGAGGAGACGCCAACCTCCTCAGCGATCCTGCGGATTGTGGCGCCCTCATACCCCTCGGCCACGAAGATGCGTTCGGCCGCGGCCAGAATCTCCGCACGGCGGAGGTGGCCATCGCCCTTGGCCTTGCGCGCTGAACGACGGCCGGTGGTGGTGACGCTCAATTCCAGACTCCCCCAATCCAATCGGACAAGCGGAGCGGAAAAACGCTCGCCTGACAACCCCACGCCAGAAAGGCGAGCCTTTTCAGCGGGGCGGGACCATACCGGCGCCTATAGAATGGCGCGCTCTGGCGCCGGTGACAGGTTTTTCGTAAGCCAGCCCCATGAGCCTGCTCCGCCCCGCCCTCGCCCCGTCTCCCAGCGTGATGCGCACCACCGGCTGGAGCGACTACGCCCTGCTGGATTCCGGCGACGGCCGCAAGCTGGAGCGGTATGGCCCCTACAAGGTGGTTCGCCCCGAACCCCAGTGTTTCTGGAGCCCCCGCCTGCCCGCCCAGGTCTGGGACGCCGCCGATGCGGTGTTCGACCCCAGCGACGAGGAGGACGCCGGGCGCTGGCGATTCAAGGACAAGCCGGACGAGGCCTGGGCCATGGGCTGGGGGGACGTCCGCTTTCAGGCCCGGTTCACCGCCTTCCGGCATCTGGCCTTCTTTCCGGAACAGGCCGCCAACTGGACCTGGCTCAGCGAGCGCATCACCGCCGCCCCGACGCCGCCGCGGGTGCTCAACCTGTTCGGCTATACCGGCGTGGCGAGCCTGGCCTGCGCCGCGGCCGGCGCCGCGGTCACCCATGTGGACGCCTCCAAGAAGGCCATCGGCTGGGCGCGCGAGAACGCCGAGCTCTCGGGTCTTTCGGACCGGCCGATCCGCTGGATCTGCGAGGACGCCCGCCGTTATGTGCAGCGGGAAGTGCGGCGCGGCTCGCAATATGAGGGGATCATCCTGGACCCGCCCAAGTATGGTCGCGGCCCCACGGGCGAGGTCTGGCGCCTGTTCGAAGACCTGCCGGAACTGTCGGCCCTGTGCGCCCAGCTGCTGTCGGATCAGGCCTCGTTCCTGATCCTCAACGCCTATGCCGCCCGGGTGTCGGGCGCGGCCCTGGCGGGACTGTTGTCCGATCGCCTGGCCGGGCGCGGCGGGACCATCGAATGGGGGGAGCTGGCGCTCAGCGAGCAGGCCGGCGAGCGCGAAATCGGCCTGTCCTTCTTCGCCCGGTGGGCGTCATGAGCCGGACGGTCACCTCGCTGACCAATCCGACGGTCAAGGCGGTGCGGGCCCTTCACCAGCGCAAGACCCGCGACGAGACGGGCCTGTTCGTGGCCGAGGGGCTCAAGAACGTCACCGAAGGGGTCGAGACCGGCGCCGTCCCCCAGATCCTGCTCTATGGCCGCGAGGCCGCCGACCATCCCCTGCTGAAGGCCGCCGCCCAGGCCGCCGAGGCGGCCGGCGGCGAAGTCATCGAGGTCACCCAGGACATCCTGGCCAAGGTCTCCAGGCGTGATAATCCCCAGGCCGTGGTGGGGGTGTTCCAGCAGGTCTTCACCCCCCTCTCGGCCCTGGAGCCGCGCTCGGCCGGGTGCTGGGTGGCCCTCCATCGGGTGCGCGACCCCGGCAATCTGGGGACCATCATACGCACCGCCGACGCCGCCGGTTGCGGCGGGGTGCTGCTGGTGGGCGAGTGCTGCGATCCCTATTCGGTGGAGGCCGTCCGGGCGACCATGGGCTCGATCTTCGCCGTACCCCTGGTCAAGGCCAGCGAGGCGGAGTTCGCCGCCTGGCGCGGCGCCTGGCCAGGCTCTGTGGTGGGCACCCTGCTCACGGCCCAGACCGATCACCGCAGCGCGGCCTATGTGGCGCCCACCCTGGTCCTCATGGGCAATGAGCAGCAGGGCCTGCCCCCGGCCATGGCCGCCCTGTGCGACGTCAATGTGAAGATCCCCATGCGGGGCCGGGCCGACAGCCTCAACCTCTCGGTGGCCACGGGCATCATGATCTACGCCGCAAGCTGAGCGCCTCGGGCCGCAGGCTCAGCTCCGAGGCTTGGCCCGGTTGGTGGGATCGGCCTGAGCCGGGTCCTCCGGCCAGGGGTGCCGGGGGTAACGTCCCCGCATCTCGGCCCGGACATCCTTCCATGAGCCGCGCCAGAAGCCCGGCAGGTCCTGGGTCAGCTGGATGGGTCGTCGCGCCGGCGACAGGAGGGCCAGTGTCAGGGGCCGCCCGCCGACCCGGGGATGGGTCTGCAGGCCAAACACCTCCTGCACCCTCACCTCCACCCGCGGGCCGCCCTCGGCCTCGTAATCGATGGGCAGGCGTGCGCCCGTGGGCGCCGTCCAATGGGTGGGCAGGGCCTCCTCCATCCGGCGCTGGACATCCCAGGGGACCAGGGCGCGCAGGGCGGCGTCCAGCAGATCGGGGCTCAGATCGGACAGGCGGCGCAGATCGCCCAGCAGCGGCGTCAGCCAGTCGTCCAGGGCGTCCAGCAGGGCCGCGTCGGACAGATCAGGCCAGGCCTCCGGGGCAGCGGCCCTCAGATAGGCCATGCGCTGGCGAAGGGCGCGGGCCGCCGGACCCCAATTGAGAGCTGAGAGGCCGGACTTCCTGAGGCGGGCCGCCAAGGCCTTCGCCACCACCTCAGGCGGCGGATTGTCATCGGCGCTCTCACGCAGGACGAGCCGTCCCAGGCGAAGACGCCGACGGATGCGGATTCGCCCCGTGGGGCTTTCCTCCACCTGATCGTCCCATTCGAGGGCCTCGTCGAACAGGCTCTCCACCTCTTCGACGCCGAGGGGCGCGGCCAGCAGGATGCGGTCGCGGCGGTCGCCTCCGCCCAGCTCCCCGACCGCCAGCCAGGGCGCCCGCGCCAGGGGGTCGCCCGGCTCGATGAACACCCCGCGACCGCTCACCAGCTGGAACTCCCCCTGCCCGCCGCGGGCCTTGGCCACCCGCTCGGGAAAGGCCAGGGCCAGGAGACCGCCGTCGCTCAACGGTTCGGCCTGGCCTACGGGAAGGTCGCGGCTCCAGCGCTCGGCTAGGGACCGGGCGTCCCGGGCCCGGGGGGAGCGGTCGCGGCCGAAGGCCTCCAGCCGGTGGGTGAGATGGGCCTCGCGTCCCCCCAGGCCCCGTTCCCCCAGCAGGGCGGCGATGGCGGCGGCCCGCGGGGCCTGGCCGTGTTCGGCGGCGCGCAGCAGCATGTGGCCGAGCCGCGGCGCCAGCGGCAGGGCGGCCAGGGCCTCGCCATGGGGGGTGATCACCCCCTCGTCGTCCACCGCCTGAAGCCGGCGCAGGAGGGCCTGGGCCTCGCCGAAGGCCGCGGCCGGGGGCGGATCGAGGAAGGCCAGGGCGCCCACCTCCCGCGCGCCCCAGCGAGCCAGGTCCAGGGCCAGGCCCGACAGGTCGGCCGCCAGGATTTCCGGCTCGGCGAAGGCCGGCAGGGCGCGGGTTTCGGCCTCGTCCCACAGACGGTAGCAGACCCCGGGCGCCGTCCGGCCCGCCCGGCCGCGCCTCTGGTCGGCGGCCGCCCGGCTCACCCGGACGGTGGCCAGCCGCGTCAGGCCGCTGGCCGGATCGTAGCGCGGCACGCGGGCCAGGCCGCAATCGACCACCACGCGCACATCCTCCAGGGTCAGGCTGGTCTCGGCGATGGAGGTGGCCAGCACCACCTTGCGCCGGCCGGGCGGCGGCGGGGCGATGGCCAGGTCCTGATCCGTGGGGTCCAGGGCGCCGTAGAGGGGGGCGATGATCACGCTCTCACTGACCTGGCCGGCGAGGCGCTCGGCCACACGCTGGATTTCCCCCTGGCCCGGCAGGAAGGTGAGCACGCCGCCCGCCTCTTCCATCAGCGCCTTGCGGATGGCGCGGACGGCCGCGTCCTCGATCCGCGCGGCCGGGTCGCGGCCGAGATAGCGGGTTTCCACCGGGAAGGTGCGCCCCAGGCTTTCGATCACCGGCGCATCGCCCAGCACGCGCGCCACCGCCGCCCCGTCGAGGGTGGCCGACATGACCAGCAGGCGCAGATCCTCGCGCAGCAGCCCCTGGGCGTCCCGGGCCAGGGCCAGGCCGAGATCGGCGTCCAGGCTGCGCTCGTGGAACTCGTCAAAGATGACGCAGCCTGTCTCGGCGAGGCCGGGGTCGGCCAGGATCATCCGGGTGAAGACGCCTTCGGTGACCACCTCGATCCGGGTGCGGGCCGAGACCTTCGACTGCAGGCGCACGCGGTAGCCCACCGTGGCGCCCACCGCCTCGCCCAGGCTGGCCGCCATCCGCTCGGCCGCGGCCCGCGCCGCCAGTCGCCGGGGCTCCAGTATGATGATCTTGCGTCCGGCCAGCCACGGGGCGTCCAGCAGGGCGAGCGGCGTGACCGTGGTCTTCCCCGCCCCGGGCGGCGCCACCAGCACGAGGTTGGGCGAACCCGCCAAGGCCGCCTGAACGGACTCCAGAACCTGATGGATCGGCAGCACGCCGGCGGCGGCCCCTAGCTGACCAGTTGCGGGAAGAGGCCGAACAGCAGGATCAGGAACACCGCCACAGGGCAGAGCCAGGCCACCAGAAAGCGCCACAGGGGCAGGAGCGGCCCCTTCTGCAGGCCGGTCTCCTCGTCCACCAGCCGGCGATCGGCCACCCAGCCGATGAAGACGGCGGTGATCAGGCCCGACAGGGGCAGCAGCAGCCGGCCCGTGAGGCCGTCAAAGGCGTCGAACCAGCCGGCGTTCTGGAAGCCCGGCAGGAAGGCGAGCGGCCGGTGATCGGCCCAGACATTGAACGAGAGGACCGAGGCGAGGCCGATCAGGAAGAAGCCGGCGCCCAGCAGGCTGGCCGCCGCCGCGCGGGACATGTTGAACCGCTCCACCAGATAGGCGGTGGCGATCTCCAGCAGGGACACCGACGAGGTCAGGGCGGCGAACAGCGCCAGGACGAAAAAGGCCAGGGCCACCAGGGCGCCGCCGGGCATGGAATGGAAGGCCGCCGGCAGGGTCTGGAACATGAGCGTCGGGCCGGCGTCCGGGGTCAGGCCGACGCTGAAGACGATGGGGAAGATGGCGAGACCGGCGATGATGGCCACCGCGGTGTCGGCGCCTGCGATGACGCCGGAGGTCTGGCCGAGATTGGTCTCCCGCGAGGCGTAGGCCCCATAGGCCACCATGGCCCCGCCCCCCAGGCTGAGGGAGAAGAAGGCCTGTCCCAAAGCCGAATTCACCACCTGAGGCTGCAGGGCGCGCTCGAAGTCCGGGGTGAACAGGAAGCGCACCGCCGCGGCGAAGTCCCCGCTGAGGCCGGCATAGATGGTGATGCCTACAAGCAGGACGAAAAAGGCCGGCATGAGCCAGGTGGCCGCCACCTCGATCCCCCCCTTCACCCCGCGGGCCACGATGAAGGTGGTGGCCGCGGCGAAGATGAAGTGGGTCAGGGTCATCTTCACCGGATCAGCGAACAGGTCCGGCATCTGGGCGCGGATCTGCTCCACGGTCAGATTGGCGTAGGCGCCGGCGAAGGGCTGCCCCTCGGACAGGGTCCGGGCCACATCGGCGGCCGAGGTTCCGATGAAATAGAGCACCCATCCGGCCACCACGCTGTAGAAGGTCAGGATGAAGTAGTTGGCCACCATGCCGATGGCCGCCAGGCTCGCCCAGGCGCTGGACGCCTTGGACTGGCGGGCGAGCAGCATGGCGCTCTCCACCGTGGAGCGCTGTCCGTGGCGGCCGATGAGGGTCTCGGCCAGGAGCAGGGGCGCGCCGATCAGGGCCACGCAGAGAATGTAGATCAGGACGAAGGCGCCGCCGCCATTGGCGCCGGCCTCAGCCGGAAAACGCCACAGGTTGCCCAGGCCCACGGCCGAGCCCACAGCGGCCAGGACGAACGCCGCCCTGGAGGACCAGTGGGGATGCACGGCAGGGGACGTTGCGACCATTGGAGTTCCCGGCTTGAAACGTCCTCCGGACGCAAGTGGCCGCAACTTTGGCCAGCGTCGTCGGAACAATCAAGCCGGGTCCCCGCGGCGGCCGGTTCGCCGCCCTAATCCGCCGCGGCCTGTCGGCTTTCGTGATAGCGGGAGTGCCAGTAGGCGTAGCCGAAATAGACGACGATACCGATGGCCAACCAGACCACCAGTCGCACGAAGGTCGCCGCAGGCAGGCTCGAGATCAGATAGAGGCAGGCGATCATCCCACCGGGCGCCACCAGCCACCACAGGGGTGTCTTGAAGCCGCGCTTCAGGTCAGGACGGGTCAGGCGCAGATAGATGACCGCGCCGCAGATCATCGAGAAGGCCAGCAGGGTCCCCACCGAGACCAGTTCGCCCAGAAGTCCAATGGGGAACAGCCCGGCCATGAGACCGGCGAACACCGCGGTCAGGGCGGTGCCTGCCCAAGGCGTGCGGCGCTGCGGATGCACCTTGGAGAAGATCGGCGGCAACAGCCCGTCCCGAGACATGGCGTAGAATATCCGCGACTGCCCATAGAGTAGCGCCATAATGGTGGAAGCAAGCCCCACGGTCGCCCCGATGGTCACCACCGGCTTCAGCCAGGCCAGAGCCGGGCCGACATTGTCCACGGCCACATAGACTGGCGCAGGGACATTGAGCGTCGTGTAGGGGGCGAGGCCCGTGATCACCAGGCTCATCAGGATGTAGAGAACCGTGCAGATTCCCAGGGAGGCGAGAATGCCGATGGGAAGGGTCCGCTGCGGATCTCGCGCCTCCTGCCCCGCCGTGGAAATGGTCTCAAAGCCGATATAGGCGAAGAAGATCACCCCCGCGGCCGCGAAGACGCCGCCCAGGCCGTACTTTGACGCCCCGGTCACCGGGTCGGTCGTGGGCTCGGGGATGAAGGGCTGCCAGTTGGCGGGGTTCACGTAGAGAAAGCCGAACACGATCACCAGCAGGACCACGCCCACCTTCAGCAGGACGATGGCGTTGTTGAAGGTCGCCGATTCGGTGATCCCAAGGATCAGCACCGCTGCGGTCAGGCCGACGATGAAGACCGCCGGAACGTTCAGGATGGCGCCGGTGGCGACCAGCTGGTGGGCGTTGTTGACCAGGAAGGGCGCCTGGCTCCAGACGGCGGGTATGGCGACGCCCAGGTCAGCCATGAGGCCGACGAAGTAACCGGACCAGCCCACGGCCACGGTGGCGCCAGCGAACAGATATTCAATGATCAGGTCCCAGGCGATGATCCAGGCGAAGAACTCGCCGACCGTCGCGTAGGCGTAGGTATAGGCCGACCCGGCCACCGGTATGGTGGAGGCGAGTTCAGCGTAACAGAGCGCCGCCAGCGCGCAGACGAAGCCGGCGACGACGAAGGACAACATGATGGCGGGTCCCGCGTGGGCCTCGGCAGCCTGCCCTGTGAGGACGAATATGCCCGCGCCGATGATCGAGCCGATGCCGAGCGCAGTGAGGCTGACGGGACCAAGGCCCCGGCGCAGTGTGTGGTCGCCCTGTTCCGCCGCCTGGGCGAGCAGAACTTCGATTGGCTTTTTTGCGAATATCTTCATCGCAAGTCTTGTCCTGACGGGCGAAGCACGACGCGGCCCGAGTGGCCGGAGCTACGCACGCCGCCGCCCGACCCACAATCGGAGTCAATCAGGGGCCTTTTCGCCCCGCCGCGAAACGGGAACAATGACGCGAAAAGAGAAGGTGAACCGCATTGACTGACGCCCAGCCGCCCATCCGCGCCCTGATCGCGCCTGTCACGCCCCTGGCGCAGAACTGCACCATCGTCTGGTGCGTCGCCACGCGGAAGGCGGCCATCATCGACCCCGGCGGCGAGACCCCTCGCCTGCTGGCCGCCCTGGCCGAGCACGGCCTGACGCTGGAGAAGATCTGGATCACCCACGGTCATCTGGACCATGCGGGGGGAACCTCCGCCCTGAAGGCCGCCACCGGCGCGATGATCGAAGGGCCGCACCGCGACGACGCCTTCTGGATCGAGCAGATGGACGCCGACGGCGCCCGCTGGGGGATGCCCGAGGCGCGCAGCTTCACCCCCGACCGCTGGCTGGAGAACGGCGACGTGGTGACCCTGGGTGAAACCCAGTTCGAGGTCTATCACTGCCCCGGCCACACGCCGGGCCACGTCATCTTCTTCCACCGGCAGGCCCGTTTCGCCCAGGTTGGGGACGTCCTCTTCCAGGGCTCCATCGGCCGCACGGACTTCCCCCGCGGCAATCATCAGGACCTGATTGACGCCATAACGGGCAAGCTCTGGCCCCTGGGCGACGACGTGCGCTTCGTCTGCGGGCATGGTCCCATGTCGAGCTTTGGCCAGGAACGTCGGACCAACCCGTTCGTGGCCGACGCGGTGCTGGCGCGCTAATCTGGCGCGTCGGCCTTTTCAGGCGTGAAATCTGACGGTTACGGCGGAGGGGGAAAATGGCCCGCATGCAGACCCAGATCGAGTCCCCCGCCCCGGCTGCGCGCATCCTGATGGTCGATGACGATCCGGGTATCCGCGACGTCGTCTCCGACTTCCTGGGGCGGCACGGCTATGCGGTCTCCACCGCCGGCGACGCCCGGGAGATGGAACAGGCGCTGGAGCGCGACGCCGTCGACCTGATCGTGCTGGACGTCATGCTGCCGGGCGAGGACGGCCTGGCCATCTGCCGCCGCCTGGCCGTGGGCGACGCCCCGCCGATCATCATGCTCTCGGCCATGGGCGAGGACACCGACCGCATCGTGGGCCTGGAACTGGGCGCCGACGACTATCTGTCCAAGCCCTGCAATCCCCGCGAACTGCTGGCCCGCATCCGGGCGGTGCTTCGTCGGGCCGAGCAGACCGGCGCCGCCGACGAACTGGGCGCGGCCTGCGAGTTCGCCGGCTGGCGCCTCGACCTGGTCCGGCGGGAGCTGCGCTCGCCGCAGGGTGTGGTGGTGAACCTGTCCAGCGGGGAGTTCTCCCTGCTGCGGGCCTTCGTCGAGCGGCCCCAGCGGGTGCTGACCCGAGATCAGCTGCTGGACTTCGCCCGTGGCCCGGACTCCGACGCCTTCGACCGGGCCATAGACGTTCAGATCAGCCGCCTGCGCCGCAAGCTGGACGACGGCGGCGGCCACGACCTCATCCGGACCATCCGCAATGAGGGCTACATGTTCACCCCCAAGGTGAAGCGTCCATGAGCCGGCGCAGGGCGGGCCGGGCCACGGCCTCCCTCTTCGTCCAGGTCCTGTTGCTGGTGGGCATGAGCCTGATCGCCGCCCAGGCGATCAGCGTCTTCCTGCTGTTCAACCTGCCGCCGCCGGTTCCGGACTTCTATCGCTTCTCGGAGATCACCCAGGCGCTCCAGGGGCAGCGGGTGGAGCTGATCGAGCGGCGGGACCTGGAATTCCGCATCGAGGCCGACCGCCCGCGCGGCGAAACGACCGCCGAGAGCATGCTCTGGGCCCGCGACCAGCTGGCCCAGGATCTGGGCGTGGCGCCCACCGATATCGTCATCGCCAAGACCTATCGGCTGCCCATTTCCGATCGCCGGGTGTTCCGCATCGTCCGCGAGCGCATGGAGCGCGCCGGCGGCGAAGGGGCGGAGGATCGCTTCCTGGTGGCGCCCTTCGAGGTCGCCCTGCATCGGCCCGACGGACGATGGGTGGTGGTGCGGCCCGAGCGACCCTTCGGCCTCAATATCTGGCAGCAGCGGGTCATGCTGTGGTTCGTGCTGTCGGCCCTGGTCATGGCTCCCTTCGCCTGGCTGTTCGCCCGCCAGCTGTCGCGACCCTTCCGGCTGTTCGCGGAGGCCGCCGAACGCCTGGGTCGCGACCCCGACGCCCCGCCCCTGGCCATCAAGGGATCGGCCGAGATCGCCGTGGCCGTGGGCGCCTTCAACGGCATGCAGGAACGCCTGCGGCGCTATGTGAAGGATCGCACGGCCATGGTGGGCGCCATCGCCCATGACCTGCGCACCCCCCTGACCCGCCTGCGCTTCCGCATCGAAAACGCGCCCGAGGACCAGCGCGCCAAGATGGCCGCCGACATCGACCAGATGGAGGCCATGGTCGCCGCCACCCTGGGCTTTGTCCGCGACGCCACCCAGCCGGGCAAGCGCACCCGCCTGGAGCTGGCCTCGCTGGTGGAGAGCGTCTGCGACGAGATGGCCGAGACCGGGGCGGCCATCGAGGTGGAGCCCTCGCCCAAGGTGGTGATCGAGGGCGATCCCGTGGCCCTGCGGCGCCTGGTGACCAATCTGGCCGAGAACGCCGTCAAGTTCGGCGATCGGGCCCGCGCCCGGGTGCGTGTGGAGGAGCGCACGGCGATCATCGAGATCGACGACGAAGGCCCCGGCATACCCGAGGACGAGGCCGAGCGGGTGTTCGAGCCCTTCTATCGTCGGGAGCCCTCGCGCAGCCGCAACACCGGCGGCATCGGCCTGGGCCTGGCGGTGGTGCGCTCCATCGCCCGCAGCCACGGCGGCGACGCTGTGATGATCAACCGCCCCGAAGGCGGACTGCGCGCCCGCGTCATGCTGCCTGCCGGCTACTGACCGCCGCACGCCGCCTCCAGGTTGAAAAACACTCTGGGCGCCCGCCCGCTTGCCGGGAGGGTCGGCTTCTGCAAGGCGACGACAGAGCGCTGAAAAAATTCTGAGATTCGGCGACGCAACTCTAGGCGGCGCTTGTGGGTTGCTAGTCCGAAGCCTCGCTACAAATCCGGTTCCGGACCATCGCGCGGGGCTCGTCGCCGTAGAGGAGTAGCCCCATGAGCATTGCCGACCAGAACCCCCCTCGCGCCCGGCGCGGCTTCGCCGCCATGAACCCTGAACGCCGGCGGGAGATCGCCCGCAAGGGCGGGGCGAGCGTGCCTGGCGAAAAGCGCAGTTTCGCCAAGGATCGCGACCTTGCCGCCTCGGCGGGTCGTAAGGGGGGTGAGGCGTCCCGCGGGGGCGGCCGCGGCAAGGATGACGCCGAGACCTGATGTCGGTCTTGCGACCAAGGTCGCTTAAGGGGGCTTAAGAGACGAAATCAAGGCGGCGGCCGGCAGGTACGCCGCCTTCTTTCATGACTCGCGCCTGACCCGTTCAGGCGCTGAAGAGGAAGAGACCGAACCGGGGCTCAGGACTGATCCAGCTGTCTTCCAGCCGCCAGCCGGCCCGGGCGCCCAGGGCGGCCAGGCGCTCGGGCGTGAACTTGTGAGAGTTCTCCGTATGGATGGTCTCGCCGGCGGCGAAGTCGAACCGGCGTCCGGCCACATGCACCGCCTGGCGCCGGCGGCTGACCAGATGCATCTCGATCCGCGCGTCGGCCTCGTTCCAGACCGCCCGGTGCTCGAATTGCGAGAGGTCGAAATCCGCCGCCAGTTCGCGGTTCATCCGGGTCAGCAGGTTCAAATTGAACCGGGCCGTCACCCCTTGCGCGTCGTCATAGGCGGCCACCAGAACGTGGGGTGGCTTCACCAGGTCGGCGCCGATCAGGAACCTGGCCCCCGCCCCCAGCAGATGGCGGGCGTTCACCAGGAATTCCGCCGCCTCGTCCTCGGTGAGATTGCCGATGGTGGAGCCCGGGAAAAAGCCCACCGCCGGCCGGCGCCGCGACAGCACCGGCAGGTCGAGGGCGGTGGTGAAGTCATCGGCCAGGGGCGCGATCTCAAGGCGCGGATAGGCCTGCGCCAAACGCTCGGCCGCCGCCTCCAGGGCCGTGGGACTGATGTCGATGGGGGTGTAGGCGGTGATCTGGACGGCGTGATCGAGCAGAAGCCGCGTCTTCAGACTGGCCCCGCTGCCGAACTCCACCAGCAGGGCGTCGTCCGGCAGGCGGCGGCCGATGTCGGCGGCCGCGCCCTTCAGGAGTTCAAGCTCGGTGCGGGTGGGATAGTATTCCGGCAGCTCGCAGATGGCTTCGAACAGGCGAGAGCCTTCTGCGTCGTAGAAGTATTTGGGCGACAGGCTCTTCTGGGTTCGCGACAGCCCGGCCAGAACGTCGGCCTCGAAGGCCGAGCGGCGGCGGGGCGTCTCCCGTCCGTCCTTGGCCAGTCGCAGGCCAGAGAACATCCAGCGCTGGTGCGGCTGGAAGAAGTTGCGATAGGTCGGCCGCACATGGCCCTGGGGAGTCACGCAAGCCCCGCCGCGCAACACCATCTGGCCGCTCATGAATTTGCCGTTGTACTCACCCACCGCTCCAGGCGCGGGGGCGAATCCGGGATAGGGGCTGTAGGCGCTGCGCGTCCACTCCCACAGGTCTCCGAACATCTGACGCAGCCCGCGGCCAGAGGCCCCGCGCACCTGCGGCGTGTCGCGGTCCAGAAAGTTGCCCGCCAGGGGCAGGCTGGCGGCGGCGTGCTCCCACTCCGCCTCGGTGGGCAGGCGCGCCCCGGCCCAGGCGGCGTAGGCCTCTGCCTCGTAATAGCTGATGTGCGCCACAGGCCGGTGCGGATCGAGGGGGATGAGCCCCTCCAGGGTCATCTCCCGCCAGCCATCCTCGCCCGCGACCCAATAGAAGGGCGCCGGCTCGGCCATCTGCTGGACGAAGGCCCAGCCGTCGGACAGCCAGAGCTCGGGGCGCCGGTAGCCGCCGTCGGCCATGAAGGCCAGCCAATCGCCATTGGTCACCAGGCGGTCGGCGAGGCTGTAGGGGGCGAGGTAAGTCTTGTGTCGGGGGCCTTCATTGTCGAAGGAAAAGCCGTCGCCCCCATGGCCGATCTCCACCAGCCCGCCCTCGAAGCCGACAAAGCCCATCTCTCCCGGATCGGCGGCGGGCGCACAAGGCGCGCCCGAACCATAGGCGGGCTTCAGGGGCGACTGGGCGAAGAGGTGGAGAATATCCATCAGGATCAGCTCCTGATGCTGTTCCTCATGGGCGAGACCCAGGTCCAGAAGGGCGTCGAGCCCAGCCACACCGTCGAGCAGCAGCCGCGTCATGGCGGCGTCCACATGGGCGCGATAGGCCATGACCCGGTCCAGGGACGGCCGGGTCAGGAGGCCGCGCTGCGGCCGGGGCTGCCGGGGTCCCAGCGCCTCGTAATAGGAGTTGAACAGAAATCCGAACTGCGGGTCGAAGGGGGCGTAGCCCTTCAGATGCGGCGTCAGCAGAAAGGTTTCGAAGAACCAGGTCGTGTGGGCCAGGTGCCATTTGGTGGGGCTGGCGTCCGGCATGGACTGCGCCAGCTGATCCTCAGGCGAAAGATTGCGCGTCAGATGTTCGCTGCGCGCCCGGACGCGCCGGTAACGGTCCAGCGCCGCCTGGGCGGGGTGGCAGGTCACGGCCTCGGTGATGGCCCCGTCGTCCGAAGGCGTCATGCGCCCCTCCCCTGCTGGCGTGCGGCATCCTCACACGTCTAGGGCGAGAACGCGAAGGTTCTGAGTCTGTTCCCTTTTGACCGGCGGCGTCCAGGCCAAGCGCCGCCGGAACAGATGGCACGGGGCGACGTTGCTTGGCTGTCCGCCCGCGTGCCGGGCGCATGTTCAGGCTCAGAGGCAGTGATGGGCACGTCCGACACCTGGCGGGATTCCGTGGTGGCCATGATCCCGGCCCTGCGCGCCTTCGCCTGGTCTCTCTGCCACAACGGGTCGGACGCCGACGATCTGGTGCAGGACACCCTGATCAAGGCCTGGGCCAATCGCGAAAAATTCGAGCCCGGCACCAACCTGCGCGCCTGGCTGTTCACCATCCTGCGCAACACCTACTACACCAGCCTGTCGCGGCGGCGACGCGAGGTTCGGGACGAGGACGGGGACTATGCCCGCCTGCTGAAAAGCCCGCCGAGCCAGGACTGGAGCATCACCATCCAGGACCTCCAGGCGGCCCTGGCTCAGCTTCCGCCGGAACATCGCGAGGCCCTGGTCCTCGTGGGCGCGGCGGGCCTGTCCTATGAGGAGGCCGCCGAGATTTGCGGTTGCGCCCTGGGGACCATCAAGAGCCGGGTCAACCGGGCGCGCATCAAGCTGATGCGCGTCATGGAGGCCCGCGAGGACGACGAGGACGGGTCGCAGACTCCGAGCCAGCGGCTCAACTGACGCAGCCTGCCATCGAAGCCTCCGGGAACAGCCCGCTATTCCAGCCGTTGCCTCCTCCGCTCAACAGGAGGCTGCCATGACCGACCATCCCAAAGTCCCCGCCAGCGCCACGCGTCGGCAGGCCGATCATGCGCCCGATGGCGGAAAGGCGCAGCCCGGCGTTCAGGCCTATGGCCTTGCGGCCGGCGAACCGCGAGAGGAGTCCACCGGTCTGGTCGCCGAGCACAAGGCCCTGGTGGAAAAGCTTGGCCACCGCACCGCGCCGGACAACGACCTGGGCGAACCGGCCGAGCCCATGCCCGACCCGACGGGTCCGGAGGACGAGGCCTAGGCGCTCGCGGGTCTCGGCGCGCCGGTGAATCTGCGCCAGGCGCGCGCCTTACGCCATGACTCTCAACCTCTCCGCCGCCGGTTCTGATCTTGGCCGGCTGATCACCGACAACCCCGAGCAGGCCGCCCTGATCGTGGGTCTGCTGGTGTTCGCCGAAAGCCTGGCCTTTGTGGGCGTCTTTGTGCCGTCGACGGCCCTGCTGCTGGCCCTGGGCGCGCTGCTGGGCGCAGGCGTCCTGGCGCCGGGGCCGCTGCTGGCCTTCGCGGTGGCCGGGGCCGTGGCGGGGGACGCCATTTCCTACGAAGCCGGGCGCTGGATGGGACCGGGCGCTCTGCGCCACCCCCTGATGATGCGCCGACGCCGGACGGTGGCCCGGGCCCGTCTGTTCATCCATCAGTCCGGCATGACCGCCATGATCCTCGGGCGCTTCACGGGGCCGGTGCGCTCCTTCGTGCCCCTGGTGGGGGGCATGCTGCGTATGGGCCGGGTGCGGTTCCAGGCGGCCAATCTCATCGGGGCTCTCCTCTGGATCCCCGTCATGCTCGCGCCCGGCTATCTGGGGGCCAAGGGGATCGCGGCCCTGCCCTCAGGCGCACTGGAGCCCGTCCTGGCCGCCCTCGCCATCCTCGTCGTTGCGCTCCTCGTCTGGCGCCGCCGGCGGCCGACCGGACAGGACGAGGTGGTTCAGGCGGGGGCCTCCTCCCCATCCTCGCCCGCGGCGCGCCGGCGATGAATCTCCGCCGAGATTTCCTTCTGCCGCACCCGGCCCACGGCGTAGGGGGCGAACATCACGAAGGCGATCAGGGCCACCAGGGCCGAGCCCGGACCCCAGGCCAGCAGCAGCCGCACCAGCACGTCGGCAGGCAGCTCGACGCCCACCGCGCGTCCCGCCTCCCTGGGAAAGCGCAGGGCGTCCAGGGCCACGCCCGCCACCAGGATCCCTACGCCTGACGCAGCCTTGGCGGCGAAGCCCAGGCCCGCGAAATAGAGCCCCTCCCGCCGACGCCGGAACAGGAACTCATGCTCGTCTGCGGCGTCGGCCATCATGGAGGGATAGGCGATCATGGCGAAGCCTACGCCAAAGCCGGCCATGGCGCTGTTGGCGGAGAGCGCGATGGTGGCGGCCGAGCCCTCAGGCCGGTAGAGGCCGCTCACCCAGACCAGAGGCAGGACGACCCAGGAGACCAGCACCAGGCCCAGGCCCACCAGAACCACGGTGCGTTTCTCCAGGCGGCGGGTGAGCTGGGGCGTCAGGGGGATGCCGGCCAGTATGCCCGCCAGATAGGCGTAGCCCACGAACTGCATCATCTCCGGCCGCAGCTTCCAGACAAAAAGCTGGCTGTGCGCGTTCAGCGTCCCGTTGGCGCCCACCGCGGCGTAGAAGACCACCGCCGAAAAGAAGAGGATCCGGAAGGAGCGATTGCGCAGGATCTCCCGCACCTCGCCCGGCAGTCGCCGCCACATGGCCGCATCCACCGAGGGTGCGCTGGGCAGGCCGGCGGCGAACCGGTAGACCCCCAGGCAACAGGCCATCATGGCCACGAACAGCACGGCCGCCACCGCCCAGCCGAAGCTGGGATAGCGTTCGGGCGCCTGCAGCCCCCCCTCCCCGGCGAAGAAGACCGAATAGGCCAGGGCCGTGATCACCACGCTGGTGAGGATGCCCACCGTCACCCGCCAGGCCACGATGGAGGAGCGCTCCACATAGTCGTCGGCCATCTCCGCCCCGAGCGCCAGGAACGGGACCCAGAAGACCGAGATGAAGGCGCGCACCGCCACCGAAACCGCCGCCAGCCAGGCGAACAGCAGGGGCTCGGCCAGACCGGCGGGCGGGCTGAACAGCAGGCCCAGGGCCACGGCGGTGAGCGGCGCGCCGATGAACATCAGCGGCGCGCGGCGGCCATAGCGCGAGCGCAGATTGTCCGACCAGGAGCCGATGAAAGGGTCCACCGCGGCGTCGGCGCACAGGCCGATGAACAGGGCGGCCCCCACCAGCGAGCCCGAGAGGCCCAGGACGGCGGTGTAGTAGAAGAAGATGAAGCCCGCCGCGGTGGTGAAGACCGCATCGGCCGCTCCGCCCAGGCTGTAGGCGACCTTGATCGCGCGCGGCGGTCGCTGGCCCGCTGGCGCACCGGCCGGGGCGGCGGTGAAGGCGCTCATGCTTCGGCCGCCGCGAAATGCCCCATGGCCTGACGCAGGGCCGCCTCCGGGTCGTGGCGGGGGATGAATTCGTGGCCGATCCAGCCGTCATAGCCCAGATGCCGCAGCAGGCCGGCCACGGCGGGCCAGTGGATTTCCTGCCGGTCGTCCAGGTCGCGCCGGCCCGGCGCGCCCCCGGTGTGGATGTGGCCGATGAGCGGCAGATGGGCGCGCAGGGTCCGCAGCAGATCCCCCTCCATCAGCTGCATGTGATAGGCGTCGTAGAGCAGCCGCAGGCCCGGCGAGTTCACCCCATCCACCACGCGAGCGCCCCAGGCGGTATGGTCGCAATGCTGGTCGGGATGATCGACCTTGGAGTTCAGCAGCTCCAGCAGCAGCATGACCCCCGCCGCCGACGCCGTCTCGGCCAGGGGGGCCAGTCCCTCGATCATGGCCGCGATGGCCGCCTCATCGCCGCGGCCTTCGCGGTTGCCGGAAAAGACGATCACCTTCTCCACCCCGCCCGCGGCGGCGCTGGCGATGGATCGCCGCACAACCTCGCTCAGCGCCGGATGGTTGGCCCGGTCGTTGAAGCCCACCTCCAGCGGCTGGTGGCCGGTCAGGGTGACGATCTGCAGGCCCGCCGCCCGGGCCGCCGGCCACAGGGCCTCGGGCAGCATCTCGACCCCTTGCGCCCCGGCCGCCGCCATCTCGCGCAGGAAGGCGGGGCCGTCCACCTGGCGGCCGGCGGTGAAGGCCCACCAGGCGAAGGCGTGGCGAAAGGCGCTCATGCCGCCAGCGGCGTCCAGACGCCGTCGGCGGCGTGGCTTGCGACCACCGCTTCGATGAAGGCCACGCCCTCCACCCCGTCGCCGACCCCCGGCGCCAGCCGGGCCAGAGGATCGGGGGAGCGTCCCTGGCGGTGGGCGCCGATCAGTTCGGCGGCGTCGGCATAGATCTGCGCGAAGCCTTCCAGATAGCCTTCCGGATGGCCGGCAGGCAGGCGGGTGGCGGCCGCCGCAGCCAGCGACAGGCCAGGCCCGCCCCGCCGCAAGAGGCGCGGCGCCTCGCCCAGGGGAGCATGGCGCAGCAGGTCGGGCTCTTCCTGCGACCATTCCAGGCCGCCGTCCTCTCCGTAGATGCGCAGGCGCAGGCCGTTGGCGGCGCCCGGCGCCACCTGACTGGCCCAGAGCTGTCCCCGCGCGCCACCTTCGAAACGCAGCTGCACATGGACATTGTCATCCACCCGGCGTCCGTCGACGAAGGTCGCAAGGTCGGCGCTGAGCGCCGCCGTCCGCGCCCCGGTGACGAACCGGCTCAGATGATAGGCGTGGGTGGCGATGTCGCCCAGGGCGCCGCCGGGGCCCGCCCGCGAAGGGTCGCCCCGCCAGTCGGCCTGCTTGTTGCCGGTCAGGTCCCGGGCCAGCCAGTCCTGGACATATTCCACCTGCACGATCCGCAGCCGCCCCAGCCGGCCGGCCTGCACCAGGGCGCGGGCCTCGCGCACCATGGGATAGCCGGAATAGTTGTGGGTCAGGACGAAGGGCAGGCCCGTCTGGTCCACCAGCCCGGCCAGGGCGCGGGCCTGGGCCAGGTCCACGGTCAGCGGCTTGTCGCAGATCACCGGGACCCCGGCCCCCAGAAAAGCGGTGGCGATGGGGGCGTGCAGATGGTTGGGCGTGACGACGGCCACGGCCTCGATCCCGTCGGGGCGTTCAGCCTCGGCCCGCGCCATCGTGCGCCAGTCGCCATAGGCGCGGGCGGGCTCCAGGCCGAGGGACCGGCCAAAGTCCTGCGATACGGCGGGGTCGGAGGAGAAGGCGCCGGCCACGAGGTTCCAGCGGCCATCCAGCCGGGCGGCCATGCGGTGAACGCCGCCGATGAAGGCGCCCGGCCCGCCCCCCACCATGCCCAGCCGCAGGGGCGCGCCCTGGCGGCTCAACGGTCGAGCCCCAGCAGCCGCCGATTGGCCGCCTGATCCACGTCGGTGGCCACGAAATCGTCAAAGGCCCGGTCGGTGACGCGGATGATGTGGTCGGCGATGAAGGCCGCTCCCTCGCGGGCGCCGTCCTCCCAGTGCTTGAGGCAGCACTCCCATTCCAGCACCGCCCAGCCGGAGAAGTCATAGGCCGCCAGCTTGGAGAAGATGCCCATGAAATCCACCTGGCCGTCGCCCACCGAACGGAAGCGGGCCGCCCGGTCGATCCAGGGCTGATAGCCGCTATAGACCCCCTGGCGGCCGGTGGGATTGAACTCCGCGTCCTTGACGTGGAACATCTTTATCCGCTCGTGGTAGATGTCGATATATTCAAGATAATCAAGCTGTTGCAGCAGGAAGTGGCTGGGGTCATAGAGGATGTTGCAGCGGGGGTGGCCGCCCACCCGCTCCAGGAACATCTCGAAGGTCGCCCCGTCGAACAGATCCTCGCCGGGATGGATCTCGTAGCAGAGATCAACGCCCGCCTCGTCGAAGGCGTCTAGGATCGGCCGCCAGCGGCGCGCCAGCTCGTCAAAGGCCGTCTCGATCAGACCCGCCGGCCGCTGCGGATAGGGGTAGAGATAGGGCCAGGCGAGAGACCCTGAGAAGGTCACATGGGCGTCCAGGCCGAGCCGCCGGGAGGCCTTGGCCGCCAGCAAAAGCTGGTTCTCCGCCCAGGCCTGGCGGGCGGCGGGGTCTCCCCTCACCTCCCGCGGGACGCCGCTGTCATAGAGCGGGTCATAGGCCGGATGCACGGCCACCATCTGGCCCTGGCTGTGGGTGGAAAGCTCGCTGATCTGGATGCCGGCCTCGGCGAGCTGGCCGCTAACCTCGTCGCAATAGGTCTGGCTCTCTGCGGCGCGCTCAAGATTGAACAGGCGGCGGTCCCAGGTGGGGATCTGGACGGCCACGAACCCCATCTCGGCGGCCCAGCGGGCGATGTCGGGCAGGTTGTTGAACGGCACCTCGTTCCCGGCGAACTGCGCCAGGAAGATGCCGGGTCCCTTGATGGTCTTCATGTTCCTCCGCCTTTCGAAAACTGCGCCCGTTCGTCCGGGTCTTTCTCGGTTCAGGCCGCCTGAGTGATGGCGCGCAGGTGGGCCAGGCTGGCCGCCGCGCTGGCCCAGGGGTCGGCCGGACGGTCGTGCTCGACGATGAAATGCTCAGCGCCAGCCGCGCGGGCGGCCTCCAGCAGGCGGCCATAGTCCATGACGCCAGCGCCCACATCGGCCATGTCGCCATCCTCGGCCATGTCCTTGAGGTGAACCAGCTTCACGCGGCCTCTCAGACGACCCAGCATTTCCTCAGGATCTTCACCGGCCTTGCGCGTCCAATAGAGGTCAAGCTCCAGTCCCACCCGGTCCGGGTCGGTGCCGGCCAGCAGGCGGTCATAGGGCCGCGCCCCGGCCGGGCCTTCGAACTCGAAATCATGGTTGTGATAGGCGAAGCCGAAGCCCTTTTCCGCCACCATGTCGGCCAGGCCCTCCAGGCTGGCGATCACCTCGTCCCATCGCCTCTGCTCCGGCGTAAGATAGGGCAGCACCAGGAAGCGGCAGCCCAAGGCCTCCCCCATGGCCAGCACCTCGGCCGGACGCTGGCGCAGGTCATCCAGACCCACATGGGCTGAGGGCGCGCTCAGGCCTGCCGCTTCCATGCGCCGGCGCAGGGCGGCGAAGTCCATGTCCAGGGGGGCGGCGAACTCCACCTCGTCATAGCCAAGCTCGGCCACCCGCTCGAGGGTGGCGACGGGATCGTCCCGGAAGGCGCGGCGCAGGGTGTAGAGCTGAAGGCCGAACTTCATGGTCAGAGCGCTCCGTCGCGCAGCAGGTCGACGGCATGGTTCGCCGCCCGGGCGCTGAGCGCCATATAGGTGAGCGAGGGGTTCATGGAGGCCGAGGAGGTCATGGCCGCCCCGTCGGTGATGAACAGGTTCGGGACCTCATGGGCCTGGCTCCAGCCGTTCAGCACCGAGGTCTTGGGGTCGCGGCCCATGCGCGCCGTGCCCATCTCATGAATGCGGTCGCCCGGCGGGGTGATCTTCTCGGCCGCCTCTTCCCAGGGCGTGATGTCCACGCAGCCGACGGCCTTGAGCATCTCATAGGCGTCCCGGGCGGCCTCTCGCATCATCACCTGTTCGTTGCGCCCGTGGGCGGCGTCGATCACCGGCACCGGCACGCCCCACTGGTCGGTGCGCGTCGCCGACAGGGTGACCCGATTGTCGGGATTGGGTAGGACCTCGCCGAAGGGGGTGAGGCTCAGCGACCAGGGCTTGCCGCCCGTGGCCTCCTCGCGCTCGGCGCCGCCCATGGCGCGGGCCTCGATGCGCCGGGTGCGCCCGGCCCCGCCCTGGAAGCCGAAGCCCCGCAGATAGGGCTTGTCCGGCTCGGTGATGTGGGCGTAGCGGGGAATATAGACGCCGGTGGGCCGGTCGGCGGGGTCGTGGACGTCCTCGAAGCCCGGATAACGGCCGGTGACGCCCGCGCTGCTCACATGGTCCATCAGGTTGCGCCCCACCTGATCGCTGCCATTGGCCAGGCCCCGCGGGAAGGCTTCAGAGCGCGAGTTCAGCAGGATGGCGGCCGAGGCGATGGCCGAGGCGTTGAGGAAGATCAGGCGCGCCTCGAACACCCGCCCGGCCTTGCCCACCCGGTCCACCGTGCGCACGCCCGTGGCCCGGCCGCTGACCGGATCATATTCCACGGCCGCGACGATGGTGTCGGTCATCACCGTCAGATTGCCGGTCTTGCGGGCCGCCGGCAGGGTGGCGGCCAGGGTCGAGAAATAGCCCCCCAGCGGGCAGCCATGGACGCAGCGCATCCGCTGTTCGCACCGGCCGCGTCCCAGGTCCTGGTGGACCTTGGTCACCCGCGACAGCTGGGCGGCCCGCCCGATGATCATGCGCCGGCCGGGAAAGGCCTGCTCGATGACGCCCTTGGCGGCCTCCTCCACCACATTCATGGGATAGGGCGGCAGGAAGTCCCCATCGGGCAGCTGGGGGACCTCGTCATAGTCGCCCGAGACGCCGGCGAAGGCCTCCACATGGTCGTACCAGGGGGCCAGATCCTCATAGCGGATGGGCCAGTCCACCCCATGGCCGTCCTTGAGGTTGGACTCGAAATCCTGCGGCGCCAGCCGGTAGGACTGCCGCCACCAGGTCAGCGACCGGCCGCCCAGGTGATAGCCGCGGATCCAGCGATAGGGCTTGTCCGGCGGCGTCTCATAGGGATGGTCGTGGTCGCTGGCCCAGAACTTCCGGTTGGAGTTGAAGAGCGCATAGCTCACCCCCGGATAATAGGGATGGTGCAGGGCAAGCTCCTCGGCCGGCACCTGATCGTCGCGGCGCCGCAGCTGGGCGGCCAGGTCGTGGCTGTAGTCGGCGCCGTGCTCGATATGCGGCCCGCGCTCCAGCATCAGGACCTTCAGGCCCCGCTCGCAGAGCTCCTTGGCCACCCAGCCGCCGCTGATGCCAGAGCCCACGACGATCGCATCGAACGCCATACTGTTTCCCCCGGTTTTAGGGGGAGCATGTCAGGGCCACGGGAACCGCGCAAACCCTTGGTGGAAACCGTGTGAGGGTGACGTTGGGGCAGATGGGTGGCGGTGACGGAGGGATTCGAACCCTCGATACCCTTTCAGGTATGACGATTTAGCAAACCGTTGCCTTCAGCCACTCGGCCACGTCACCAGCTCGATTGTTCAGCGGGTTGTCTCCCGCCCTCAGGCGCGAAGGGCGGCGCAGGCGCCGGCTTCGATTCCGAAGGAGGGTTTCCATAGCCGAAACGGGGCGGCGGGGGCAACGGCTTGCGCGCGCCTTTCCTGAAAGTGCGGCTTTCGTCGCGCGGGTTAACCTGTCGATCAGGGGCGGCGCCCCATTATGGGCGGCAGTTTCGAAGGCTTCCCCCGCGCAGAATGTCCAATCTGGTCCGCCTTACGCCCCGTCCCCGCGACGCGACGGCTGCTCCAGACGCCGGACGCGAGGCCGAAGCGCAGGCCGAGGCCGCCTTCGCCGCGGGTCTTGAGGATCAGGACGCCCTGCCTCCGGCCGAGAGCGCGCGCCCTCAGGACCGGCGCGGCCCCCTGCGCCCCGAACGCCTCAGCCCCACCCGGCGTCGTCTGCATGGCCAGGCCTATGCCTGGGCCTTCCAGGCCGCGGATGGCGTTCTGCTGGTGGCGCTGAGCCTCGCCTTCTTTTTCGCCGCGCCCCTGCAGGCCGGCCTCTTTGTCGCCCCGGCCCTGACCGTGATGCTGGCCCTGAGCCTGCTTGGCCTCTACCAGTTCAGCGCCCGTCAGGGCCTGGCCTGGCGACTGTCGCAGATCGCCGTGGCCGTGGCCGCGGGGCTGGCCGCCGCCGGCGTGATCCTCAGCCTGATCCTGCCGACGGCCAGCGTCATCGGCGTGCTGGCCCCGTGGGGCGCCGGCGCGCTGCTGGGGCTCTATGGCCTGCACGCCCTCTGGTGGCTGCTGGTGCGCCAGTGGCGGCGCAATGGGCGGCTGACCCCCAATGTGGTGATCGTCGGCGCCACGCCCGCGGCCGAGCGGCTGATCGGGCGAGCCCTGGCCTCGCGGGAGTTGAACGTGCTGGGGGTGTTCGACGACCGGCTGGACCGGGCGCCGCCCGCCCTGCGCGGCGTGCCCGTGCTGGGCGACACCCGCGCCCTGGTCGACCACCGGATCATGCCCTTCGTGGACCGGATCGTGGTGGCCGTGCCCGCCGGCGCGCGCGAGCGCGTGCGCCAGGTGATCGCGGCCCTGCGTCCCTTGCCCAACGAGATCACCCTTCTGCTGGAAGACGACCTGACGCCCCGCTCGGAGGCGCAGGAGGCGAGACGCGCCCGCGCCCTGCAGGACGTTCCGCTGGCCCATATCGCCGGACCGCCCAGCCATGTGGGGCGGGCCATCAGCAAGCGCCTGCTGGACCTGGGCGTCGGCCTGCTCGCCCTGGTGGTCGCCTTGCCGGTCATGGCGCTGATCGCCCTGGCCGTCCGGCTGGACAGCCCCGGCCCCATCTTCTTCCGTCAGCGCCGCCAGGGCTTCAACAACGAGGAGATCGTGGTCTGGAAGTTCCGCTCCATGCGCCACGAAGCCGCCGACGCCCACGCCGCGCGGCAGGTGCAGGCCGATGATGACCGGGTGACGCGGGTGGGCCGCTTCATCCGCGCCACCAGCCTGGACGAGCTGCCCCAGATCCTGAACGTGCTGAAGGGCGAGATGTCCCTGGTGGGGCCGCGGCCCCACGCCATCGGCATGATGACCGGCGATGTGGAGTCGGCGCGACTGGTGGCCGAATACGCTCATCGCCACCGGATGAAGCCCGGCATGACCGGCTGGGCGGCCATCCATGGCTCCCGCGGGCCGGTGGACACGCCGGAGGACGTGCGCCGCCGGGTGGAGCTGGACGTGGAATATATCGAGCGCCAGTCCCTCTGGCTCGACCTCTACATCATCGCCATGACCATCCCCTGCCTGCTGGGGGACCGGCAGGCCGTGCGCTAGAGGGGCGGCTGATGTTCTGGCGCGGGGTGGTCGGCTATCTGCCGGTCAACATCATCCAGGGACTGGTGGGCCTGGCCACCATCGTCATCTTCACGCGCCTGCTGAGCCCCTCTCAGTTCGGCGACTATGCCCTGGCCTATTCGGTGATGACCCTGCTGCACACGGCGGTCTTCACCTGGAACGAGGCGGCGATGGCTCGGTTCTGGGTGGGCGCGGCCGACCGTGGCGCGGGCGCCGGCCACGCCGCCACCGTCTATCGCACGTGGGCGGCCCTGCTGGTGGTCCTGCCGCTGGCCCTTGGCCTGGCCTGGCTGATCCCCATGAGCGAGAGCCTGCGCCTGGCGGTGATCTGCGGACTGCTGGCCCTTCTGCCGCGCACCTTCGCCAAGCTCGCCCAGGAACGTCGGCGCGCCGCCGGAGAAGTCAGCGGCGCGGCCATGATCGACATCATCCAGACCCTCGGGGGCTTCCTGGCCGGCGCGGCCCTGGTCTTTGCGGGCCTGGGCGGAGCCGCGCCGCTCATCGGTTTCGCCCTGGCCGCCGTGGTCTGCGCCCTGTGGACCGCGCCTTCGGAGACGCGCCTGGCCCGTCCCGGCCGTTTCGAGGCGGCTCAGGCCCGAGACTATTTCGGCTATGGGCTGCCGGTGGCGCTCTCGCTCATCCTGGCCCTGGCGCTCTCCAGCACCGACCGTTTCGTGCTGGCCACCTTCCTGGATGAGGCGACCGTCGGCCTCTATCACGCCGGCTACAGTCTGGCGAACCGCACCCTCGACGTGGTCTTCATCTGGCTGGGGGCGGCCGGCGGGCCAGCCCTAATCGCGGCGCTGGAACGGGGCGGTCCGGGCGCCTTGTCCAAGGCCGCCCGGGAGCAGGCGGGCCTCATGCTGCTGCTCTGCGTGCCGGCCGCCGCGGGCCTGGCCCTGGTGGCCCAGCCCCTGGCCCATCTGATGGTCGGCCCGGACATGGCCGCCGGCGCGGCCCACGTCACTCCCTGGATCGCCGCCAGCGGCCTGCTGGCGGGACTCACCACCTATTACTTCCACCAGGCCTTCACCCTGGGGCGGCGCACCCAGGCCCTGCTGGCGGCCATGGCCCTGCCGGCCCTGGCCAATCTGGCCCTGAACCTCGTGCTCATTCCACGCTTTGGCCTGGACGGCGCCCTGTGGGCGACGGTGGCCAGCTACGCCATGGGACTGGCGGCCTCCATCGCGCTCGGCCGGCGCGCCATCGCCCTGCCCATCCCCTGGCGGACGCTCGCCCAGGTCCTGGCCGCCACAGCGGTGATGGGCCTAGCCGTGGCCGCCGTGCCGGCGGTGGGGGGCTGGATCGAACTGGCCGCCAAGGCGTCTGCGGGCGTGCTGGTCTTCGGCCTGATCGCCTATGTCCTGGACATCGGCGCCCTGCGCAGCCGGGGCCTGGCCCTGGTGCGCGATCTTCGGGCGAGGACCGCATGAGCCCCACCGTCTTCGACAATCCCGCCTGGGCCACGGCCCAGCCCGGGCTCTCGGTGTTGATCCCGTTCAAGGGCGACGATCCGCGCCCCCTGCTGGCCCTCTTGGACCGGGAGGCCGCCCCGGTGGAGATCGTCCTGCTGGACGACGGCTCGCAAGACGCCCCCCTCAGCGCCGCGGTGACCCAGGCGGTGGCGGCCATGGCCCTGCCCGTCCGCCTGGTGACGCTGGCCCGCAACGAGGGCCGCGCCAAGGGGCGCAACCGCCTGGCGGCCCAGGCCCGCGCCGGCCATTATCTGTTTCTCGACAGCGACATGGCGCCCGACCGCGCCGACTTCCTGGCCCGTTGGCTGGGCCTGATCGACGTCGAAGACCCCGCCGTGGCCTTTGGCGGCTTCTCCCTGGAGCAGGTGGTCCCGAGGCGCGATCACGCCCTGCACCGGGCCATGGCCGCCCATGCCGACTGCCTGCCCGCCGAGGTAAGGCGCCAGCAGCCGGAGAAGCACGTCTTCACCTCCAACCTGCTGGTGCGTCGCGACGTCTTCGCCGGCGAGGCCTTCGACGAGGGATTCTCCGGCTGGGGGTGGGAGGATGTGGAGTGGGGGATGCGGGTCGCCCGCCGCTGGCCCATTGTCCATATCGACAACACCGCCACCCATCTGGGCCTGGACCCCGCCCCGTTGATCGCGGCCAAGTATGAGCAGTCGGCGGCCAATTTCGCCCGGGTTGTGGCGGCCCATCGCGCGGTGGTGGAAACCTATCCCAGCTATCGGGCCGCCCGCCTGCTGCGCTACGCCCCCCTGTTGCGGCTCTGGCGGCCCCTGCTGAAGGCTTATGCCCTGGCCGAGGCCGCGCCCGTGCGCAGCCGGGCCTTCGCCATGCGGCTCTACCGGGCCGCGCTTTATGCCGAGGCGGTGTGATGGACCCCGCCGACGCCTACCAGCCCGACCGCTCGCTGAAGGGCAAGATCCGCCGCCGGGCGGTGCGCCTGGTCCATCGCCGCCCCCTGGCCCAGGCGCCGGAGCGGCCCATGGTCTCCTTTACCTTCGACGACGCCCCGGCCAGCGCCGTCACCACGGGCGTGGCCTTGCTGGAGGCGCGGGGCGCGCGCGGGGTCTTCTATGTCTCGGCGGGCCTCTGCGGCCAGGAAGGGCCCATGGGGACCTATGCCCAGCCCGCCGACTATCAGGCCCTGGCGGCCGCCGGGCATGAGATCGCCTGCCACACCTTCAGCCATCTGGACTGCGGTCGGGCGAGCGGCGCCGCAGCCGAGGCCGATGCAGATCGCAACCTCGCCGCGTTCAAGGCCTGGAACACCGGCCGCGTGACCAGTTTCGCCTATCCCTATGGCGACGTGGCGGCCGGCCCCAAGGGGCGGCTGGCGGGCCGTTACGCCACCCTGCGCGCCCTGCATCACGGCCTGATCGAGGCGGGCAGCGACCTCAACCAGCTCCCCGCCGTGGGGATCGAGGGGCCGGACGGCGAGGCCGTCGCGCGGGCCTGGCTGGACCGGGCGCTCGCACGCAAGGCCTGGCTGATCCTCTATACCCACGATGTGCGCGAGCCCCCCTCCCCCTGGGGCTGCACGCCTGGCGCCCTGGCCCGGCTGATCGACCACGCCCAGACCGGCGGGGCGGAGATCCTCACCACCGCCGAGGCCGCCGCCCGCCTGGGGGTGAGTGCTGGCGGAACCGCAGCGGCCGCTTGAATCCGGGGCCTAATCGTCCTCGGCCTCCCGGCGTCGACGGTTGGCCTTGGCCCGGCTGGCCCACAGTTTGCGATGGGCGGCCGCCGCCACGGGGCTCTCCTTACGTTCGAAATAGGCGCTCTCCCGCTCCAGCTTGCGGTAGCTCTCCAGACGCTCGGCGCTGAGGTCGCCCGAGGCGATCGCCGCCTGCACGGCGCACCCCGGCTCCCCTCGATGGCCGCAGTTGCGGAAGCGGCATTGCAGGGCGAGGGCCTCAATGTCCTCGAAGGTCTCGGCCGCGGCCCCTTCGCCGGGATCCCACAGCCCCAGCTCGCGCATGCCCGGCGTGTCCAGGATCAGGCCGCCCTGCGGCAGCAGGATGATCTCCCGGTGGGTGGTCGTGTGACGGCCCCGGCCGTCCAGGGCGCGCACCTCGCCCACCGCCTGGCGCTCGGCGCCGATCAGGGCGTTGACCAGGGTGGACTTGCCCACGCCCGACATGCCCAGCAGCACCCCAGTGCGGCCGGGGCCGAGCCAGCCCGCCACCTCCGCCACCCCCTGTCCCCGGGGCGCGGCCACGGCCAGGACCGGAACCTCGAGCGCCACGGCGCGCACGGCGTCCAGACGCGCCTCGAGATCAGGGCAAAGGTCGGCCTTGGTCAGGACCACCACCACCTGGGCGCCCGTATGGCGCGCGGCCGTGAGGTAGCGCTCGATGCGCCGCAGGTTGAAGTCGGCGTCGAGGCCGGTGGTGAGCAGCACCACGTCGAAATTGGCCGCCACCACCTGGGGCTTCTCCACCGAACCGGCCGCCCGGCGGACGAACTGGCTGTGGCGGGGCAGGACGGCCTGGATGGAGGCCACCCCGTCTTCGGGCGGCGGCGTGACCGCCACCCAGTCCCCCACCACGGGAAGGTCGGTGGCCAGGGCGTGATGCAGGAGGCGGCCGGCGGCTTCGGCGGAAAACTCCCCCTGCTCGCCCATCAGAACATAGCGGGCGCGGTGCTGGACGATGACGCGGGCGGCGACCAGGCCCTGGCGGGCATGGTCGGCGAAGTCGTGCTGGAGCCTTGCGTTCCAGCCATAGGATGAGAGCAATTCGAAGGTCCTTCGAACAGATGGGCCAGGAGGCGTCGCCGCGCGGCCCGTCAGGACCGGCGCATCAGGGGCGGACGCAATGAGGGGCGGAAACGTCAGACACAGCCATGATCCGTCCCTCCTTCCTGCCGCATCGTTCAGCGGTGAGCCGAAGGGTGGCGCGGGGCCGTTGCGCCGTCAAGCGCGATGGCGCGCCACCGCCTCGTCCGGCCAGGCCAGCTTCACCGCGATGGCCACGAACAGCACCCAGCGGAAGTCGTTATAGCTGACCGCCACGCTCTCGGTGATGGTCATCAGGCTGTAGACGATCAGGAAGGGGACGGCGAGATAGGCCCCCTTGTCGCGGAACAGGGCCAGAAGCGCCAGGAACAAGGTCTGGGCGTAAAACAGGCTGAAGGCCGCCAGACCCAGAAGCCCCATGCCCAGCCATTGTTCGATCCAGGCGTTATGGGCGTGCTGGGCGGTGAAGCCGGCTTCGGCCGCCATGGCCGCGTGCGGCGACCAGGGTCCCAGGTCATCCCAAACCACCCCGAACCCGTAGCCCAGCCAGGGGCGCAGCTCGATCTGGTTCATGGCCGCGGCCCAGATCTTTGTGCGGCCAGTCAGGGTGGCGTCCTTGCCGAGCAGGTCGAAGACCGCATCGGCGGCGAAGAGGGCCACGCCCGCGCCCAGGCCCACGGCCACCACGCCCAGCCACACCATGGCGACCCGGGTGATCGGCCCCCGGCGCAGGATCGCCACGAAGACCAGACCGCCGAGCCCCAGGACCAGGGCCACCAGCGAGGTCTTGGAGGTGGACAGGAGCGTCAGCAGCAGGGCCAGGGCCGCAAAGCCGCACCAGATCATCCAGCGGCGGGGATTGAGGGCGGCGGCCGCCCCCATGATGGCGAAGCCGATGGCCATGTTCCCGCCCAGCGCGTTCTTCTCCGGCCAGACCCCGCGCCAGGCGCCGGGAAAGATCTCCTGCATCACCCCCACCGAGGGCAGGACAATCGGCGTGATGAAGGCGATCACCGCCAGTATGGCGAAGGCCGCGGCGAACACCTCGGCCAGCTCCGCCCACTTGAACCGCGCCGCCAGAACCACCCCGCCCAGGGCCGAGCAATAGGCGGCGAACACCCGCCGTAACGTCTGGTCCGGCGCGATGGACCAGAAGACCGAGGCGGCGATGACCAGCATCAGCAGAATCAGGAAGGGCTGGCGCAGCAGGGCCATCAGGCTGGCGCCCGGCGCGGCGGCCAGCAGCAGGAAGCCCGCCGCATAGGCCGGCAGGTAGAGGACGCGGATCAGCCCGCCTTCGGCCGCGGTGGCCTGCTCGCCCATCAGCGGGAAGACCCAGGCCTGGCTGTAGACCAGCAGGAGAAAGAGCGCCGCCCCCAGCAGCAGCAGCCGCCACAGGGTCAGCGGCGGCGCCGGGCGAGGGGCGGCCACATAGGCCGGCCCCAGGGGCTGGGCCCTCACCGGATGAAGCTCCGGACAAAGGGCGGAGGCGAGACGCTCGCCCGGTTGAAGAACAGGCCCACCACGTCGGCGCCCGACCCGGTCAGGGCGTCGCGGGCGAAGGCCGGGGCGCGCACATCCGGCTCGTCGGCGGCCACCACCATCAGGGTCTGGTCCATGAAGGGGGCCACGGTCAAAGCCGCCTGGGACCGGTCCAGGGACGGGCAATCGACGATGATCAGGTCGGCGAACCGGCGCAGGGCCGCCCAGTATTCCCCCTCTGGCAGGATGTGAACCTGCTGGCGTCCGCGCAGGGCCTCGCGCCGGAACCGGGTGACCCACCACCGCGCCGCCCCGACCCGGTGGGCGGCCAGGAACCGGGCGTCGGGCCAGGCCTGGCCGTCTGGCCCCTGGCTTGCGGGCTGGACCTTGAAGAAGATCGAGCCGTCCGGACTGGCGGCGGCGGCCTCGCCCAACAGGCCATAGCGTTCGGCCTCATCGCCGATGGCCAGGAATTGCGACGACGCGAGCAGGTCGAGATCCACCAGCCACACCGACCGCCCGGCCCGCCGGGCCGCGAAGAAGGCCAGTTCCCGGGCCACGGTGGAAGCGCCCTCCCCGCGGCGGGCCGCGGCGACCTGGATGATGCGCGGACGGCCGGCCGCGGGCGCGCCCAAGGCGCCCCACAGTTCGGCCATCTCGGCGTTCAGGTTCACCATCTTACGACTCGCCGCACACAGACTCTGCGGAGGTTAGACGAAACACGTCGCCGCCGCAGGGACCATGCGCTCACCCTTTCATCGGTGCTGCGCCCAGCACCGGCAGATCCAGGGTGCGGGCGGCCGATTGCGGAGTGGGCAGGCCCGGGCGCAGGAACATGCGCAGCAGGCCCGCGCAAAGGGCCGTGAAACCGGCGAACAGGAAGGCCAGGACGAAGACCGGCTTGCGCAGGCTCTTGCCCCGGGCCGGCGGGGTGGCGCGCTGGACGATGCGGATGTTGTCGTTGGTGGCCGCGGCGATCTCGCGGGCCGCCCGGTTCTGCTCTTCCTTCACCGCGAAGTCCCGCACATTGGCCTGGAGCACGTCGCGATCGAGGCTGAGCGCCAGGAATCGGGGCTCCAATTCGGCCAGCTTGAGGCGTCGATCGGTCAGTTGGCGCAGCTGCTCGTTCAGCGCGGTCAGGGACTGGCGCAGGGCGGCGACCTCAGCCTCCATCTGGAACTTCTCGGTCTGAAGGGTCTGCCAGACCGGATTGACGCCCACCCGCCGGGCGCCCTCCCCCGTGGTCCGCCCCGCGGCGATGCCGGCCTCCAGGCGGGCGATCTGGGCGTCCAGGTCCCGCACGGGCTGGGCGTCGGCCCGGTAGCGGCCGAGCAGGTCCTCCCGCTGGAGCTTCAGCTCCACCAGCTTCTGGGCGGCGGTGTTGTTCTCGTCGCGGAACAGGCCGATCTCGGGGGATACCTGCCCCATCTGGGCGCGCAGGCCGGCCAGCCGGCCGGAGCGGTCCTGCAGCTGCGCCTCGGTCTGATACTTCTGCTGCTCCACCTGCGCCTGAAGCTGCGAAAGCGCGGCCTTTTCGGCGACGAAGTCGGCGATGCGATTGCTGGTGAGGAAGGCCTCATAGGCGGCGTCGGCTTCGGCGAGCCGGGTCTCGAAGGCCCGCTTCTGGGTGAGGAGCGCCGGGGCGTCGACCTCCACCAGCACGCGCCGGCGATGGACCAGGTACTCCTCCAGCAGCGTGTTCAGCACCAGCGCCGCCACCTTGGGATCCTCGTGCTCGAAGCTCAGGCGCACGATGGGGGTGTCGGGGGCGGTTCCGATTTTCAGGCTCGTCTCCATGGCCCGGATCGCCTTGGCGGTGATCACCTGCTTCTCTTCGGGACCTGCGCCTGCATAGGTCTTGGCCAGTTCCGGATAGATGCGCGCCAGGCCCAGCCGGTCGATCACCTTCTGCTTGAGCTCAGCCGACCCCAGGATCTCCACCTCGGACTGCAGCACCTGGTCGGAATCAGGCACCGCCCCCCGGCCCGCATCGCCGGCCCGCGGCTCATAGACATATTCCTGTCCCAGCCTGACGAGCACACTGGAATTGGCGGCGTAGGTCGTCTTCAGGCTGAAGGCCGCCAGGGTCCCCAGGATCATCAGAACCGCGAAGACGGCCAGCATGAGAAAGCGCTCACGCCACAGCAGAACCACGAAATCGGAAGGCGCATACCGGGGCCGCGCCGCCCAGTCAGAACGGGGCGCCGGATCGTAAGCTCTCATGGTCCAGGCGCTCGAGGCGGCCATAGCGATTCCGGGGGCTCCCAGCGGATGAGATCGGACCGTCGCCGGGCGCGCTTAAGACTTCGTTACCCATTCCTGTTAACCCTGGGGCCATGATGAAACGGCGCATTTCGACCCTCTTGGCGACGGGGCTCGCCGTCCTGGCGGTGACCGGCTGCGGCGGGGCGCGTCATGTGCCAGGCGCCAGTCTCGTGGGCCTGGCGCCGGCTGAGCCGGCCACGCCCTTCGCCGACATCCCCTATGCCCAATGGACCGATTATGAGCCCCCCTACCGGCTCTATCCGGGAGATGAGCTGGAGGTCTTGATCCCCTCGGCGCCGGAGCTCAGCAAGACGGTGACCGTGCAGCCCGACGGGCGCATCACCCTGCCCCTGGTGCCCCCCGTCATGGCCGCCGATCGGACGGCCCTTCAGGTCGAGGCGGCGCTGTCCCAGGCCTATGCCGCCCATCTGGTGCGCCCGGAGGTGTTCGTCACCGCCAAGGCTGCGCCGCTGAAGGTGTTCGTGGGGGGCGAGGTGGGGACGCCCGGCATCTATGACATGGCCGGGGACGCCGACGCCCTGCGGGCCGTCATTCAGGCGGGCGGTTTCCGCCCCACGGCCGACCGCAGCAAGGTGATCATCCTGCGCCGGGGCCAGGGGGGACAGGGCATGATGCGCACCGCAGACCTTTTGTCGGGCCTGCGCAATCCGGCCGCGGACCTGGTGCCCCTGCGGCGATTCGACATCGTCTATGTGCCCAGAAGCGGGGTCGCCAACGCCGGGCTCTTCGTCCAGCAGTACTTCCGCGACCTCTCGCCGATCCAGTTCGGGTTCAGCTACGCCCTGAACGAGCAGGGGCTGAACTGAGGCAGGCCAGGCGCCGCTGGGCGCCGGGTCTGGAACAGCCTTCGCCGGCTCAAGCCTGGGCCAGCCACTCGCGGGCGGCGCGCTGGGCTTCGGCGACCTCTTCGGACGCCATCTCCTGCGAGAGTTCCTTGCGGTAGATCTTGGCTTCCACCGAGCCGCGCATGGCCGCCAGATTGAACAGCATGTGCGCCGAGACATAGTCCAGCGGCGCCCCGCCCTGGCCGGTGGAATACAGCATCCCCAGGCGGAACAGTTCGTCGCCCGAAGCTTCCGGTCCTGGCACGGGCAGGCCTTCGGCGGGCCCCGTCTCCATGGTCATAGACATCTTGTCTTCCCTTGAAAGCCGAGGTCGGTTCTGCCCCCGGCTGGCTTTTCATGAGCGCAGGAAAGTCTAGATCGACTGAACATATGGTTAAGTCGAAGCGCGACTCGATTTGGCGCGTCAGATTCTGTCTCCGACAGGTTAACTCCTGGAAATCTCTATGGAATGGCGGTTAACAGGCGTCCGCTACGAAGACTTGCCGGGAGCCAACGGCCGCGTTGCTCGTTTTCTTCGCCGAGGGACCTGTGACACCCCGGAGAAACGCCATGAAAACCGTGATCATGACCGCCGCTCTCGCCCTTGCCTTCGCCGCTCCGTCTGTCGGCCAGGCGCATCCCAAGGGCGAGCGGCACTACTATGCGCCCCACGCCAAGGGTCCGCCGCACGCCAAGGGGGCGCACCGCGCCAAAGGGCATCCTCATGGCATGCCCCCCGGCCAGGCGCGCAAGGCGTGGCGCCAGGGTCAGTACATGCCGCGCACCTATGTGGTGGAGCGGACCTACTACGTCGTCGAGCCCCAGCGGTACAATCTGCGTCCGGCGCCGGCCGGCTATCGCTGGGTCCGCGTGGACGGCGACGTCTATCTGGCCCAGACCCAGACCGGGCTGATCGCCGAGGTCGTGCGCAACCTCATCCAGTGAGGATAGCCGCCGGGCCAAGCTGACAAAGATGTTCAGCCAGGGTTCACGCCAACGCCCCCAAGCTTTGGTTATCGGGGGATTGACGTGGCCCTGCGGCGCTCGCCGAAGGTCCGGAAGGAATGGAGACGTGCATGAAGCGTCTGATCTTAAGCCTGGCGGCGGTGGCGGCGGTGGCCGGCCCCATCATGGCCTCGGCCACAACCGCGCAGGCGCAGTCGTGGGATCGTCGCGACAACAACTGGGACCGGCGGGACAACAACTGGGACCGGCGCGGGGATCACCGCGGCGATCCCCGCT
>NZ_DAIMHV010000014.1:0-35216 GCF_036723115.1 Phenylobacterium sp. | reverse complement strand
GTTCGAAGCCGCGGGCCTGACCCCGCACGCCCCCGCCCCCCTGGCCGACCGCCTCCGGCCCCAGAGCCTGGACGACGTGGTGGGTCAGGACCACCTGCTGGGGGAGGCAGGCCCCATCGGCCGCATGGCGCAGGCCAGGCGCCTGTCCTCCATGATCCTCTGGGGGCCGCCGGGCACGGGCAAGACCACCATCGCCCGGCTGCTGGCCAAGGCGGCGGGCTATGAGTTTCAGCAGCTGTCGGCGGTCTTCTCCGGGGTCGCCGATCTGAAGAAGGCCTTCGAGCAGGCCCGGGCGCGCCGGGCGGCCGGCCAGTCGACCCTGCTGTTCGTGGACGAGATCCACCGCTTCAACCGGGCCCAGCAGGACGGCTTCCTGCCGTTCGTGGAGGAGGGGATCGTCACCCTGGTGGGGGCCACCACCGAGAACCCGTCCTTCGAGCTCAACGGGGCGCTTCTGTCCCGCGCCCAGGTCTTCGTGCTCAAGCGCCTGGACGACGAGGCCCTGGAACAGCTGCTGGCCAAGGCCGAGGCCCATGAGGGACGCCCCCTGCCGCTGGAGGCCGAGGCCCGCACCGCCCTCATCGCCCTGGCCGACGGGGACGGCCGCTACCTGCTGACCCTGGCCGAGACCCTGCTGAACATCGGGGCGGCCAAGCCCCTGTCCACCGCCGAGCTTGGCCAGATCCTGCAAAAGCGCAGCCCGGCCTATGACAAGGACCGGGAGGAGCACTACAACCTCATCTCGGCCCTGCATAAGTCGATCCGCGGCTCCGACCCGGACGCGGCGCTCTACTGGCTGGCGCGGATGCTGGGGGGCGGGGAGGATCCGCTCTATCTCGCCCGCCGCCTGGTGCGCACCGCCGCCGAGGATATCGGCGAGGCCGACCCCACCGCCCTGGTCCTGGCCATCGCCGCCAAGGACACCTACGACTTCCTGGGCAGTCCGGAGGGCGAGATCGCCCTGGCGCAGCTGGTGGTCCATCTGGCCACGGCGCCCAAGTCCAACGCGGTCTACGCCGCCTTCAAGGCCGCCCAGAAGGCCGCCCGGGAGACCGGCTCTCTCATGCCCCCGGCCCACATACGCAACGCGCCCACCCGGCTCATGCGCGACCTGGGCTATGGCCAGGGCTACGCCTATGACCACGATGCCGAGGACGGCTTCTCGGGGCAGAACTACTTCCCGGACGGCATGGACCGCCGCGTCTTCTACGCCCCCAGGGGCGAGGGCGCCGAGGGACCCATCAAGGCGCGGCTGGACCGCTGGGCCGAGCTGCGCGCGCGGAAGTCCCGCTCATGAAGCGACCGGCCGGCCCGGCTGGCGGGGGCGGGCGGCCGCCCATCGTCCTGTCGCGCGAAGAGATCGACCTGGTCCGGAGCCTGGTCATCTTCGAGGACGCCCACATCCTGGCCCTGAACAAGCCGGCCGGTCTTTCCAGCCAGGGCGGGCGGGGCCAGGTGAACACCCTGGATGAGCTGCTCTACGCCTTCGCCCGGCCGGGCAAGGCGCGCCCGAGGCTGATCCACCGGCTGGACCGCGACACCTCCGGCGTCATCCTGACGGCCAAGACCAAGCCCGCCGCCGGGGCCCTGGGCAAGGCGATGATGGCGCGGCGGTTTTCCAAGGCCTATCTGGCTCTGGTCACCCCCGGCCCGCCCGAGCCGCCCGCCGGCCTGATCGACAAGCCCCTGCGCCGGGAAGAGATCGGTCGCGAGGCCTATATGCGGGTCTGCGCCCCTGATGCGCCGGACGCCGAGAGCGCCCAGAGCCTTTATCGCACCCTGGCGGCGGGGATGGGTGCGGCGCTCCTGGAGCTCTCGCCCCACACCGGACGCATGCACCAGCTTCGGGTGCACCTGGCTTCCATCGGTCGGCCCATCGCCGGCGACGTGCGTTATGGCGGCGCCCTGACCCTGGCGGGCGGGCCGGTACCGCGGCTCATGCTTCATGCCCGGGCGCTGGAATTCCCCCATCCGGACGGCGGCAGGACCCACAGGATCGAAGCCCCCATCCCCCCGGACATGGCCGAGCAGATGGCGCGGCTGCATCTGGCGCAGCTTGAGGGAACGGCGGTCCCCTAGGCGAGTTTCGCCTTGCATGAAACGTCTCGCCCTGTCTCTTGCCGCCGCCCTGGCCCTTGGCGCCTGCGCCAGCATGTCGCCCGCCTATGGCCCGGCCTATGGTCCCAAGGGCGCCGGCTATTCCGAGTTCCGCATCGAGCCCAACCGCTTCCGCGTGAACTACCAGGGCGGCCCCGGCGCGCCCGCCGAGGACGTGGCCAACTTCGCCCTGTTGCGCGCGGCCGAACTGACCCTGGCCCAGGGGCATGACTGGTTTCAGGTCACCGACCGGGTCTCCTCCGGCCGGTTGGACCGGGCCGGCGGCCCGCGCTTCTCGCTGGGCGCCGGCAGCGGCTCCTATGGGCGCACCTCCGTCGGCGTGGGCGTTGGCACCACCTTCTCCCTGGGCGGCGGGCCTGCGGTCGCCCACAGCCTGGAGATCATCATGGGCGACGGCCAAAGGCCGCCCGATCCCAACGCCTATGACGCCCGCGCGGTGCGGGCCTCCTTCCATCCCGGCGGCTGATCGGCCGAAGGCGCCGGGCGCGACGCTGTCGGCCCTTGGCGTCGGCCGCATGCGCCCGGCATAAGGGGCCATGGACAAGATCATCTTCGTCGCCCTAGGGGGCGGTGCGGGCGCGGTGGCCCGCTACCTGCTGGGCGCGGCCAGCCTCAGGCATCTCGGGACCGCCTGGCCCTATGGCACCTTCGTCGCCAATGTGAGCGGAGGCTTGGCCATGGGCCTGCTGGTGGCCTGGCTCGCCCACCGGGGCGTCGCCGACCAGGAACGCATGCGCCTGTTTCTTGGGGTGGGCCTGCTGGGCGGCTTCACCACCTTCTCCGCCTTTTCGCTGGAAGTCGCCCTGATGATCGAGCGCAGGGAGCTGGCGCTCGCCGCCGCCTATGCCAGCGCCTCGGTTCTGATGTCGGTGGGCGCGCTCTTTGCGGGCATGCTGCTCATGCGCAGGTTCGTCTGATGCGCGAGGTTCGAAACATCGTCGTCGATCCCGGCGAGGGCGGGGTCCGACTGGACCGCTGGTTCCGTCGTCGCTGGCCGCACCTGACCCAGGGCCAGCTGCACAAGCTCATCCGCTCCGGCCAGGTGCGGGTGGACGGGGCGAGGGCCAAGCCCGATACGCGCCTGGACGGCGGCGAGACCGTCCGGGTCCCGCCCTTTCCCGACGCGCCGGAAAAGGGCGAGGGCGGCAAGCCTGGACTGCATCCCCGCGACGTCGCCTTTGTGCGCGGCCTTGTCATCTATGAGGACGAGGAGGTGCTGGTGCTCAACAAGCCCTCGGGCCTCGCCGTGCAAGGGGGCACCAAGACCAAGAACCATATCGACCGGCTGCTGGGCGCCTGGGGCGAAGGCCTGGCCAGGCCCCGTCTGGTCCACCGGCTGGACCGCGACACTTCCGGCGTGCTGGTCCTGGGCAAGACGCCCCAGGCGGCCGCCCGCCTGTCGGGCGCCTTCGCCCGGCGCAAGGCGCAGAAGACCTATTGGGCCCTGGTGTCCGGCAATCCCCGCCCCACCGAAGGGGTGCTGGACCTGCCCCTGGTGAAAAAGGGCGTGGGCGACCGCGAGATGGTGGTCCCGGCGGAGAAGGGCGACCCCAAGGCTGATCCCGCCGAGACGGAGTTCGTCACCATCTCCCGCGCCGGCCCCCGGGCGGCCTGGATGGCTCTGCGTCCCCACACGGGCCGGACCCACCAGCTGCGCGCCCACATGCTGGCCATGGGCCATCCCATCCTGGGAGACCCCAAATACCGGACGGAGGCCTCCGGCGAACTGTCGGGAGATCTGAAGCTGCAGCTTCACGCCCGGCGGCTGACCCTGCCACATCCCTCCAGCGGCATGCTGATCCTGGAGGCGCCGCTCAGTCCCGAGATGAAGGCCGGCTTCGCCCGCTTCGGATTCGACGAACACGAGGCCGACCCCGAACCCTTCGGGCGCAAGCGGCGCTAGACCAGTCCCGCCACGGGACGGGCGATCTGGCTGTCGGGGAAGACGGCGGTGTCCAACGCCCGGCGGTCGAGGCCCATATGGTCGGCCAGGACGGTCTTGAACAGGCTGCGCAGATCAAGCGTCGGCGCCAGGTCGCGGCCTTCATAGAGCCGCGGCTCCTGCAGGCCCGGCCAGTCGCCGATGAGGCCCCCGGGCTTCAGGCCGCCGCCCAGCACCAAGGCCGTCGACGCCGTTCCATGGTCGGTGCCGGCCGTGCCGTTCACCCGGGCCGTGCGGCCGAACTCGGTCACCGCCAGAACCACGGTGTGGCTCCAGGCCGGTCCCAGGCCCACATGCAGTCCATCGATCAGGGCGTCCAGATAGGCGAGCCGGCGCGCGAGCGGCGCGGCCTGGTTGGCGTGGGTGTCGAAGCCGTCCAGGGAGATGGCCACCAGGTCTGCGCCGGCCTCGCCCTTCATGAAACCGGCCGCGGCCTGACCCAGGCGGCGACCGGCGGCGGGCTGGTCGCCCACCAGGCTGCGGGGGCCGGCGGGCCTTTCTGTGTCGTCCGTCAGGGCCGCCAGGCTGGTCTGGGCCAGACCCTCGGTGCGCAAGCCCAGGCGAAGGGCTTCCGAGAGCAACGGGTCGTCGGCATAGAGGGCCGCCAGCAGGGCCGGCGCCCGGCCTTCGGGATCGATAGCCTGGCCGGGCGACCAGGCCGAGGCCGGCGCCGCGCCGCGCAGGATCAGCGGCGCCACCGGGCCGATGGAGAGGGCCTCGCTGGGCCGGCCTTCAGAGAGGGCCGCCAGGGCGCGGTTCAGCCAGCCGGAGGAGACGTTGCGCGCCGCGCCGGCCTCAAGCCTGTCCTGGGCCTCGAAGTGGGAGCGCACCGGATCGGGCATGGCCACTGCCGGGGCGAAGCGGGCCTGACCGGCCTGGGCCAGACCCTGCACGGCGCGCAGTTCCGGGTGCAGGCCGAAGTCCCGGTCCAGGGGCAGGGCCGCATCGAGGATCGCCAGGTCGCGCCTCAGATGCGGATAGTCCGGGTCGGCCAAGGGGGGCGTCAGCGACAGGCCGTCGGCCGCCCCACGGAGGATCAGGACCACCAGGCGCGGCCTGGCCTCTGCAGCCCTTGCGCTGGTCCCGAAGACGGCGAGCTGGGCGCCCAGGGCGCCGGCGGCGGCCATCAGATGACGGCGGGAGATCGGCGGGGCTGTCATCGCCATTGGAACTCCGGGCTCATGAGGAACAGCGTCAGCGCCTCGCTGCGCGACTCTGCCTGGGCGATCGCCTGGCGGGTGCGAGAGCCAAGCCTGACGCCCAGCGCCGCCTCGGCCACGGCATTGGGGTCGGACTGCCGGGCCGCTGCGGGGGCGATGGCCTGGCTCCAGGCCAGGCGCTTGATCAGGCCGTCGGGCGTGGCCCAGGCGGACGCCTCGTCAGGCCAGCCCTCAGGCGAGGGCGCGGCGAAGGGGCGCTGGCCCATGGCGGTGAGCACGCCCAGCGCCTTGGGGGACTGTGGCGCCTCATCCAGCGCCCGCCAGGCGGAAATGACGAACTCATAGGGCGACTTGAACTTCCGGGCTTCCGGGCTCCAGGCCTCTGGCGCGGAGATCAGGGCCAGCGCCACCTGGTCCAGGGCGCCGTCGCTCTCCAGCCAGGCCCGCTCCAGGCGGGCGCACAGGGCGGGCGGCGGCTCGTCCGCGACGAAGTGCCGGGCGATCTTGCGGCTGATGAAGCGCGCCGTCTGGGGCCGGGCGGCCAAGTCGCGCAGGATCGCCTCGGCCTGGCCCGGACCGGCCGCGCTGTAGGTGGCGCCCATGACGGTCTTGGCGCCCGGCTCATGGCGGGCGGCCAGAAAGCGGGGCTGGCCGGCGCCCTCCTGGCTGAAGCCCTCGAAACTCAGACCCGTCAGCGCCCGGGCGAACTCGGTGACGTCGGCCTGGGTGTAGCCGCCGTCCACACCGACCGTGTGCAGCTCCAGGATTTCCCGGGCCAGGTTCTCGTTGAGACCCGGCGTCTGCCGGCCCTCGCTGCGCCGCGCCGCGGCCCTAGCCGCAGGACTCGCCGGGCCGATGGAGCGGTTCTGATCCAGATAGATCAGCATGGCCGGATGGGTTTCGGCCGAGACCAGAAGCTCGCGGAAGGGTCCGAACACATGGGGGCGGATGGCCAGCGCCTCATAGGGTCCTATGGTCCCATTGGCCGTGAAATTGCCCGCGCCGACAGTGAAATGGTTGGACCAGAAGAGCGCCCAGCGTTCGGCGAAGCTGTCCGCGGTGGAGGCCGCCAGGGCCGCCCGCGCGGTGATGTCGCCCAGGATCTCGTCGCGCAGCCCCCGCCGCAGCTCATTGACCTCGCCCCGCAGGTCCTGGGCGTCTGCACGGTGTTCCCGACTGGCCTTGAGCGCTGCGGAGCGCGCCTCGCCGAACCGCGCCAGGGCCTGGGCGCGAGAGAGCGGCAGGCGCTCTTCGGGGAGGGGGAGGGAGCGGATCTGAGCGGCCAGATAGGCCTGGGGGTCCGATCGCGCCTGACGCAGCTCGCCGGGGCGCGCGCCCAGGCCAAAGCGGGTCACGGCGATGGCGGCCTGGAGATCTTTGTCTGGCGCGGCCATATGCGCCTCTCCTTGCGTCTGGAGGACGAAGCACCCATTGCACGAGTCGCGATCCCTATCCGTCGCACTGAATGGAGTCGATTTTGAGACGTGGATTTCATGAGCCGGTGGAAAAGCCGCGCCGCTTCTACGAGACGGTGAGCATCGAGGCGGCCGAAGACGGCTATGGCGTCCTGCTGGATCACCGCACCGTGCGGGGGCCCAAGGGCGGGCGCGTGCGCCTGCCGACCCGGGCCCTGGCGCAGATGGTCGCCGACGAATGGGCGGCCCAGGGCGAGGTGCTGGAAGTCGCCCAGATGCACGCCACGCGGCTGGCCAATACGGCCATCGAGTCCATTCCGGCCGCCCGCGGGGCCACGGCCCGGTCGGTGGCCGACTATGCCGCCTCCGACCTGCTCTGCTACTTCGCCGAGGAGCCCGAATCCCTGGTGGCCCGTCAGCAGGCGCTGTGGGGGCCGGTGCTGGAGCGGGCCGAGCGGGAAACCGGCCTCGTCTTCGTCCGCGCCGCCGGCATCGTCCACCGCGACCAGCCGCAGGAAACCCTCGACCGGGTCCGCGACCTGGCCTTGGCGGAATCCGACTTTGGCCTGGCGGGGCTCGCCTTCGGCACGTCCCTGTTCGGCTCGGCGGTGCTGGCCCTGGGCCTGCGACGGAACTGGCTGGACGGTCCCGAGGCCCTGGCCCTGTCGCGGCTGGACGAGGCCTATCAGGAGGAGCAGTGGGGAATCGACGCCGAGGCCGCTGAGCGCACCGCCCGGCTGACGCTCGAAGCCGACATGCTCGACCGCTGGTTCCGCGCCCTGGACGCTGGGTAAGGCGGGTTTTCCCTGCCCTGGCGTGAACTTGCCAGGGTTTGCCCGGCCCATTACGCCTTTGCGCCACAAGCCCGAAGGGAGGGGCGAGCGCGTGAAGCAGATCCTCGAGCAACTGGAAGCCAAGCGTCAGACAGCCCGCCTGGGAGGCGGTCAGAAGCGGATCGATTCCCAGCACGCCAAGGGCAAGCTGACGGCCCGCGAGCGGATCGACCTGTTGCTGGACGAGGGCTCCTTCGAGGAGTTCGACATGTTCGTCGAGCACCGGGCCACCGACTTCGGCATGGCCGACCAGAAGGTGCCGGGCGACGGGGTGGTGACTGGCTGGGGCACGATCAACGGCCGCACCGTCTTCGTCTTTTCCAAGGACTTCACCGTCTTCGGCGGGTCCCTGTCCAGCGCCCACGCCCAGAAGATCCTCAAGGTCCAGCGGCAGGCGCTCAAGATGGGCGCGCCGATCATCGGCCTGTTCGACGCCGGCGGCGCCCGAATCCAGGAAGGGGTGGATTCCCTGGCCGGCTATGCCGACATCTTTCTGGAGAACACCCTGGCCTCGGGCGTCATCCCGCAGATCGCCGTGATCATGGGCCCCTGCGCCGGCGGGGACGTCTATTCCCCGGCCATCATGGACTTCATCTTCATGGTGAAGGACACGAGCTACATGTATGTGACCGGCCCCGATGTGGTGAAGACGGTCACCCACGAGGATGTCAGCCACGAGGATCTGGGCGGCTACCGCGTCCACGCCCTGAAGTCGGGGGTGGCCGACGGCGCCTTCGACAACGATCTGGAAGCCCTGACCCAGGTCCGCCGGCTGGTGGACTTCCTGCCGCTCTCCAACCGCGAGCGCCCGCCGGTGCGCGAGAGCTTCGATGAGCCCGAGCGGGAGGAGCCCAGCCTCGACACCCTGGTCCCGGCCAATCCCAACAAGCCCTACGACATGAAGGAGCTCATCCTGAAGGTCGTGGACGAGGCGGATTTCTTCGAGATTTCACCCGACTTCGCCAAGAACATCATCTGTGGCTTCGCTCGCATGGACGGCCAGCCCGTGGGCGTGATCGCCAACCAGCCTCAGGTGCTGGCCGGGGTGCTGGACATCGACGCCAGCCGCAAGGCCGCGCGCTTCGTGCGCTTCTGCGACGCCTTCGAGATTCCGCTGCTCACCTTCGTCGACGTTCCGGGCTTCATGCCGGGGACCCGGCAGGAGCAGGGCGGCCTTATCCGTCACGGGGCCAAGCTGCTGTTCGCCTATGCCGAGGCCACCGTGCCCAAGATCACGCTCATCACTCGCAAGGCCTATGGCGGCGCCTATGACGTGATGAGCTCCAAGCATATCCGCGGCGACCTGAACTATGCCTGGCCCACCGCCGAGATCGCGGTGATGGGGTCCAAGGGCGCGGTGGAGATCATCTTCCGCAACCAGACGCCCGAAGAACTCGTGGCCCGCGAGGCCGAGTACAAGGACCGCTTCGCCAATCCCTTCGTGGCGGCGTCCAGGGGCTATATCGACGATGTGATCATGCCCCATGGCACCCGGCGGCGGATCGTCCGGGGCCTGCGCAGCCTCAAGGGCAAGACCCTCGCCAACCCCTGGAAGAAGCACGACAACATCCCGCTCTAAACATCGTCCGTTTCGGAACCGCCGCCCGGTGGCTGGGTTTCTGGAGTGACGCGCGGACGCGCGGTGTTCCAAGAGTAGCCAATACGGGAGAACGGACATGGCCGACTGGATGGACGAACAGGATCGGCGGATGCGGATGCGGGACTGGCGCCGGGCGGACGGCCCGGGCCATGGCGGCGACTTCGGTCGGAGTTCCGAAAGCCGGTCCTTCTCTCCGGACGAAGGCTATGGCGGCCGCACGGTCTCGTCTTACGGGCAGGCTCAGGGCGAGCGCGGGCGCGGGGATGTGTTCGGCGAGCGGGAAACCGGCGCCCAGTACGACCATTCCACCCGGGGCTATGGCCGCGACCAAGGCCGCACCGAGACTCGCGGGGACCGCGCCTATGGCTTTGACGGCGCCAAGCCGGGCGATCAGGACCGGATCTATGGCGAAGGCCACTTCGGACCCGAAGGCTACGCCATGGAGGCCGGCGGCTTCGGCGGCCGGCCCGAGCCCTATGACCGCGGCGGCTGGAACCGCACCCCGCGGGAGGAAGCCTATGAGCGGGCCTATGGCGGCGTGCGCCGCGGACGCCTCGCCCGATCCTCCGAACGGGACTATGACCGCGACCATGATCGCGGCTTCTGGGACCGGGCCAGCGACGAGGTGGCCTCCTGGTTCGGCGACCGCGACGCCGAGCGCCGGCGTGAACAGGACGAGGTGCGCAATCACCGCGGCCGGGGTCCCAAGGGCTATGTGCGCTCCGACGAGCGCATCGCCGATGAGGTCCATCACCGTCTGACCGACGACTCCTGGCTGGACGCCAGCGATATCGAAGTGGCTGTCCGCGAGGGCGAGGTGACGCTGACGGGCTTCGTGGAAGACCGGTTCGCCAAGCATCGGGCCGAGCACTGCGTCGAAGACATCCTGGGCGTGAAGCACGTCCAGAACAATCTTCGCATCCAGGCCCGCGTGGACCGCGCCTCGGTCACCGGCGAGCCGGCCCCCCTGTCGCGCAACTCCGTCCTCGCCAAGGCCACTGACGGCGAGCTTTAGTCGCCATTGCCGGCCTGCAGCTTTCCGGCGACGCTGGAGGTCATGGACGCCGGCATCGAGCAGTTCGCACCCTGGCTCGCCCTCTGGGATCTGATCCCGGAGGGCGAGCCTTTGCTTATGCCCCACACCGGAAGTCGTCTGCTGCCGGTGCGCCGCGGGGACACGGCGGCGATGCTCAAGCTGGCCGCCTCCGAAGACGAGCGGCGCGGCGGGCAGATCATGGCCTGGTGGGACGGGGAGGGCGCCGCGCCCGTGCTCGCCCGCCGCGATGAAGCTCTGCTGATGCTCCGGGCGGCAGGCCGCACGCTCACCGATGTAGTGTTGGGGGGCGACGACCGGGCCGCGACAGCGACGGCCTGTGAGGTGCTCGCGGCGCTTCATCGCCCAAGGCCTGATCCTCCGCAGACTCGACCCCTGGCGCATCTCTTCAGCGCCCTCCTGGAATCCGGCGAGGCACGGTTGGACGGCGCACGCTCAACTGCTCGCCACCTGCTGGAAGGCCAGGCCGAACTGCGCCTGCTCCACGGCGACATGCATCACGGCAATGTCCTGGATTTTGGCCCGCGCGGCTGGCTGGCCATCGATCCTTGGGGCGTCGCGGGCGAGCGAGCCTATGATTACGCAAACCTGTTCCGCAATCCTCGGGTGGAAGACATCTGCCCGGAGCGCTTTGGGGCCCGTCTGGCGCAGATCTCGGCCCTGGCGAATCTGGAACCTGCGCGCTTGCAGAGCTGGGCCTATGCCCATGCGGGCCTGTCGGCAGCCTGGGACATTCAGGACGGAGCGCTCATGGAGGCCGAGCGTTCGTTCGCGCTCATCTCCCTGCTCGAGGGACGAGCCTAAAGCTCCGGTCGGTGGTCATTGTCGCCGCGCCTCAGGGGGTCGCGCAGGCGGCCGTCGTTCTGGACGAATTCCAGCGACACCGAATTGATGCAGTAGCGCAGGCCGGTCGGCCTTGGCCCGTCGGGGAAGACGTGGCCCTGGTGGCTGTCGCAACGGGCGCAGCGGGTCTCGATGCGGATCATGCCGTAGCTGGTGTCGCGGACCCCGATCACGTGATCCTCATGCACCGGGGCGAAGAAGCTCGGCCAGCCGGTGCCGCTCTCGAACTTGGTGTGGGCCTGGAACAGGGGCAGGCCGCAGAGGCGGCAGCAATAGAGCCCGTCCTCCTTGTTATCGAGCAGGCCGCCGCAGAAGGGCGCCTCGGTGCCGTGGTGGAGCAGGACGTCGGCCTCTTCCTGGGAGAGGTCGGCCTCGAGGGCCTTGCGTTCCGCTGCGTCGGGCGGGGTCAGATCGAATGTGGTCGGGGAGTCGGCTGGCTTGCTCATGGAGCCCAATCTAAGGTTCTCCCCGGTCCATCGGAAGAACCCCCGCGCAGACGGGGCCATGTCGGGAGCATCGATGATCACGTCCACCACCCCCACGGTCGCCGAACGCGAGATCGCCCGGACCCTGGGCGTCGTCACCGGAGAGGCCATCATCGGCGCTCACATCTTCCGGGACTTCTTCGCCGGCATCACCAACATCATTGGCGGACGGGCGGGGGGCTATGAAAAGGCCCTGCGGGAGGCGCGCGACATCGCCCTGCGGGAAATGACCGAGGAGGCCCGCAGCCTGGGCGCCGACGCCGTCGTGGGCGTCGATCTCGACTATGAAACCCTGGGCGTCGAGAACGGGATGCTGATGGTCAGCGCCTCGGGTACGGCGGTGAAGTTGCGTTGAGTCAGCCAGACATGTTTTCCAAGATCCTGATCGCCAACCGCGGCGAAATCGCCGTGCGCATCATCAAGACCTGCCGCCGCCTGGGGATCGCCACGGTGGTGGTCTATTCCGAGGCCGACGCCGACTCCATGGCCGTGGAGATGGCCGACGAGGCGGTCTTCATCGGACCTGCGCCGGCCGCCCAGAGCTATCTGCTGGCCGACAAGATCATCGAGGCCTGTCGCCAGACCGGCGCCCAGGCGGTCCATCCCGGATTCGGCTTCCTGTCGGAGAATGCGGGCTTCGCCCGGCGGCTAAAGGACGAGGGGATCGTCTTCATCGGCCCCAATCCCGAGGCCATCGCGGCCATGGGCGACAAGATCGAGAGCAAGAAGTTCGCCGCCAAGGCCGGCGTCTCCACCGTGCCGGGCCATGTGGGCGAGATCGACGACACCGCCCACGCGGTGAAGATCGCCGAGGAGATCGGCTATCCGGTGATGATCAAGGCCTCGGCCGGCGGGGGCGGCAAGGGCATCCGCGTGGCCTGGGACCGCAAGGATGTGGAGGAGGGCTTTCCCGCTGTTCGCGCCGAGGCCAAGGCCAGCTTCGGCGACGACCGCATCTTCATCGAGAAGTTCATCGAAAGCCCGCGCCATATCGAAATCCAGGTGCTGGGCGACAAGCACGGCCATGTGGTCCACCTGTTCGAGCGCGAATGCTCCATCCAGCGCCGCAACCAGAAGGTCGTCGAGGAGGCGCCGAGCCCGCTGCTCGACGAGGCCACCCGCAAGGCCATGGGCGACCAGGCGATCGCCCTGGCCCAGGCGGTCGGTTACGACTCCGCCGGCACGGTGGAGTTCGTCGCCGGGCAGGACCGCAGCTTCTTCTTCCTGGAGATGAACACCCGCCTGCAGGTGGAGCATCCGGTCACCGAGTTGATCACCGGCGTCGATCTGGTGGAGCAGATGATCCGGGTGGCTGCTGGCGAGCCGCTCGCCTTCACCCAGGCCGACCTGGCCATCAAGGGCTGGGCCATCGAGAGCCGCATCTATGCGGAGGACCCCTATCGCGGCTTCCTGCCCTCTATCGGCCGCCTGGTTCGTTACGGACCGCCGCCGGAGGGCGATACCGCCTCCGGCGCGGTGGTGCGCAATGACGCCGGCGTGCGCGAAGGCGACGAGATCTCGATGTTCTACGATCCCATGATCTCCAAGCTGTCCACCTGGGCCCCGGACCGGATGGCGGCCATCGACGCCATGGGCGCGGCCCTGGAGCAGTTCCAGATCGAGGGCCTGGGTCACAATGTGCCCTTCCTGGCGGCGGTCATGGACGAGGCGCGGTTCCGCTCGGGCCATCTGGCCACCAGCTACATCAAGGATCAGTTCCCCGATGGCTTCCGCGGAACCGAGGCCACCGCCTTTCAGCGGGACGTTCAGGTGGCCGCAGCCTGCGCCATGCACCACAGGCTCGCCGAGCGGGCGTGGCCGGGGCGCGGGCGCGACGCCTGGACCGTGGCCCTGGGCGATCAGGATATCCCTGTGCGGCTGGCGCCCACGGCGCAGGGGCTCGATGTCAAGCTGGTGGAGGAGGGGCGGACGCTGGCCCTCACCGACGTGGTCTGGCGCCCGGGTATGGGCGTCTTCGCCGGGCGCCTGGATGGGCAGGCCTTCAGCGCCCAGGTGCGGCCCGCGGCCGAGGGTTTCGTGGTGCGTCACCGGGCCGCCGAGGCGCAGGTGCGGGTCCTGACCGAAACCTCCGCCAAGCTGCATCGCCGCCTGCCGCCCCGCCAGGCCGCCGATACGGCCAAGCTGGTGCTCTCGCCCATGCCGGGCCTCGTGGTCAGCCTTGATGTCACCGAAGGTCAGGAGGTCAAGGTGGGCGAGACGGTGGCCATCATCGAGGCCATGAAGATGCAGAACATCATCCGGGCCGAGCGTGACGGGGTGGTCAAGAGCGTCGGGGCCAAGGCGGGCGACTCCGTCGCCGCCGACGAGGTGCTGGTGGAGTTCGCCTGAGCCTCGGCAGGCGGGCGAAATCCTTGAGTCTCAAAGCCTTGCCTTAGGAACAGGGCCGGGTGCGGGGGGTTGTTCAGGGGCGACACAACCCCGACCGCAAGGAGACTTCCATGGCTGATCCTGCCGATCGCACCGACATGCGCCTCATCGCCGCCGACAAGGTGGAGGGCGTGAGCGTCTACAACACCGCCGGCGAGAAGCTCGGCTCGGTGGGCAACATCTTCATCGACAAGCTCTCCGGCCAGGCCGAATTCGCCACCCTGGCCTTTGGGGGCATGCTTGGCATGGGCGAGAAGCACTATCCGCTGCCCTGGTCGGTCCTGACCTATGACACCGGCCAGGACGGCTTCGTGGTCGACCTGGACAAGGAGACCCTGCAAGGCGCCCCGGGCTACGACAACGACCGGCTCTATGAGCCCAACTACGCCTGGCGCGAGGAAGTGGCGGGCTATTACGGCGCCACCGCCTGATTGTCCCGGGCCTGGGTTCTACGCGGGCGGCTGAGCCGCCCGCGTAGGACCGAACACCGTCTCGAACGCCGCCTTCAGGGCGGCGTCAGCCTCGTCCATGGCCACCGGCAGGCCCAGGTCCACCAGGCTGGTCACCCCATGTTCGGTCTGGCCGCAGGGGACGATGCCCGCAAAATGGGAGAGGTCGGGCTCCACGTTCAGCGATATGCCGTGGAAGGAGACCCAGCGGCGCAGCTTCACCCCGATGGCGGCGATCTTGTCTTCCTGGGGGGGATGGCCCGGCTCCCGCCGTTCCACCCAGACGCCCACCCGGCCGGGACGAATCTCACCTTCCACATTGAACCGCGCCAGGGCGGCGATGACCCAGGCCTCCAGGGCCGCGACAAAGGCCCGCACGTCCCGGCGCCGCGCGGTCAGATCCAGCATCACATAGGCCACCCGCTGGCCCGGCCCATGATAGGTGAATTGCCCCCCGCGCCCGCTTTCGAAGACCGGGAACCGGTCGGGATCCAGCAGGTCGGCGGGCCGCGCCGAGACGCCGGCGGTATAAAGCGGCGGATGTTCCAGCAGCCAGACGAGTTCCGGCGCCTCGCCGGCGGCGATGGCGGCGGCGCGGGCCTCCATGGCGGCCACGGCGTCGCCATACGCCACCAGCCCGGGCGATAGCGCCCATTCGACGGCGGCCCCATCGGTGCGACGAAAGTCCGGCGGCCCGGGCGGATTTAACGAGCGGTCAAGCATGAGGCCTCAATGTGGGGGCGAACGCGGCTGTCGCAAAGGCGGCGCGAAGGTGGCCAGGGGTGTGGGTTTGTCCAGTCAGGTCGAGGCGGTCAATGTGGAGATCTCCGTCGTGCTGGGCCGTGCCTCCCTGCCCATGCAGCAACTGCTGCGGATGGGTCGCGGCGCGGTGATTCCCCTGGACGCCAGCGTCAATGACGAGGTCTGGATCCTGGCCAACAACCATCCCGTGGCGCGGGGCGAAATCCAGATCAGCGACGACAAGATCGCCATCGCCGTCACGCGCGAGGCCAATGTCTACGACTTCATGGCGGGCGGGGGCTGAGCGGCCCTAAAAACTCTCCTTCACAAACCTGCGGGGGTTTGCTACCCCCCGCGCCTCACCACGAGCGGTCGTGGCGGAATTGGTAGACGCGCAGCGTTGAGGTCGCTGTGGGGCAACCCGTGGAAGTTCGAGTCTTCTCGACCGCACCAGTGAATCAGGGTCATTCGATCGGCTAGGAAGAGTCCGTCCATCACATAGCGAAGAGGGAGGTCCGCATGGTTCGCGAAACGGACGATCCCGAGCTGATGGAGGCCGACGAAGACCTGGAAGACCTCGCGCTCGGCGAGGACTACGCCTTCAATCCCGAATTCGTCCGGATGGTCGCCGACGCGCTCGACCGCGGCGATTCGGAGCGGCTGCGCGAACTCCTCGGCGCCCTGCGGGCCGAGGACATCGCCGACCTGATGGGCTTCCTCTCGGCGGACGACCGCGAGGAGCTCCTGCCCCACCTGGACCCGGAGGTCCTGGGCGATGTCATCAACGAGCTCGACACCGAGATCCGTGAGGACGTGCTGGAGCACGTCTCCCCGGCCATCCTCGCCAAGGCGCTGGGCGAGATGGATTCCGACGACGCCGCCGATGTCGTCGACGACCTCGAGGAGGACAAGAAGGCCCAGGTGCTCGCCGCCATGCCCGAGGTGGAGCGGGCGGCCATCGAGACCTCGCTCGCCTACGAGGACGAAACCGCCGGCCGCCTGATGCAGCGCGAGGTGGTGGCCGCGCCGCAGTTCTGGACCGTGGGGCAGGCCATCGACCATTTCCGCAAGGAAGAGGACGACCTGCCGGAGCTGTTCTTCGACGTCTACGTCGTCGACCCCAGCTACAAGCCGGTGGGCGCCGTGCCGGTGAGCCACCTGCTGCGCTCGCGCCGGGAGATCCCGCTCGCCCAGATCATGGAGCAGGTTACCGAGATCCCGGTCGACATGGACCAGGAAGAGGTCGCCTACATCTTCGACAAGTACCACCTGATCTCCGCCCCGGTGGTGGAGCCGGGCGGCCGGCTGGTGGGTCAGATCACGGTGGATGACATCGTGGGCGTCATCCAGGCCGAGAGCCGCGAGGATATCCTGGCCCTGGCCGGCGTTTCTGACGGCGCCCGGCATGGCGACGTTCTGGACATCGTGCGTTCGCGCCTGCCGTGGCTGCTGCTGAACACCCTGACCGCCGCCGTGGCCGTCAGCGTGATCCAGGTATTCGAGGCGCAGATCGCGCAGATCGTCACCCTGGCGGTGTTGATGCCCATTGTCGCCTCGCTGGGCGGGAACGGCGCCACCCAGACCCTGACGGTGGCCGTGCGCGCCCTGGCCAGCCGCGAGTTGTCGGCGGTCAACGCCGTGCGCACGGTCACGCGGGAACTGATGGTGGGCCTGCTCAATGGCGCCATTCTGGCGGTGGTCACGGGGGTCGCGGTCTATCTGCTGTTCGGCGAGCTCAGGCTGGCCCTGGCCTTCGGCGCGGCGCTCATCATCAACATGTTCATGGCCGCCCTGGCCGGGGCCCTGGTGCCCCTGGTGCTGGACCGCATGGGCCGCGACCCGGCGGTCTCCTCGGCGGTCTTCGTCACCTTCGTGACGGACTTCACAGGATTCTTCGCCTTCCTCGGTCTGGCGGCCCTGATCCTAATGTAGGCGGTCCCTATCTTGCCGTTGGAAGCCCAGACCGTGCGTCTGTGTTTCGAAATGGATCAGGACGGCCATGAAACCGCGTCATCAGATATCCCGCGCCGCCATCGATCTGATCAAGCGCTTCGAGGGCTATCGCGCCAAATCCGCCCGGCTGGCCGATGGCCGCTGGACCATCGGCTATGGCCATACGCTCACCGCCCGGGAGGGTGCTGAAGTCTCGGAACAGGACGCCGAGGCCCTGCTGCTCTACGACCTGATCGCGGTCGCCCACGCGGTGAACGAGAGCATCTACACCCCCCTGAACCAGAACCAGTTCGACGCCCTGTGCTGTTTCGCCTTCAATATCGGGGTGGAGAATTTCCGCCGCTCCTCGGTGCTGCGACGGATCAATGAGGGGCAGATGCTGCAGGCCGCCTGCGGCATGGAGCTGTGGCGCAAGGCCGATTTCGAGGGCGAGCGCATCGTCATCGACGCCCTGGTCCGCCGTCGCGCGGCCGAGAAGACCCTGTTCCTGACCCCCATGGAGGGCTGGGTGCCGGCGCCGTCGCCCGTGCTGCGTCCCAATATCGACGCCGACGTGGCGGGCATCGTGCCGCGCCAGACCCCGGTGGCCCTGACCACGGCCCTGGAAGGCGAGCAGGCGGTGGCGGTGCGCGATCCCGCCCAGGCCGGCCTGACGCCCGCCGTTCCCGACGAGGGCGAGGAGGCGAGCCCCGCCCAGGCCGCCGCCGCGGCCGTCAGCTACCGGCTGCAGGCAATGTTCCGCGAGCCGCCCCCCGAGGCGGCGCAGGCGGAGACGGCCCCCGCCGAGGACGCCCCGTCGCTGACGGTCGCGTCCTTCGCCCCGCGCGCCGAGGCCGCGCCCCAGGATGACCTGTCGGCCCCGCCGCCGCCCACGGCCATGGTGGCGGGCGGACGGCCCTTCAGCCTCACTGCGCCGGAGCTGGAGCCGGAGGCTGATGCCGAGTCCGAGTCCGAGGAGGGCTCGTCGGCCGAGGCGAAACCGGATGAGCCGACGGCGCCCACCCTGTTCGAAGCCTCCACGCGGCCCGCCAATGACGTGATGGACCCGCCGCCTGAGCCGGTGGTCATGTCGCAGGCGGACAGCGGGCCCAAGGACGATCGCCCGGTGCTGCGCATCGACGACACCCTGGGCGAGGTCGAACTCAGCGACTTCGAGGCCCCTGTGGAGTCGCCGCCCCGGCGGGACATCGTCCAGATGCTGGTCCTGGCGGTGGTGGGCCTGGCCCTGTTCGGTGGCGGGCTTGTGTGGGCCTTCAGCGCCAATTCCGCCGAGGGCGGCCTTCTGAGCCCGCTCGTGGTGGGCTGGTTCGCCGGCATTGTGGGCGTGGCCTGTTTCGGTCTGGCCGCCTATCTGGTGCTGCAGCGCCTGGGCTCGACCGAGGATGACGACGCCGTCTTCTGAACGTCTTGGTCAGGGCGCGCTCGGCGGCATCGCAGACGGTTTTTCGGAACCGATCGGGCGGGGCCTGAATTTCCTTAGGGTGAACCTGGAGGAGATCGAGATGTCCGAGTTGAAGTCGAAGCCCAAGACCCTGATCGCCGTGCCCCTCGCGGCCTCGGCCCTGTTGCTGGCCGCCTGCGGCACCACTGTCACCGAACGTGCGGCCACCGGCGCCCTGGGCGGCGCGGCCGTCGGCGGCGTAGTAGGCGGCAGCCTCGAAGGCGCCGCCGTGGGCGCCGCTGTGGGCGGCGTGGCCGGCGCGGCCACCACCCCCCGCCGCTGATAGGACCTGCCCTGGCCGCGGCTACGATCGCGGCTGGGATCAGGCTGAAACGAAAGAGGCCGGCTCCTTCGCAGGGGCCGGCCTCTCCATTGTCGGACCGCAGCGCGGCGGCCCGCAACCTTCCGAGCGCTTAGGCGCAAGCCTCGCGGGAGGCCCAGGTCACGGTCACCGACTGCGACGAATGACAATGAGACACTGGATCACCTCCTTTCAGTTGTTGAACGACGCTTCGAATATGGGGGCGGCGGCGGCGAGTCGCAAATTCCCAAGACCGTGAAGACGCCGACCGAGACGCCTTGCCGCGTCTATGACCATTTGCGGCCGTTCTGCTCATCCAGGGTGGGCCGGCGGCGCAACTCGGTGATGGGCGTGCTCTGGGCCTCCAGGGCGGTCGACATGGCGCGATAGCCGGCCGCTACGGCGGCGTCGTAAGCCTGCCAGTCGCGAATTTCGACGCCGGTCATGTCCGGCGTCACCAGCAGATCGACGCTCTCGCGCGCCGCGCGCAGGTCGCGCCCCGTGGGCACGGTGGCCGCCCGCATGAGCAGGGAGACGATGGGCGGCCCCTGCCGCCAGGCGCCCGAGGCGATCCAGCGGAAGACGGAGGAGGGCCGGGCCACGTCCCGGGCGGTGATGCTGCGTCCGCGCGTCACATCCACTCCCAGCACCGGCCCCAGGTGCCAGTCGCTCATCACATCGGCGGGGAAGTTGTTGAGCACCGCCCCGTCCACCAGCACCTCATTGCCTTGGGTGGCCGGCGGCATGACCCCGGGCAGGGCGATAGAGGCGCGCAGGGCCTCCACCAGCCGTCCCTGGCGGTGGATCTGATAGGCGCCTGTGGTGAGGTTGGACGAGACCGCGAAGAAGGGCGTCCACAGGTCGGAGATGCAGACATCGCCGAAATGTTCATAGAGCCGGTCGCGGACCTTCTCTCCCCGGGTCATGGCGATGAGGGGAAAGGCGATGTCGTCCAGGGGGCTGGAGGCCACGAAGGCCTGGCGGATGCGGCGATCGGCCTCTTCGTCGCTCCAGCCCATGCCCAGGCCGGCGGCGATGATGGCCCCCATGGAGGCGCCGCCCACGAAGTCGATGGGCACCTGATGTTCCCGCAGGGCGCGGATCGCCCCCACATGGGCGTAGGCCCGCGCCCCGCCGCCGGACAGGACAAGCCCCACCGAACGGCCGGTGAGCACCCGAGCGATGCGGGCGGCGTCGGCCTCCTCGTTGCGGCGCAGGTGGAAGAGGCGGGCCGGGCCGGCGGCGGCGCTCCAGGCCTCGCCGTGGCGGGGGCGGTCGGCGGCTGTGGGATGGACCAGGATCAGGTCCACCAGCCGGTGGGCTTGCAGGGGCTGGCTGGGATGCAGGCGGATGTCCCCGGGCGGCGGCGCCTCGGCGCGGCCCAGGCGGAACAGCCGATCCACCTGACGGACCACCACCGCCCGCCAGCCCAGGTCGTCGCCCTCGGCGGCATAGAGGACGAAGTCATGGGCGCGCTCGACCTCGGAATACCAGGCCGTGGGGGCGGAGGCGGCCTCGGCGCCCACCACCGCCACCGTATAGCCCTGCCGCATGATGTGGCGGGCGATCTGTTCCACCAGCGGCCTCACGGCCACCGGTTCGCCCACGGTGACGAAGCCATAGACCGACGGCTCGGCCCCCGGCTCGCGTCCGGCGATGCTGCGGCTGCGGCGGACCACCAGCCGCGCCAGTTCCAGCATGACCTCGGGCCGGTCCTCCGCCGCCTCCAGGAAGACGTCCCGGGGCAGGGCGAAGATCTCGGAATCGCGCAGGGCCACGACCCGGGCCGAATGGGACAGACCGGCCAGCAAGGCCATCTCGCCGGCAGGCTCGCCGGGCCGGATCACGCCGAGAAAGGCCTGCTCCTGGCCCTCGTCACGACGGAACACCCCCAGCCGCCCGGCCCGCACCAGATAGAGCTGGTCGGCGGCCTCGCCCGGCTCGAACAGGACCTGGCCGCCGGGCAGGGAGAACCAGCAGGCCTCGCCCTGAACCTGGTCGTCTTCGAACAGGCGGGCGAGCGCGGTGTCGCTGGTTATGTCGGGAAGGTGGCCCACGGTCGCGGAGCCTAGAGTATTTTTGCGAAGATTGGAGCGCGGTGAGCGACGGCTGGCGTCTTGCCGCCGCCAGGGCTATGCCAAGCCGCAAGACCTCAGTCGCCTGAACGGGAGAATGGCCGATGGGCAATCCGATCGTCGATCCGCTGGTGGAAGGACTGGACACCGACGCCACCTCCCGCCTGGTGCAGCTCCAGGCCACGGTGGAGGGGGTGGCCATCGTCACCATCAATCGCCCCGAGCGGCGCAACGCCTTCGACGCCGAGCTGATCGCCGCGCTCTCGGAGACCTTCGAGACCCTGCACGGCGCCGAGCACGTGCGGGTGGTCTTCCTGCGCGGGGCCGGCGGGACCTTCAGCGCCGGGGCCGACCTGGACTGGATGCGGGCTGCGGCCGATCACACCGAATCGGACAATCACGAAGACGCCATGTCCATGGCGCGGATGCTCAAGAACCTGTGGGACATCCCGGCCCTGACCGTGGCCCTGGTCCAGGGCGGCGCCTTTGGCGGCGGGGCGGGCCTGGCGGCGGCCTGCGACATGGCCGTGGCCACCGCCGAGACCCGGTTCGCCTTCACCGAAGTCAAGCTGGGGATCATTCCGGCCACCATCAGCCCCTATGTGGTCGGCGCCATCGGGGCCCGGGCCGCCCGGGCCCTGTTCGCCACCGGTCAGGTGTTCGACGCCGCCCATGCCGAGAAGATCGGCCTGGTGAGCGAGGTGGTGGCCGATGATGCGGGGCTGGATCAGGCCATGGCGCGCATCGCCCAGGAGATGATGGCCTGCGGGCCGCAGGCGGTGATCGAATCCAAGCGTCTGGTGGACAAGGTCGCCTATGAGCGGATCGACCACGGCCTGATGGAGGAGACCGCCCGGGCCATCGCCCGCATCCGGGTGAGCGAGGAAGGGCAGGAGGGCGTGCGGGCCTTCCTGGAGAGGCGCAAGCCGCGCTGGGCCGAATAGTCCCGTCCCCATGCCGCTTCATGTGATCAAGCTGTGCGTCGGCTGCGACACGGTGGAGGAGCTGCTCGACTGGCGGGCGACGGCGGCGGCCCGCGGCGAGGCCTGGATCCTGCGCACCCGGCAGACGCCCAAGCGGGCCGCCGAGATCGTCGACGGGGGCAGCCTCTACCGCGTCTATAAGGGCCAGGTGCTGTCGCGGCAGCGCATCCTGGAGATCGCCACGGTGGGCGAAGGCGCCGCCGCCCGCTGTGAGATGCGGCTGGACGAGACGGTCGTACGTGTGGCGCCCACTCCGCGCCGGGCCTTTCAGGGCTGGCGTTATCTGGAGGCCAAGGACGCGCCCCCGGATCTGGACGGGGCGGCGACCGGCGACCTGCCGCCGGAACTGGCCCGCCAGCTTCGCGAAGCCGGCGCCTGGTAGGGCCTCAGGCGCCCATATTGTCGATCAGCCGCGTCCGGCCGAGATGGGCCGCGGCGAAGACGCGGGCCGGCGCCGAACATGGGCCGGGGCCGGGGTGGGACAGATCCTCGACCAGGCGCACCTCGAAATAGTCGACCGTCTCAAAGCCGTGGCGCTCAAGCGCCGCCCGGCCCGTCGCCTCCACCCGCTCCACCGATTCACCGGCCGCCAGCCGGGCGACGGCGTCGGCCAGAGCCTTGTTCATCTGACCGGCGATCTGACGCTGGGCGGAGTCGAGATAGGCGTTGCGGGACGACAGGGCCAGGCCGTCCTCGGCCCGAGCGATCGGGGCGCCCACCACCTCCACGGGGAGGTCGAGGTCGCGCACCAGCCGGCGGATCACCTGCAGTTGCTGATAGTCCTTCTCGCCGAAGATGGCGATGTCCGGCCGGGCCTGGTTCAGCAGCTTCGTCACCACCGTGGCCACCCCGTTGAAGTGGCCCGGGCGCGCGGCGCCGTCCAGGGGTTCGGAGACGCCGGTCACGGTGATGGTGGTGGCGAAACCGTGAGGATACATCTCCTGCACCGAAGGCGCGAACAGCAGGTGACAGCCGGCGCCCGCCAGCAGGGCTGAGTCGCCGGCCTCGTTCCGCGGGTAGCGGTCGAAGTCCTCGTTCGGGCCGAACTGAGTCGGATTGACGAAGATGCTGGCCACCACCCGGTCGGCCCGATCCAGGCCCAGGCGGATCAGGGAGAGGTGTCCCTCATGCAAGGCGCCCATGGTGGGCGCGAAGGCGACCTTGAGCCCGCTGTCGCGCCAGGCCTCCACCTGGGCGCGCAGCGCGGCCACGGTGCGGACGATAGGCAGGTTTTCGGCGGCCATGGGCGGAATTCCAACTGGAGGACGTCGCGCGGGCTTATGGCCGAGGGGCGGGGGTGCGTCCATCCGTCCACAAGCCAGGGACCCAGCCAAGTTGACGGAAGGGCGCCGGTAAGGGTTTCGTTAACCGATTGGCGCACTTGGCCGAATCAATGGAGCAGGGCGAATGTCCCAACCCCGTGTGATCGTCGTCGGCAATGAAAAGGGCGGCGCCGGCAAGTCGACCATCGCCCTCCACCTGGCTGTGGCGCTGATGTATGGCGGCGCCCGAGTGGCCGTGCTGGACCTGGACCTGCGCCAGCAGTCCATGGGCCACTTCTTCGGCAACCGCCGGGCCTGGCTGGCCGCCAACGGCGCCGACGCGCCCCTGCCGCTGGAATTCCCGCTGAGCGCTGAGCTGAGCGTGGCGCCCGAGGCCGAGGCCATGGACGCCTTCCGCGCGGCCTTCGAGGCGGCCCAAGCCCAGGCCGATTTTGTGGTGATCGACACCCCCGGCGGCGACACGGCCATCTCCCGGGCGGCCCACGGTCTGGCGGACCTCATCGTCACGCCGATGAATGACAGCTTCGTCGATTTCGACATGCTGGGCGGGGTGGACCCGGTGACCCTCGATCTGAAACGTCCGGGCCTCTATTCCGTCACCGTCTGGGACAGCCGCAAGGCGCGCGCGGCCCATGACGGCCGCTCCATCGACTGGGTGGTCCTGCGCAACCGTCTGGCCCCCACCGAGGCGCGCAACCGCCGCCGCCTGGACGAGCGGGTCAAGGCTTTGTCGCGCCGGGTGGGCTTCCGCGTGGGGCCCGGCCTGCGCGACCGCGTCATCTATCGCGAGCTCTTCCCCTTCGGCCTGACCATCGCCGACCTGTCCCCCGCCATCCGGCCCGTGGCGGTTTCGCTCCAGCACGTGGCCGCCCGTCAGGAGCTGCGGGCCCTCATCGCCGCGCTCGGCCTGGGCGAGGTGACCGGCCAGACCCTGCTGGCCGCCGAATAGGCTGATGCTCTATCTGGCCCTGGGCGCCGCCCTGCTGGGCTTTTTCCTGTGGATCGGCCGCGGCAAGCCCCTGTTCGGACAACGGGCCTGGCGGGTTGTTTCCGGCGTGGGGGCCATGGCGGCCTTCGCCGCGGGCGCTTTCCTGGCCGCGCGCGGGGGCTGGGCCTTTGCGCCGGTTCTGCTGCTGGGCGGGCTCTGGCTGGCGATGCAGGCTCGCCGGGGCGGGACCGAGGCCCCTGCGCGGTCCGCCGGCGCCATGAGCCTGGCCGAGGCCCGCGCCCTGCTGGGGGTCGAGGAAGGGGCCAGTCCCGAGGACATCCGGGCCGCCTATAACCGGCTGATCCGCAGGACCCATCCCGACGCCGGCGGCACGGCCGGTCTGGCCGCCCAGCTGAACGCCGCCCGGGATCGTCTGCTCAGATCCTGAATCCCGGTGCGCGGTTGGATTAGCCCGGCCCGATCACCATGCAGGCCTGACGGCTGGCCTTGAGGGTCTCGCAGGCGGCCTTGGCGCGGCTCTCGGTCAGTCCGGTGAAGCGGGCCCGGTAGAAGCCGCTGCTGGCGTCGGTGACGAAGGTCTCGGCGCCGGTGAAGGTGTCGGTGAACCGCCGCCGGGTCAGGCGGAGCTGCTCATTGGCCAGATCACGGGACTTGAACGCCCCCACCTGAACCTGCCAGCGGCCGGCTGCTGCGGCGGCGCTCGGCCGGGTCTGGGCCGCGGGGGCCGGAGCCGAAGCCAGGACGATCTTCAGGCCGTCCTGCTCCCCATCCCCCTGTTCGCGGGAGGGGCGCATGATCTGGCCGGTGGGCTCGGGCTCGAACAGGTTCTGGGCCACGGTGATCCGTTCGCCCCGCTCCCGACGCTCGGCCACATCGAAGCCGGTGAGCAGCAGGTCCTGGGCGTGGTTGTCGCGGGCCGCGGTGGACGCGCCCCCCAGCACAACGACGATCAGCCGGCGGTCATGCTTCACCCCGGAGATGGCGATATTGTAGCCCGAGGCGTTGGTGTAGCCGGTCTTCAGCCCGTCCACGCCCACTTCGCGGCGCAGCAGATTGTTGTGCCCGCGAATCTCCGTGCCCCGGAAGTTGAACTGGGGCTGGCTGAACAGGGCGTAGTACTGCGGGAAGTCGCGCATCACCGCACGCGAAAGCACGGCCAGGTCGCGGGCCGTAGAGATCTGGCGGCTGTCGGGCAGGCCCGAGGCGTTGACGAAGGTGGTGGAGTCCATCCCCAGCTCACGGGCGCGCAGGGTCATCATGGCCGCGAAGCGCGCCTCGCTGCCCCCCAGGCGCTCGGCCACGGCCACGGCCACATCATTGGCCGAGCGGATGGAAAGCGCGTGCATGGCCTCCTGGACGGTGATGGAATCCCCGGCCTTGACGAACAGCTTGGTGGGGGGCGCCGCCGCGGCGCGCGGCGAGAAGGTGATGCGGTCGTCGAGCTGCATCCGCCCGGCGGCCAGCTCTTCGAACATCAGATAAAGGGTCATCACCTTGGTGATGGAGGCGGGGTAGCGCGGGCTGTCGGCGCGCTTGGCGTAGAGCACCTCGCCGGTGGCGGCGTCCACCACGATGGAGGCGTATTTCGGCTGCTGGGCCGGCAGCTGAAGATAGGGGATCTGGGCCTGAACGGCCGTAGGGGCCAGTCCGCCGGCGACCACCGCCAGGGCGGTCAAGCTGGCGAGAATCGGGCGGCGGGCGGTTTTGAACATCGCTTCGTCCGTCTTCGTCTGGATGGATCGGCGCCCCCCGAGGCGCCGACCAGGAAAGCCTAGCATGACATGACCGCCCTTGCGGGAGGGTAAACACCTGTTGAGGAACCCAAATCGCCGCACATGCCCCCTGAAAGGCGAGCGGCGGGTCGCCTGTCACGTCACCGTCATTGTGCGGTGCACAAAAATTCGTTGACTGCTGCGATGCAACATGGGATGTTGCGCCTGCGTAGAGTTCTTCCGCCCCTCATTTGCGCGACCCCGCGCCGACCTCCAGGAGTTCAGCCATGGCCGCCGCCGCCGCCCAGACCGCCCAAAGCGCCAAGACCACCGCCGAACAGTTCAGCCTCGCCGGCAACCAGGTGTTCAAGGACGCCGTTGAAAAGTCCCTGGCCGCCCTGGCCGAGACCAACACCTATTCCAAGAAGAACCTGGAGGCCATGGTCGCCTCGGTGACCGCCGCCGCCAAGGGCGCCGAGACCGTCAGCGCCCAGGCCGTGGCCTATTCCAAGAAGCAGATGGAAGACCAGGTCGCCGCCGCCCAGAAGCTGGCCCAGGCCAAGAGCGTTCAAGAGGCCGTCGAGGTCCAGACCGCCTTCGCCAAGTCGGCGCTCGAAACCTACATGGCCGAAATGACCCGCATGTCCGAGGTCTTCACCGCCTCGCTCAAGGACACCATGAAGCCCCTGAACGAGCGCATGTCCGCCACGGTCGAGCGCTTCCAGGCCGCCCGCTAAGGCGCGACCTTCCGGGGGCGACCCCGAGGAATATGGGAAAGCCCGGTTCGGAGACGGACCGGGCTTTTCTCATGGGCTGGGCGGGGATAGAGACTAGGTCATGTCCACCGTCGAAGAACGTCTGGCGGCCCTTGGGGTGCGCCTGCCTGAACCCTCCGCCCCGGTCGCCAACTATGTGCCCTTCGTCCGGGCCGGTGCGCTGCTGCATATTTCCGGCCAGGTTTCCCGCGACGCCCAGGGCGGCGTCACCGGGATCGTCGGCGAGGATGTGGACATGGAGACCGCGCGGTTCGCCGCCCGCCTCTGCGCCATCAATCTGATCGCCCAGATGAAGGCCGCCTGCGGCGGCGATCTGGGCCGCGTGATCCGGGTGGTGAAGCTGGGCGGTTTCGTCCAGGCCGGACCCGGCTTCTTCGACATTCCCCAGGTGGTGAACGGCGCCTCGGACCTGATGGTGGACGCCTTTGGCGACATCGGGCGACACGCCCGTTCGGCGGTGGGCGTCTATCGGCTGCCCATGAACTTCGCCGTCGAGGTGGACGCTGTGGTGGAGGTCGCGTGAGGGATCGGTTCGGCGAGGCCTGGGACCTTCTGTTCCACCCGCCGGTGGCCCATCGGGGCCTTTGGCGGCCGGACGGCGCGCCGGAAAACTCCCTGGCGGCCTTCCAGGCGGCCTGCGCGGCGGGCTACGGCATCGAGCTGGACGTCCATCTCAGCGCCGACGGCGAGGCCATGGTCTTCCACGACAACAGCCTGGAGCGCATGACCGGCCAGCCGGGCCGCCTGCGCGACCATACGGCGGCCGATCTCCAGGCCATGCGGCTGAAGGATACTGACGAGACCATCCCGACCCTGCTGGAGACCCTGGCCGTGATCGGACATCGGGCCATGGTCCATGTGGAGCTCAAGACCCACTGGGGCGAGGTGGGACCGCTGGAACAGCGGGTTCACGAGGTGATCGCCGACCATGCCGGGCCGCTCTGTGTCATCGGCTTCAATCCCTATTCCCACGCCTGGTTCGCCGACCGCTATCCGGGCGTCCTGCGCGGGCTGGATTCCTTCAGCTATCGCGGGGTCAAGCACCTGGACGAGGCCGAGCGCCAAGCCTATGCGCGGCTGGAGCAGGTCTCCATCGCCCGGCCGCACTTCCTGGCGCTGGGGCTTGACTGCCTGCCCAGCGCCGAGGCCGACGCCTATCGCGCCCAGGGCATGCCCGTGGTCGCCTGGACCGTGCGCGAACCCGCCCAATGGGAGGCGGTGAAGGCCCACTGCGACAATCTGATCTTCGAGGGATTCGCCGCGTGAGCCTGAGGCCGGCGGTCCGGATTCACCGCCGAATCGCCGAGATCGGCGCCGCCGCCTGGGACGCCTGCGCGGGGCCTTCGGGCAATCCCTTCGTGGCCTATGACTTCCTCGACATTCTCGAGGAGTCCGGCTGCGCGGTGGAGCGCACTGGCTGGGGGCCGCAGCACCTGGCGGTGGAGGATGAGGTCGGCCAGGTGGGGGCGGTCATGCCCCTCTATCTGAAGTCCCACAGCCAGGGCGAATACATCTTCGATCACGCCTGGGCCGAGGCCTATGAGCGCGCCGGCGGGCGCTATTATCCGAAACTGCTGGCGGCGGCGCCGTTCACGCCCGCCACGGGGCCGCGCCTGCTGGTGCGTCCGGACGTGGATCCGGACGAGGGGCGACGCATGCTGATCGGCGGCGCCTTGAGCCTGTGCGAACGCTACGAGGTATCGTCCCTGCACATCAACTTCCCCACCCAGGACGAGTGGGAGTGGATGGGGGCGCAGGGGCTCGCCCAGCGCCAGGGCCAGCAATATCACTGGCGAAACCGCGGCTATGGCGACTTCGACGACTTCCTGGCTGACCTGTCCTCCGGCCGGCGCAAGACCATCCGGCGGGAGCGGCGCGACGCCCAGGCGGGGCTGGAGATCGTCTGCCTGACGGGCGCCGATCTGACCGAAGACGCCTGGGACGCCTTCTACGCGTTCTATATGGACACCGGCTCGCGCAAGTGGGGCCGGCCCTATCTGAACCGGACCTTCTTCTCCCTCCTGGGGGAGCGCATGGCCGACCGGGTCCTGCTGGTCATGGCGCGGCGGAACGGCCGCTGGATCGCCGGGGCGCTCAACCTCATCGGCGCCGACGCCCTCTACGGCCGCAACTGGGGCTGTACCGAGGACGTGCCGTTCCTGCACTTCGAGCTCTGCTACTATCAGGCCATCGCGTGGGCCATCGGGCGGGGGCTGTCGCGGGTGGAGGCCGGCGCCCAGGGCCAGCACAAGATCGCCCGCGGCTATCTGCCGAGCCCGGTCTTCTCCGCCCATTACATCGCCGACCCGGCCCTGCGCGGCCCGGTGGAGGACTTCGTGGCCCGGGAAAAGGCCGCCGTCGACGGGGAGATGGAGTGGCTGGCCGAGGAATACTCGCCCTTCCGCGAGGGCGGGGAGGGGTAGGGGCCTTCGCCTCACGCCCCACGCTTGCTAATCAAGCCGCAGCCAAGAGGGAGCGCGCCATGAGCCTGGACGGGACCTACGACCCCGACAACATCTTCGCCAAGATCCTGCGCGGCGAGGCGCCCTGCGCCCGCGTGTTCGAGGACGACCATGTGCTGTCCTTCATGGACGTCTTCCCGCAGGTGAAGGGCCACACCCTGGTGATCCCCAAGGCTTCCACGGCGCGCAACCTGCTGGAGGAAGACCCCGCGGTGCTGGCGCCGCTGATCCTGGGGGTTCAGCGGGTGGCGCGGGCGGTGCGCGCGGCCCTGCAGCCGGACGGCCTGGTGATCACCCAGTTCAACGGGGCGGCCGCCGGCCAGACGGTGTTCCACCCCCATTTCCATATCCTGCCCCGGTGGGAGGGCGTGGCGGTGGGACGCCATGCCTCGGGGGCCATGGCCGACCCCGCGGAGCTGAAGACCCTGGCCGAGCAGATCGCCGCCAAGATCGCCTGAAGCTCCCCTGGCCCGCATGAAAAAAGCCCCGGCCGCGAGGCCGGGGCTTTGATCGTCTCAGCGCTCTGAGCAGCCTCAATCGGCCAGTTCGGGCGCGGCGTCCTTGGACGGGTTCTCGATCTTGGGCGCGCCCGGCTCGCGGACCTCGCCCTCGATTTCGAAGTCGAGCTTGCCGTCCTTGAGCACCACGCGGACATGGCCGCCCTTGACCAGCCGGCCGAAGAGAATCTCGTCGGCCAGGGGCTTCTTGATGTTCTCCTGGATGACCCGGGCCAGGGGCCGGGCGCCATAGAGTTCGTCGAAGCCGTTGTCGGCCAGCCAACCGGCCGCCTCGTCGGAGGTCTCGATCGTCACATGGCGGTCGGCCAGTTGGGCCTCCAGCTGCATGACGAACTTCTGCACCACCTGGCGAATGATGGCCGGATCCAGCGGACGGAAGGCCACCACGGCGTCCAGACGGTTGCGGAATTCCGGCGTGAACAGCCGCTTGAGCGCCTCGTCCACCTCGTCCTCCGCCTTGCCGCGGCCAAAACCGATGGAGTTCCGCTGGGCGTCGGAGGCGCCGGCATTGGTGGTCATGATCAGGACCACGTTGCGGAAGTCGATCTTCTTGCCGTTGGCGTCGGTCAGAACGCCATGGTCCATGACCTGCAGCAGGATGTTGTAGACGTCCGGATGGGCCTTTTCGATCTCGTCCAGCAGGACCACGGCGTGGGGGTGCTGATCGACGGCGTCGGTCAGGAGACCGCCCTGGTCGAAGCCTACATAGCCGGGAGGCGCCCCGATGAGGCGGCTGACCGTGTGCCGCTCCATATACTCCGACATGTCGAACCGCAGGAGTTCGATGCCAAGCGTCGAGGCCAGCTGCCGCGCGGTTTCGGTCTTGCCGGTGCCGGTGGGACCGGAGAACAGATAGCAGCCGATGGGCTTGTTGGGATCGCGCAGACCCGCCCGGGCCATCTTCATGGCCGCAGACAGCTGCTCGATGGCCTCGTCCTGGCCGTACACCGCCCGCTTGAGGTCGGCTTCCAGCTGCTTGAGGGCCTCGGTGTCGGACTTGGAGACCGACTTGGGCGGAATGCGGGCGATCTTGGCGACGACCGCTTCGATCTCCTTCACGCCGATGGTCTTCTTGCGCCGGCTTTCGGGCAGAAGCATCTGGCTGGCCCCGGCCTCATCGATGATGTCGATGGCCTTGTCGGGCAGCTTGCGGTCGGTGATGTACTTGGCCGACAGCTCCACGGCGACCTTCAGAGCTTCATTGGTGTAGCGGAGCTTGTGGAACTCCTCGTAATAGGTCTTGAGGCCTTTGAGGATCTTGATCGTGTCTTCGATGGTGGGCTCGTTGACGTCGATCTTCTGGAACCGGCGCACCAGGGCGCGGTCCTTCTCGAAGTGCTGGCGAAACTCCTTGTAGGTGGTGGAGCCCATGCACCGCAGGCTGCCCGAGGCCAGGGCCGGCTTCAGCAGGTTCGAGGCGTCCATGGCCCCGCCGCTGGTGGCGCCGGCGCCGATCACCGTGTGGATCTCGTCGATGAACAGGATGGCGTCGGGGTGGTTCTCCAGCTCCTTGACCACCTGCTTGATCCGCTCCTCGAAGTCGCCGCGATAGCGGGTGCCCGCCAGGAGCGCGCCCATGTCGAGGGAGAAGATGGTGGAGTTGGCCAGGACGTCGGGGACCTGGTGGTTGACGATCTTGCGCGCCAGGCCTTCGGCGATAGCGGTCTTGCCCACGCCGGGGTCGCCCACCAGCAGGGGGTTGTTCTTGGTGCGGCGGCACAGGATCTGGATGGCGCGCTCCACCTCCATGGCCCGGCCGATCAGGGGGTCGACCTTGCCCTCCTTGGCCTTCTCATTGAGGTTGACGCAGTAGGCGTCCAGCGCCTCGCCGCCGGTCTTCACCGCGGCCTTTTCCTCGTCGTCGGCGCCCTTGACCGGCTTGCCGCCGTCGGTCGCCGCGCCCGCCTTCTTGGCGATGCCATGGGCGATGAAATTCACCGCATCATAGCGCGTCATGTCCTGCTCCTGCAGGAAGTAGGCGGCGTGGCTTTCCCGTTCGGAGAAGATGGCCACCAGCACATTGGCGCCGGTGACATCCTCGCGGCCCGAGGACTGGACGTGGATCACCGCGCGCTGGATCACGCGCTGGAAGCCCGCCGTGGGCTTGGCGTCCTCACCGTCGTCCACCACCAGCGAGCGGAGCTCATTGTCCACATAGCCGGTGAGGGTGGCCCGCAGCGCGCCCAGGTCCACGTCGCAGGCGCGCATGACGGACGCGGCCTCCTCGTCATCGACCAACGCGAGGAGCAGATGCTCCAGGGTCGCGTACTCGTGCTTACGCTCATTGGCGTAGGCGACGGCGCGGTGCAGGGATTCTTCGAGTTGGCGCGAAAACGAGGGCAATCTGGGCCTCTCAATCCTTTTCCATGGTGCATTGAAGCGGGTGCTGGTGCCGCCTAGCGGTATCAACGACCTGCGCGACTTTCGTTTCCGCCACCTCGTAAGTGAATACGCCGCACACGCCCACGCCGTGCTGGTGGACATGAAGCATGATGCGCGTCGCGTCTTCGCGCGACTTGTTGAAGAACTGTTCCAGAACGTAGACCACGAATTCCATAGGCGTGTAGTCGTCGTTCAGTAGCAGAACCCGGTACATGGACGGCTTCTGCGTCTTCGGCTTGGTCTGGGTGACGACCGCCGATTTGACGCCCGTCGACACGTCACCTTGCTTGCGCTCGGCCATCGAAAACGTCTCCTGGCGGGCGTCGAGGCCCGCCTCTTGGGTGATTAGATATGGAAAGTCGCCGCGTTTGGAAGGGTTGAAATCGTCGCGAGGCGACACCAAGCGGCCAAAGCCCAACTTTTCGTCGTCCGGCCTAGCGTGCATCGACGCCACACTCAATCTCCCGTCTCGGCGTTTTTTCTCAAGGCTCTGGCTGAGCTGATGGCCGCAGGGCCGAAACGGGCGCGGATGGCGTCCATGGTTCGCTCTCCGGCCAGGTCGCGGGCCTCGTCGTCGCCGAAGAAGTCCGCCTCGCCCTGGCCGGCGGGCGACAGGTCGGCCAGGCCGATCCCGATGAGTCGGAAGGCGCGTCCGTCGCATTCCCGGGCCAGCAGGTCCTGCCCGACCCGAAACAGGGTCTTGGCCGTCTGAGTCGGCGCGGCCAGGGCGCGCCGCCGGGTCAGGATGCGGAAGTCGGCGCTCTTCAGCTTGAGGGTCACCACCCGGCCGGTCAGCTCCGCGGCCCGCGCCTGGCGCGCCACCTTGTCGCAGAGGGCGGCCAGGCGATCTTCCAGCGCCTCATAGGCGGACAGATCGGTGTTGAAGGTGGTCTCGGCGCTGATGCTCTTGCGGGCCTGATCAGGGTCCACGGGGCGATTGTCCTGGCCCAGGGCGAGGCCGGCCAGGCGCAGTCCCTGGGCGCCGAACCTGCGGGCCAGGTCCTTGGGCTCGGCTCTCGCCAGATCCCCCACCGTGCGCAGGCCCGCGCCTTCCAGAGCGCGCACCATGGCCGGGCCGACGCCGGGCAGGATACCCACCGGGCGGGGCGCGAGGAAGGCTTGCGCCTCGGCCGCGCCGATCACCGAAAAGCCCCGCGGCTTGTCCAGGTCCGAGGCGATCTTGGCCAGGAACTTGTTGGGGGCGAGACCAATGGAGACGGTGAGCCTGGTCTCGGCCTCGATCCGGGCCTGCAGGCGGGCGAGCGTCAGGGCTGGCGCGGCCCCATGCAGCCTTTGCGTGCCGCTCAGGTCCATCCAGGCCTCGTCCAGGGACAGGGGCTGCACCAGCGGGGTGAGTTCCGCCATCAGGGCCATGATCCTGCGGCTCTCGGTCCGGTACTTGGTGAAGTCAGGCTTGATCACCACCGCCTGGGGGCAGGCCTTCAGCGCCTTGAACATGGGCATGGCCGAACGGACCCCGTGCACGCGCGCCAGGTAGCAGCAGGTGGTGACCACCCCGCGCACGCCGCCCCCGACGATCACCGGCACGTCGCGCAACTCCGGGCGGTCCCGCTTCTCCACCGAGGCGTAGAAGGCGTCGCAGTCCAGATGCGCCATGGACAGGGCGTTCAGTTCGGCATGGGCCACCAACCGTGGCGAGCCGCAGGCCGGGCAGCGGCGTGGGCCGGCGGCGCCCGCGCGGGTCGGTCCCGTCCACAGGCAGTCGCGACAGAGGGCCGGAAGCGCCTCGCTCATGGCGCCGGCAGGGGCCAGAGCCAGGCCGCCCCCCGTACGCCCGACGAATCGCCGTGCATCGCCTGGCGGACCACCACCTGGGCGCTGTCGGAAAAGACGTGCGGCGTTATGGCTGAGGGCAGGCGGTCGTAGAGGGCGGAGATGTTCGAAACCCCGCCGCCCAGGACGATCACGTCGGGATCGATCAGGTCCACCACGCAGGCGAGGGCCCGGCCCAGCCGGTCCACATAACGGTCCAGGGCGGCCGTTGCAGCCGGCTCGCCCTGGGCGGCCAGCCGGGCGATCTCCTCGGCGCGCAGGCCCAGGCCGTGGTCGGCCGCCAGGGCCGGTCCCGAGAGCCAGGTCTCCAGGCACCCCCGGCGTCCGCACCAGCAGGGCCGGCCAGGATATTCCTGCGCCGTGGACCAGGGCAGGGGGGTGTGGCCCCATTCGCCGGCCACGCCATTGGCGCCTTCCACCAGGGCTCCGCCCACCACCAGCCCGCCGCCGCAGCCGGTGCCCAATATGGCGGCGAAGACCACGCCCGCGCTGGCGCCGGCCCCATCGGCGGCCTCCGACAGGGCCAGGCAGTTGGCGTCATTGGCCAGACGCACGGGCCGGCCCAGGGCGCGGGCCATGTCCTCGGCCACCGGCCGACCGTTCAGCCAGACGGAATTGGCGTTGCGCACCAGGCCGGTGCGCGGGGAGACCGATCCGGGGATTCCCATCCCCACCGCCGCGGCCCGGGCGCCGGCTTCCGCCTCGGCCTGCGCCACCAAGTCCTTCACGACCTCCAGGGCGGGCTCATAGGCGCCCGGATTGGGCGCCCTGACGCGGGCCAGGATCTGGCCAGACGCCGCCAGGGCGGCGGCCTCGATCTTGGTGCCGCCGAAGTCCACGCCGATGCGGATCATGGGGGCTCAGCCGATGGTCTCGATCAGCGCCGCGCCCAGGGCGTCCCAGTCATCAATGCGCGTGTGCCGGTCAGGCGCGGCGGGCGCCAGCGGGCGCAGCCGGGTGTCGGCCACATGCTGGAAGCGGCTGACATGGGGCGCCTCCTCGGCCACCGAGTCGAGATTGGGCAGAAGGTCGTCGATGAAGGCCGCCGGGCCATGGGCCTGGGCCACAAGCGCCGCGGCCAGGGGGCCCTTGGGGCCCGTGTTCAGGAGCAGCGGATAGTCCAGGCCGTGACGGCCAAGCCAGCGCGCCCGGGCCAGCCGGGCCTGGCCCGGCGCATTGGTCAGTATGATCACGCCGGCCCGCTCGGCGATCTGGCGCAGGGCGTCCTGGGCCCCCTCCGCCACCCGCATGGCGCCCGCGCCATAACGGAAGAAGTCCTCATAGTGGCGGCGGCCTTCTTCCAGGGCGATGTGCTCTTCCGCGCCCGGGGCGTAGATGTTCTGAAAGAGGGCGAACCGCTCCACCCGCAGCTCCAGCCCGCGGGTGGCCAGGAAGTCGCCGAAGCCCTCCATGAAGTGGCCCAGCACCTCGTCCACGTCCACAATCACCAGGGGCCGGCGGGCGGCCAGACCCAGGCTCTCCAGGCTGGGCGCGCGCACGGCTTCGGTCGCCGGCGGCGTACGGGCGGTCTGAGTGGCGGGGCCGGCGGGGCCCACGGG
>NZ_DAIMHV010000013.1:6294-37073 GCF_036723115.1 Phenylobacterium sp. | reverse complement strand
CGGCGGGATCGACCAGCCCGGCGGCGTCGGTCACGGCCGTGGCGGGTCTCGGCGCCCTGCTGGCCTTGCAGGAGGCGGGTGGGCCGTTGGAGCGGCGCCGGCGCGCCGTGGGCCGGGCCGGCCGCATTCTCGATGTGCTAGACGAAGTGAAACTGGCCCTGATGGACGGCCAGCTGTCGGTGGCGCAGATGGACCGCCTGAGCCGCGCCATCCGCGCCGAGCGCGACCAGACGGAGGACCCGGAACTGGAGGCTCTGCTGGACCAGATCGAAACCCGCGCAGCCGTGGAGTTGGCCAAGCTCGACGTGGCCCGGGCGCGGGCCGCTCACACGTCTGGTTGAGACGCGTTGAATGATGCCGACGTTCTGCTATACAGCCGCCTCCCAAGTTCCGGGGATTAGTCCAGGGGCGTGAGGTAACAGATGTCTGCCACTGTTTTGGCTAAAGAGGACTCCTATCGTCCGTCTGAGGACGAAGAGTTCATGAATGAGCGCCAGATCGAGTATTTCCGGCAGAAGCTCATGAACTGGAAGGAAGAGATTCTCCGCGAATCCCGCGAGACGCTCTCTCACCTCCAGAATGAAACAGAAAATCTGCCTGACGACGTCGACCGCGCCTGGTCGGCGACTGATCGGGCGCTTGAGCTTCGCACCCGCGACCGCCAGCGTAAGTTGATCTCTAAGATCGACGAAGCCCTGCGTCGCATCGAGGACGGCAGCTACGGCTATTGCGAAGAAACCGGCGAGCCCATCGGCCTCGCCCGGCTGGAGGCGCGGCCCATAGCCACCTTGAGTCTGGAAGCCCAGGAGCGGCACGAGCGCCGCGAACGGGTTCATCGCGACGACTGACCGAATTTCCGGCGCGGGCGGTTCCTTCATGGGGCCGCCCGCGGCCTTTCAAGCCCTCAGGTCACCCGACGCGTGGCCGCGGGCGCCTCATCATCATCGCCAGCCCGCAGGCGTCCGGCCATCAGGGGCAGGATATCCTCCACCTGGGTGGCCACCGACCAGCTCTGCATGAAGTCGGCCGGGGTGAGCCTGGCCTCTACCGTGTGCTGCAACAGGACGAACAGCGGGTCCCAAAAGCCGCCAGGGCTGTAGAAGACCACCGGCTTGCGGTGCAGCTCCAGGCGTCGCCAGGACAGAAGCTCGATAATCTCCTCCAGGGTGCCGATGCCGCCGGGCAGGACGACGAATCCGTCCGACCGCTCAAACATGATCTGCTTGCGCTCGTGCATGGAGCGGACGACCACGGTCTTGACCACGTCCAGCGCCCGTTCGCGGCTGGTGAGAAACTGGGGGATGACGCCGAGGACGTCGCCGCCGGCCTCGTGCGCCGCTCGGGCGCAGGCGCCCATCAGGCCCACGCCCCCGCCGCCATAGACCAGCCGGCGGCCCTCTTGGGCCAGAAGCTTGCCGAAGCGCGCCGCATCGGCGAGGTAGGCGGGGTCGGCGGCGTCGGACGACCCGCAGAAGACACAGACGGACTCGATGCGATCGGGCGATGCGCCCATGGGGATTGCGCCTCCGGGGAGTGATCGGCTGGCCCTAGGGCGCCGGGGAATGGGACTAGCTAGGGCGACAGGTGAAGGTGATCAAGACGACATCCGGACGCTGCACGGCGAAGACCCTCGCCCTGGTCATGGTCCTCGGGGCGGGGCTGGCCGCCTGCGGGGAGGCCCCCGCTGGCCGCAACCCCGCCCTGGGGCGCGATCCGCCCCGGACGGCCGCCTATGTGGACCCGCCAAAAATCCTGCGCCTCATTCCTGGCGAAGCCGGCGTCGTGGTGCTGGGCGCGGCTGCGCCTCAGGCGCGCGTGCGGCTGGCCACGCCGGAGGGCGAGGAGGTTCTGACGGAGGCCGGCGAGGATGGGGCCTGGACCCTCAACCTGCCGCCCAGCGGGCAGGCGCGGATCTTTGGCCTCTCCATGATCTCCGAGGCGCGCACGGTCCAGGCCGAAGGTTATCAGTTGATCCTGCCCGACGGTCGTCTCGTCCGCCTGCGCGCCGGGGCCGGCGCGGTGGTGGTGGGCGGCGGCGCGGAGCCGGTGCTGAACGCCTTCGACTTCGACGAGGATGGCGGCGCGGTGGTTTCGGGTCGGGCGCCGCCGGAGGCGAGCTTCACCGTCCGCATCGATGGCCGGCCGGTCACCACCAATGGACGCGCCGACGCCGAGGGACGGTTCAGCCTGCCATTCGGCGCGCCGGTGCCGCCGGGGCCGCACCGCATCGAGATTCAGGGTGAGGGCTTCGGCCTCGCCGCGGCCATCGACGCCACCCCGGGTCCGGCGCCGGCGCGGGGCGCCTTCCAGCTCACTCCCACCCCCTATGGCCCGCGGATCGATTGGCTGACGCCCGGCGGCGGGGTCCAGTCCACGCTTCTGATTGAGCCGGCGGCATGAGCGTCCAGGGGCTGGCGGGGCGGCGCGCATCGCCTGCGGGTGCGGCGGCGGCCGGAGGCTTCTCGCCCAGCCGCGCCTTGCGCGATCTCGGCCGTCTGGTCATGCGCTCGGGCGCGCCGCAACTGCCCCTGCGCCTGGCGGCCTCGGTGGTGCTGGTCCTGGTGGGCAAGCTAGCGGCGGTGAGCGCGCCGGTCATGTTGGGCGAGGCGATCAACACGCTTTCGGTCGCAGGCGGCGTCGTGACCCTGGGGGCGGGCTTTCTCGGCCTTGCCCTGGCCTTTGCGGGCCTGCGGATGGTGGCGGCCTGCGCCCCCTATGTGCGCGACGCCATCTTCACCGTTGTGGCCCAGGCGACCATGGCCCGGGCCGCCGTGGAGGGCTTCGGCCACGCCCTGTCCCTGTCGCTGGACTTCCACCAGAGCAAGCAGACGGGCGCCCTGGGACGGATTATCGAACGGGGCGCGCGCTCCACCGACTTCCTGATGCGCAGCGTGGTGTTCAACCTGGGCCCCACGGCCCTGGAGCTGGTCCTGGCCATGGGCGTCATGGTGGTCCGGCTGGATTGGCGCTTCGCCCTGACCGCCTTCGTAACGGTGGTGATCTATGCGCTCATCACCTTCAAGATCACCGACTGGCGGCTGAACCACCGCCGGGAGCTGAACGAGGCCGATTCCCGCGCCGCGGGGCTGTCGGTGGACGCCCTGATCAACTTCGAGACCGTGAAGACCTTCGGGGCCGAAAGCCGCGCCGTGGCGAGTTATGAGCGCGCCCTGGCCAGCTATGTGGGCGCGGCGGTCAAGGCCAACACCTCGCTCTCCATCCTCAACGGCGCGCAGGCGGTGATTCTGAATCTCGGCCTGGCGCTGATGACCGTGCTGGCCGGATTGGGCGTCTCCCAGGGACAGATGCAGATCGGCGACATCACCATGGCGGTGCTGCTGCTGACCGGCATCTACGCGCCCCTGAACATGCTGGGCTTCAACTACCGGGAGATTCGTCAGGGCTTCATCGACATGGAGCAGCTCGTGGCCTTGACCGAGCGGACGCCGGACATCGTCGAGGCGCCGGATGCCGCCGATCTGCCGCCGGCCTCGCCCGGGGGGGCGCGGCTGGAGTTCCGCGAGGTGGGTTTCCGTCATGACGCCCGCAGCCAGGGCCTGCTCAATCTCAGCTTCGTGGCCGAACCGGGGACCACGGTCGCTCTGGTGGGGCCGTCAGGCGCGGGCAAGACAACCGCAGTGCGTCTGGCGCTGCGGCTGATCGATCCCCAGGCCGGCGCCGTTCTTCTGGACGGTGTCGATCTGCGCCGGGTGCGGCAGGCGGCCCTGCGCCGGGCCATCGCCCTGGTGCCGCAGGACGTGGCGCTCTTCAACGACACCTTGCGGGCCAATATCGGATTTGGTCGTCCCGAGGCTGGCGAGGCGGCCGTCCGCGCCGCGGCGGATCAGGCCGAACTGGGGGCTTTCATCGACGGCCTGCCCGAGGGCCTCGACACCCTGGTGGGGGAGCGGGGCCTCAAGCTGTCGGGCGGCGAGCGTCAGCGGGTGGGCATTGCCCGCGCCCTGCTGGCCGATCCCCGCCTGCTGATCCTGGACGAGGCCACCAGCGCCCTCGACGGACGCACCGAGGAGGCGATCCAGGCGACCCTGCGCCGCGCCCGGGCGGGCCGCACGACGCTTGTGGTGGCTCACCGCCTCTCCACCATCGTCGACGCTGACCTGATCGTGGTGCTGCGCCGGGGCCGGGTGGTGGAGATGGGCGCCCACGAGGACCTGCTGGCCCAGGGCGGCGAGTACGCCGCCCTGTGGCGTCGCCAGACCCGACAGCGCTGAGCCCGGCGCAGAGCTTCCGAAAGGGGCTCAGACCGCCGGTTCGACCCCGTCAGCCGGCGGCGGGGCTTCTGTCGTGTGACGCCTGCGCCCCATCAGACGGCCCAGCCGCTCGCCATAGACCTTGGGCGCGGCCAGCATCACGGGCGTCAGGACCAGGGTGAGCAGCGTGGCGAACGAGAGCCCCCAGACGACCGACGCCGAGAGCTGGACCCACCATTCCGAGCCCGGCGCCTGGTACTCGATATGGCCGCTGCGGAAGTTGGGGTGCAGCTGGAACATCAGGGGCAGCAGGCCCACCACAGTCACCACGGTGGTCAGGATCACCGGCCGGAAACGCTGGGTGGCGGCGCGCACGGCGGCGTCGTCGGCCGCATAGCCTGAGCGCCGCAGCTGATAATAGGTGTCTACCAGGACGATGTTGTGGCCCACCACCACGCCGGCCAGGGCGACGATGCCGGTGCCGAGCATGATCACCGAGATATAGTTGAACGTGCCCAGGAAGTTCACCTGGACCCCCAGCAACACACCGACCGTGGACAGGGCCACCGCTGAGAGGGTCACGAAGACGCCGTAGAAGCTGTTGAACTGCCACAGCAGGATCACGCCCATCAGGAACAGCGACACGGCCATGGCGGTGACGAAGAAGCGGGCGGCCTCCTGGCCCTCTTCGTCGGCGCCGGAGAACTTCCAGCGCACATCGTTGGCGATGTCGGCCTCTTCCAGCCAGGGGCGCAGGGCCGCGATCTTCTGGTTGGCGGCCACCCCGTCCCGGGCGTTGGCCTGGACGATCACCAGGCGCTGGCCGTCGCGGCGCTGGATGGTGGTGACCTGCTGGGCCGGCGCCTGTTCGACGAAATAGCTCACCGGCACGGGACCGAGGGCGGTAGAGATCTTCAGGTCGTTGAAGGCCGCCATGTTCCGCGCTTCCGGCGGGAAGCGCACGCGGATGTCGAGCTCGTCCTCGGCGTCGTCAGGGCGGAAACGGCCCACCAGCACCCCGCCGGTGACGAACTGGATGGCCTGGCCCACGCTGACCACGTCGACCCCGTACCGGCCGGCGGCTTCGCGGTCGACGGCGAGATTGAGCTCGATGCCCGGCGAGGTGCGATTGTCCTCCAGCTCATAGAGGTCGGGATCAGCGGCAAGCCTGGCGCGGACCAGGTCGGCGGCCGCATTCAGAGTCTCGGGGTTGTTGCCCCGCAGCTCCACCTGGATGTCCTTGCCCACGGGCGGCCCGCCCTGGGGTTCGCGCACCTCGATCTGGATGCCCGGCAGGTCGGTCAGCTCCTTGCGGACGGCGGCGATGATGTCGGCGCCGCGCAGGCCGGCGGCCACGCGCTCTTCGAAGTCGACGAAGTCCACCTGCAGGCGGCCCACCGTGTCATTGGGCGGCCCTCCGCCGCCGCCGCCGCCCGGGCTGGTGGCGCCCGAGCGCGTGTAGATCGAATCGACGCCCTTGACGCCCAGCAGCCGGTTCTCGACCTGGCGAACGATGACGTCGTGGGCCTCCGGCGAGAGGTTGCCGCGCGCCTTCACATAGACCGAGGCCCATTCCGGATCCTGGTCCAGGAAGAACTCGGTGCGATGGGTGCTGGCGCCGAACCAGACGACGATGGCCGCCACGATCAGGAAGGTGCCGGCGAAGGTGCGCGTCGGCGCCTCGCCCAGGCGCCACAGGGTGCGCGCGTACCAGCCCATAAAGCCGGACATCTCGCGGGGGTCGCCGCGCTCGGACTTCTCGATCTCGGCCAGGTGATGGGCGTCGACGCCCGCCTTGCGCCCGAAGATCGAGCCCAGGGCCGGGGTGAAGATCAGCGCCACGAAAATGGAGGCCCCCAGGACGTACATGAGCGTCAAGGGCAGGAAGCTCATGAACTTCCCGGGAATCGAGTTCCAGAACATGAACGGCAGGAAGGCGCACAGCGTGGTCAGGGTGCCGTTCAGCACCGGGAAGAACATCCGCTTGCCGGCGGCGGCGAAGGCCTCTTCCCGGGGCATGCCCTCGGCCATCTTCCGGTCGGCGTACTCCACCACCACGATGCCGCCGTCCACCAGAATGCCGACGGCCAGGACGAGGCCGAACATCACCATCTGGTTCAGCGTGACCCCGGTGGCGTTGAGCATCAGGAAGGCCAGCATGAAGCAGGTGGGGATGGCCGCCCCCACCATCAGCCCCTGGCGAATGCCCAGGCTGAAGACGATGATCATCATCACCAGGAAGGTGGCGATGAGCAGGCCTGACTCCAGCACCACGAGCGTGCGCTCGATAAAATCGCTTTCGTCGAAGGTGTAGGCCACCTTCACCGTCTCGGGCCAGTTGGCCTTTTCCTCGTCCACCACCGCGCGGATGCCGGCGACCGTGTCGAGGATGTTGGAGCCGCTGCGCTTGGCCACCTCCAGCGACATGGCCCGCTCGCCGTTGAAGCGGGTGATGAAGTTGGGCTCCTTGAAGGTGCGGCGCACCTCGCCCACGTCGCCCACGGTGATGACCCGGTCGCCCTGGCGCTTGATGGGCAGGCGCAGGATGTCTTCCGGCCGCTCCACGACGCCCGGGACCTTCACAGCGAACTGGCCGCCGCCCGAGCGCAGATTGCCCGCCGGCACCAGCTGGTTGTTGCGGCCGATCACCTGGGCGAGCTCGCCGGTGGTGATGTTGTAGGCCTCCATCCGCAGGGGATCGATGGTGACTTCCAGCAGTTCCTGGCGGCCGCCGTTCAGCGACACCTCGAGCACGCCGGGCGTGCTTTCCAGCTGATCCTGCAGACTTCGGGCGATGCGATAGAGCTCGCGCTCGGGCGCTGCGCCCGAGAGCACGATCCCCAGGATCGGCTCGCCGCTGAAGTTGGCCTCTTCGATGATCGGTTCTTCGGCGTCCGGGGGGAAGCGACCCCGGGCCAGGTCGACCTTGGCCCGCACCTCGGCCAGCGCGCGGTCCTTGTTGAAGTCCGCTTCGAACTCGAGGTTGATGGCGCCCATGCCCTGGCGGGCGACACCGTTCATCTCCTTGATGCCCTCAATGGCCTGAAGTTCGACCTCCAGCGGCTTGACCAGCAGGCGCTCGGCGTCTTCCGGGCTGACGCCGGGGTAGGGGACAACCACCGAGACGAAGGGGAAGTCGATGTCTGGATTGGCTTCCCGCGGCATGGCGACATAGCCGAAGAAGCCGAACAGGCTGGCGATCAGGGCGACCCCGAGGACGACCTTCCGGCGCTTGATGGCGCCGTCGATAAGCGGACCGATCATGGGCTTCAGCTCCTGCCGGTCGCTATTGAGCCAGGGCGACCCGGACCTTCTGGCCCTGGTCGACATAGGATTGGCCCACCGTGATCAGCCGGACCTGACCGCGCAGGCCCCGCACCCAGAGGCCCTCGGGCCCTTCGGACATGACCTGGACCGGGGTGAAGGCCACCACGTCCCCCTGGACCACATGGCGGACGCCCTGCCGCCCTTCGGAGTCCAGAACCAGGGCCGAGGGGGGCACCAGATGGGCGGGACCCGAGGCGGTGGAGACGCGAACATCGGCCGACAGGCCCGACCGCACGGCGAGCCGCGGATTGCGGGCCGTCACTTCGAGCCGATAGGTGCGCGTGTCGGCGTCGGCGTCGCGGGCCACGTAGCGCACCGTCCCGCTCAGGGTCTCGCCGGAGACCAGGGTCGCCGTCGCCGTCTCGCCGATCCGGATTCTTCCGGCCTCGGTTTCCGGCACGTTGCCGACGATCAGCAGCGGGTCCAGCTCGATCAGCGAGCCGCAGGGCTGACCCGGGGACAGATAGGTCCCGACCTCGGCGTCGCGGCTGTCGAAGACGCCTCTGAAGGGGGCGCGGATATTGACCTGGTCGAGGGCGATTTCGGCCTGACGCACCGCCGCCGCGGCGGCGTCCAGTTCGGCCTGATCCTGCAGCACCTGGGTCTCGGAGCGGTAGCCCTGCTCGGCCAGGGTGGCGGAGGCCCGACGGCGCAGCTCGCGCGAGCGCAGGGCCGCGCGGGCCTGATCCAGGGTGGCCTGCCGGGCGTCCACCGCAAGGCGGCAGAGGATGGCTCCGCGGGCCACCACGGCGCCTTCGGGGGTGGGCGTAGCGGCGACGACGCCGGCCGTTTCGGCCCGGACCACGACGGCGCGGGCCGCTGCGGTGCGGCCCCGCAGGCGCACGACGTAGGGTTGGATGCTCTCCTCGACCATCGCCACCTGAACCTGGGGCGGCGGCGCCTCAGCCGGAGGGGCGGCCTCGACCTTGGGGCCGGCGACGGCGCCCATCACGCTGCGGATCACGAAATACAGGATGAGCAGGCCCAGCCCGCCCAGAATGAACAGATGAGACGCCTTCAGACGCATGCCTCGAACTTTCCCCCCGCCGTCGAGCTGACACTCGGCCGGCCACATTCCCACGTTCCATGAGATGACGCCCTGGTTGTGCGCGGGGCGACATGGCCACGCAAATGAAATTGCGGACACGTTCGATTTCCGGGGCATGTGCGACCTTATGGCCGCGCCAGCGCGAAGCGGGTTTGCCGCCGGCTCGGGTTTGAGTCTCTATGGCGCTCCAGCTGCCAGGAGGCTTCCATGCGCTATCTGCACACCATGGTCCGGGTCCGCGACCTTGAGGCGTCGCTCGACTTCTATTGCGCCAAGCTTGGCCTGTCCGAGGTTTCCCGGGTCGAGAACCAAGGCGGCCGATTCACCCTGGTCTTCCTCTGCGCGCCGGGGGACGAGGCCGCCGCCCGGGCCCGCAAGGCCCCCATGGTGGAGCTGACCTACAACTGGGATCCGGAGGACTATCAGGGCGGCCGTAACTTCGGCCACCTGGCCTATGAGGTGGACGACATCTATGCCGCCTGTCAGCGGCTGATGGACGGCGGCGTGCTGATCAACCGCCCGCCGCGGGATGGCCGTATGGCCTTTGTCCGCTCTCCCGACGGGATCTCGGTGGAATTGCTGCAATCGGGCGACGCCCTGCCGTCGGCTGAGCCCTGGGCCTCCATGCCCAACACCGGAACCTGGTGAGTCCAGGGCCCGCGCCTGAGGCTGTGTGATCAGGATATGATCGGAGGCGAGACGACGCGGTCGTCGTCAAGGCGGTGGCTCCCCGAGCAGGACTCGAACCTGCGACAAGTCGGTTAACAGCCGACTGCTCTACCAACTGAGCTATCGGGGATCAGCACCGTAGGGCGCGGCGTATACGCCGGGGCGGAGCAGGGTGCAACCCTCCGGTGACGCACTTTCTCCGACTTTCCACAGGCCTCTGCCCGCTTGGGCGCGACAGGGATCGTCCTTTGCGGCAAAAAAAGAGCCCGGCCGAGGCCGGGCTTGAGAAGGTCGGTGATGGTGGGGTGTCTTCAAGGAAGACCAGGGGAGGTTCGGCGCTTATGGTTAAGCGGGCGTTAACGTCGCGGCGGGCCGGAGCCCGGCTGGGCGGGGGCAATGTCGCGCGACCGCCAGGACTGTCGGGACCCGGATAGACAAGCTTCTCAACCCCCAATAGAGATTCGGCTGGTTCGGTGGTTCCCGTCGGGTGACGGCGGATAAACGGGGGCGGAAGCGAAGGCGGCCGCGACGAGACGGGCGTCATGAAGACGATCAGGGAACGTCCGGTTCTGGGCTATGGCCTCGCCGTGGGCAGCGCCGCCTTGGCCTTCTATGTCCGTCTTGTGCTTCAGCCCGTTCTGCCGCCGGGCTTTCCCTACCTGACCTTTTTTCCGGCGGTGATTTTGACCGCCTTCGTGGCGGGTCTGTGGCCGGGGATTCTCTGTGCGGTCCTGTCGGGCTTTGCGGCCTGGTGGTTCTTCATCCCGCCGGTGGGTCTGGCGATCAATCCCCCCACCGCCCTGGCGCTGGTCTTCTACGTCTTCATCGTCGGCGTCGATATCACCATCATTGAGATGATGCGCCGGGCCATGGCCCGCCTCAGCGCCGAGCAGGGCCTCACCGCGCAGCTCTATGAGCGCCAGCGTGTCATGTTCCAGGAGTTGCAGCATCGGGTGGCCAACAACATGGCCTTCGTCGCCGCCCTGCTGCAGCTGAAGAAGCGCGCCATCGCCCATCCCGAGGCGCATCAGGCCCTGGACGAAGCGCGTGAGCGACTGGCCAACATGGCCCAGATCCACCGCCGGCTCTATGATCCCGCGGCCCTCGACCAGGGCCTTGAGGCCAGTCTCCAGGCGCTGTGTGACGAGATGGTGGCCGCCGCTGGCGCGCCTCAGGTGCGTTGCGTCGTGGCGGCCGAGGATATCGGTCTTGAGACGCCCCAGGTGGTGACGCTGTCCCTGCTGATCGCCGAGGCTGTCACCAACGCCATAAAGCACGCCTTCGCCGATCGCCCGGACGGCGAAATCTGCGTTTCCCTTCGCCGGTCCGGCGCGATGGGCGCCGAACTTGTCATCGCCGATGACGGCCCGGGCTTCCCCGTGGCTGGCGGGGCCGCAGGCTCCCGCAGCCTGGGCTTCAGCATCATGCACAGCCTGGCCGGCCAGCTGGGCGGCAGCCTCGACTTTCCGCCGGGCGCAGGAGCCACCATCCGGCTGTCCTTCCCCGCCGGCGCGCCCAGCTCGCAGCCCTGAAGTCTGACCGGACAAGTCGCCGGTCCATACGCCTCGCCCCTCAGCGTCTGTCACCGCGGTTTCACGTGCGGGTGCGAAACCCGTCGCCGTTCCGGGGTCTCCCGGGGGCAGATGACGATCGGGTACTCGCATGCGCCTTGGAGCCGGGGTGATCCTGGCGGCGGCGGCCTTGAGCCTCGCCGCCTGCGGCGAACGCGGCCAGTCCGCCGACGGGGACTGGCGCGCACAGATGGGCCAGGTCCGCATGGCGGTGCGCGGGTCGGAGGATGATCCCATGATCACCCGCCGGCTGACGGCCTATCGGACCTACATTTCCCAGGCCCTGGGCCTGCCGGTGAAGCTGTTTGAGTCCTCGGACTACAACGGGACCATCCAGGCGCTGTCCAGCGGTCAGGTGGATCTGGCGACCCTGGCGGGCGGCAGTTACGCCAATGTGGATGCCCAGGTGGGCGAACGGGCCGCGCCGATTCTCACCATCCGCCAGGCGGAGGGCGACACAGGATACTACTCGGCGTTGCTGGTGAAGGCCGACAGCCCCTATCGCCGCCTCGCTGATCTGCGCGGCAAGACCCTGGGCTACACCGACTTCAACTCCACCTCGGGCTATCTCTTTCCCCGTTCGGTGATGCGCGACCAGGGGGTCGACCCCGACACCTTCTTCGGCAAGTCGAGCTTCGCCGGGGGCCATACTCAGGCGGTGATGGCCCTGGAGAACGGCCAGTTCGACGCCACCATCATCCAGGCCGGAGGCGGCGATCCGCAGCATGGCTTCACCACCGGCGCCCATTACACCATGGCGAGGCGGGGCCTGGTGGACCTGGAAGACTTCCGGGTGATCTGGACGGCGGGCCCCATCCCCAACAGCGCCATCGTGGTGCGAACCGACCGGCCCCAGGCCTTCGTCGACGCGGTGCGCGGGGCCATGGCCGCCTTGCCCTATGACGATCCCGAGACCTTCTCCGATCTGGGCCAGCCCGAAGGCTCCGCCTTCACCGCCATCAGCCGCGAGCATTACGCCAAGATCATCCAGCTGCGGGCCGAGGACATCGCCCGTCGCCGCCGGGGAGACGCCTCGTGAAACGGCTGGTTCTCGCCCTGGCCGCGCTTCTGGCCACCGCCGCAGAGGCCCAGACCCCGGGCGCGCCCTTCAGGATCGCCCGGGTGGCGGAAACCGCCGGACCATGCGGCCCCCTGCCGGCGGAGGCGCCGAAGGGTGAGCGGGCCTATTATGACCTGCTCGCAGAGCGCCTGGACCAGGTGGTGGAAGCCTGTCCCGTCACCGGTCTTTCCGCGGCGGCGGCGGCCCTGGCCGAAGGGGAGGTCGATCTGGCCCCCCTGGACGGCGAGTCCTACGCCCCCGTGGCGGGGCAGGTGAGGGCGATCCTCAGCCTGCTCTCCGAAAGCGGCCTCAACCGCACGGCGGTGCGGGTGGCGGTGCGCGCAGACAGCTCCTATCGCAGCCTGGCCGACCTGGCGGGGCGGTCTGTGGTGTTCGGCGGCCGACTGCGCGCCCACTATGACGCCCCCAAGGCGGCGCTGGCCGATTATGGGGCCGGCGAGGGCTTCTTTGGGCCGGAGACGGTCGCCGTCGACCATGAAGACGCCGCCGCCCGCCTGCGCTCAGGCTCGGCCGAAGCCCTGGTGCTGCATGTGGGGGCCTGGCAGAGGCTCTGCCGCGGCGACGCCCCAGGCGTCGACCTCTGCGCCGACCTGCGCCCGGTCTGGACCCAGAGGCCCCGGGCCACCCGCGCCCTGGCCGTGCGCAAGGATATGGAGCAGACCCTGCGCCACCGTCTGGTGGGGATCCATGTGGCCATGCACTTGGAGGCGCCCGAGGCCTTCGCCGGCGCGATCTGGCGCGCGGGGGCTGCTGAATTCGAGCCTGCTGAGGCCGAGGCCCTGGTCCTGCGCGAACGGCCCGTCGCATGAGCGCGCTGCAGACGTCTCCCGCCGTGGCGGCCTTCGAGGCCGAGCGGCGCCGGCTGCTGTTGCGCCAACGCGGGGAGGCCGTGATCGGGCTGCTGATCTTCTCGGTCCTGCTGGTGGTCTCCTTCCATCGCAGCCAGTTCTTCGGCTCGGACATCGGCGGCGATCCCCTGGGGCGTATGGCCGACTTCCTCACGCGGATGACCCCGGACCTGAAAGCCGAGGCCCTGCTGGCCGATCGCCGCACGGAGGGATCGCTGCACAGCTGGTTCTATGACCTGCCGCTCTGGCTGCGGTCGGCCTGGCAGACCGTGGAGATGGCCATTCTGGCCACGGCCCTGGGCGCGGTGCTGGCCCTGGGCGCCTCGTTCCTTTGCGCCCAGAACCTCATGCCCTTCGCGCCGGTGCGCTTCGTGGTGCGCCGGACCCTGGAGGCCATCCGCACGCTGCCCGACCTGATCATGGCCCTGATCCTGGTGGCCGCGTTTGGCGTCGGCCCCCTGGCGGGCGTGCTCACCCTGACCATCTCCACCCTGGGCAGTCTGGGAAAGCTGTTCGCCGAGATCAACGAAGAGATCGATCCCCGCCAACTGGAGGCCTTGCAGGCCAGCGGGGCGGGGCCGCTCAAGAAGATCCGCTACGGGGTGCTGCCGCAGGTCCTGCCCAACTACGCCTCCTACGCCCTCATCCGGCTGGAGGGGAATCTCGCCGGCGCGGCGGCGCTTGGCATCGTAGGGGCCGGGGGCATCGGCCTCGAACTGCAGCGGGCCATCACCTACACCGAATTCGACACCTATCTGGCCATCCTGTTGATCATCATCGGAATGATCACCCTGATTGACCTGGCTTCTGAAGCCATCCGCCATCGGCTGATCGGCCTGGAGTCCGCGTGATGAGCGAGCTTCAGAAACAGGCCCTGGCCATCGCGCCCACCGCCTTTCGTCCCGCCTGGCCCAAGCGGCTGCGGGGGCTTACGGCGACCCTTGTGGGTCTGGCGGTGCTGACCGCCATGGCCATCGATTTGCAACTGGCGCCGGGCGCCCTGGCCAAAGGGTTCGACAAGCTCGGCCTGTTCCTCGGCCAGATGGTTCCGCCCAGTTCCGGCGGGCAGACGGTTCGCATCCTCAAGGCCCTGGCCGAGACCTTCGCCATGGCTTTCGCCGGCACGGTGATCGCCGCTCTCGTGGCCCTGCCGCTGGGGATCATCGGCGCCAAGACCGTGGTGCGCAACGGGGTGATCCACTTCGTCTTCCGCCGGTTCCTGGACATCTTCCGCGGCGTGCCCGCCCTGGTGTGGGCTCTGATCCTGGTGTCGGCGTTCGGCCTTGGCCCGTTCGCCGGGGTGATCGCGCTCGCCTTGGCTGACATTCCCAACCTTTCCAAGTTGTTCTCGGAATCTCTGGAGAATGCAGATCAGCGTCCGATCGAGGGCGTCCGCTCGGCCGGCGCGCCGCCCTCGGCGGTTATGCGCTTCGGTCTGGCCCCGCAGTTCGCGCCCGTGGCCACCAGCCAGACCCTGTTCTTCCTGGAAGGCAATTTCCGCAACGCCGGGGTTCTGGGCATTGTCGGCGCCGGCGGGGTGGGGTTCGAGCTGGAGGAGCGGATCCGCATCTTCGCCTTCGACCAGGCGGCGTTCATCATCCTGCTCTACATGATCGCCGTGGCCGCCCTGGACAGCCTCTCGCGCTGGCTGCGGATGCGGCTGGCCTGAGCCTCTGCTTTACGCCCCCTAGCGATAGGGGGCGAAGCTGTCCGGCCCGGCGTCCAGCGGCGCGGACGCCTCCATCGCCACCGCCGCCGCCCCCCAGGCGCAGGCATGGGCCAGGGCCCGGTCCATCGGCGCGCCGGCGGCGAGCGCCTCCAGAAGGCCCGCGGCGAAGATGTCGCCCGCGCCCGTGGCGTCGGCCACCTTGGCCGGCGGGGCGGGGCAGGAGACCCGACCTTCCGCTCCCACCGCCTGGGCGCCGTCCGCCCCGCGGGTCAGGACGATCCAGCGCACCTGGTCGCCGTGGCGCCCCCGGGCGGCCCCCAGGGGATCGGCCAGCACCTCGGGCGGCAAGTCGTCCACCGAAGCGACAACCACATCCACCGGTCCGTCATAGGCCGCCGTCGGCCAGTGCAGCAGGGTGATCCCGCCCCGCCGCGCCCAGTTCGCCGCGCCCGGATAGGCCGCACGGATAAAGACCGCCTCGAAGGCCGGCCCACCCCGCGGCGGCGGCGGCGGCAAGGACGGGAGGACGATGTCCCGATCGCGGTCGAGGCCCATGACCAGCCGTTCGCCGTCCGGCTCGATGAGAATGAGGGTGGTGGCGCTGCGCCCGGCGCGGCGCACGCAGAGGCTGATATCGAGACCCGCAGCGGCGGCCCGGGCCAGGGCCTCGGCGCCCTCGCTGTCCTGGGCCAGAATGCTGGCGGCGTTCACCTGATGGCCGGCCTTCATCAGAGCCACGCCCGCATTGGCCGCACCGCCGCCCAGGCGGCCGGCCAGCCGCCCCTCCAGGCTCGCCCCGCCGACCCGGCCGCCGACGCGCAACGACGCCTCCAACCGGATGGGACGGTCCAGCGCCAGCGCGCCGATGATCAGGAAACGGGCCATGGCTCTCCCTTTTGGCCCCGCATAGCCGGCGGTGGTGACGGGGGCGAGACAGGGCCGGACGAGGGCGCCGACAAATGCGGTCTTGGTGCGTCGCACCCCCGGCGGGGCCGTCACGGCGGGGTCACCGCCGCGCGATAAGATCAGACCATCGATCGGCCCGCCGAAATCCCAGGAGGCAGGATGCTGGAGCTGCGCAACGTGACCAAGCGGTTTGGCGAGGTCAACGCCGTGGACGGGGTCTCGCTGACCTGCGACCGCGGCGAATTCATCGGGGTCATCGGCCGCTCCGGCGCCGGCAAGTCCACCCTGTTGCGCATGATCAATCGCCTGGCCGACCCGTCCTCCGGCCAGATCCTGTGGGACGGCGAAGACGTGGGCCGGCTGAAGGGCAAGCCCCTGCGCCGCTGGCGGCGCCGCTGCGCCATGATCTTCCAGCAGTTCAATCTCTGCCCCCGCCTGGACGTGATCACCAATGTGCTGGTGGGCGTCCTGGCCGAGCGGCCGGCCGTGTCGTCCCTGCTCAAGGTGTTCCCAGCCGAGGATCGCGCCCGGGCGATCATCGAGCTGGACCGTCTGGACATGGCCCAGGCGGCGCTCCAGCGCGCCGCCACCCTGTCGGGCGGCCAGCAGCAGCGGGTGGCCATCGCCCGGGCCATGCTGCAGGAGCCCGACATCCTGCTGGCCGACGAGCCGGTGGCCTCCCTCGATCCCATCAACGCCGAGGTGGTGATGGAGGCGCTGCAGGATGTCTGCCACGAGCGCCGCATCCCGGTGATCGTCAATCTGCACAGTCTCGACATCGCCCGGCGCTACTGCACCCGGGTGATCGGCATGGCCAAGGGCAGGATCATCTATGACGGTCCGCCGTCGGGGCTGACCCCCGAGGTGGTGGACAAGATCTACGGAACCCGCGCGCCCCGTCGCGGCTTCGAAGCCGCCGTCGTGGCCGCCGCCTGATGGTGGGGAAGCTGGCGAACCGCCCCCTGGAGCCGGGCTACATCTATATCGACCGTTTCGTGGCCGAGCCCGCCGAGGGTCCGAAGGCCAAGGGGCCTGCGCCGGTGATCAACCGGGAGGCTTCGGTGCATGACTCCATCCTCGGTCCCTGGTGCCGGGTGGGCGCGCGCACCAGCCTGTCGGAGACGGCCATGGGCGCCTACAGCTACATCGTCAACGATTCCAGCTCGGCCTATGCCGAGATCGGCAAGTTCTGCTCGATCGCCCGGGACGTGCGCGTCAATCCGGGCAACCACCCCACCTGGAAGGCCGCCCAGCATCACTTCAGTTATCGGGCGATCTCCTATGACATGGGCGAGGCCGATGATGACGACTTCTTCGAGTGGCGTCGCTCTCACCGGGTGGTGCTGGGCCACGATGTCTGGCTGGGCCACGGGGTGACGGTCCTGCCGGGGGTCACCATCGGCACGGGCGCGGTGGTCGGCGCCGGCGCGGTGGTCTCCAAGGATGTGGCGCCCTTCACCATTGTGGGCGGGGTGCCGTCAAAGCCGATCCGCGAGCGCTTCCCCAAGGCCGTCCAGGACGGCATTCTCTCCATCGCCTGGTGGGACTGGGAACATGAACGGCTCGCCGACGCCCTTGAAGACTTCCGCGCCCTCGACGCTGACGCCTTCGTCGAAAAATACGCCTGAGGCCGGGGTGCTCATTCTGGTGGTCGGCCCCTCCGGGGTCGGCAAGGACACCCTGATCGACGGGGCCCGTGCGGCCCTGACCGACAATCCCGCCGTGGTCTTCGTGCAGCGCGACATCACCCGCCCCGCCGAGGCCGGGGGCGAAGACCATCGGCCGGTGAGCGAGGCCGAGTTCCTGCGTCGAGAGGCGGCCGGCGACTATCTCCTGTCCTGGCGCGCGCACGGGCTTTGCTACGGCGTGCCCGCCGAAATCCGGCGGGATCTGGCGGAGGGGCGCCAGGTGGTCGCCAATGTGTCCCGGGGCGTGATCGATGAGGCCCGGCGGCGGCTGGGCGCCCTGCGGGTCATCTCGGTGAGCGCTGATCCCCGTGAGCTTGCCCAACGCCTGCGCCGTCGGGGGCGGGAGTCCGAGACCGAGATCGCCCAGCGCATCGCCCGGGCCCAGGCCTACAACATTGAGGGCGAGGACGTGGTCGAGCTGCGCAACGACGGTTCACCAGAAGAAGGCGTCATGGCTATGATGAGGGCTATCGTCGGGGACGACTGAGGGTGGAGTCCGACGGCGGGCGCCCGTAAGAGGGCCGGCCTGTCCCGCCCGCCGTCGAGGAGCCGCGTATTGGACTCGTTGCAACTGGCCCTGACCAATCTGCTGACGCCGGCGATCCTGTTCTTCCTGCTGGGATTCGGCGCAGGTTGGTTCAAGTCGGATCTGGCGGTGCCGGAGGGCGCGGCCAAGACACTGGCCCTGGTCCTGATGCTGTCCATCGGCTTCAAGGGCGGGGTGGAGGCGGCCCGGGCAGGCCTCAGCCCGGACTTTCTGAAGGCCGCCGGCGTGGGGCTGGCCTTGAGTTTCGGCATTCCGGTCATCGCCTTCGGCATCCTTCGCCTGATCAGCCGCCTGGACCGCACCACGGCGGCGGCCACAGCCGCTCACTACGGCTCGGTCTCCATCGTCACCTTCGTGGCCGGCACGGAGTTCCTTCGGGTCAGCGGCGTGCCGTTCGGCGGCTACATGGTGGCGGTGGTGGCCCTGATGGAAACCCCGGCCATCCTGGCGGCCCTGATCCTGGCCGGCGGCGGGGCGGCGGGGCGCCAGGGCCTGAGGGGCGAGCTCTTCCGCGAAGTGGCCCTGAACGGCTCGGTGGTGCTGCTTATCGGCGCCTTCCTGGTGGGCCTGCTGACGGGCGATTCCGGCATGGCCAAGATGGAGGTTTTCGTCGGGCCGGTCTTCCAGGGGGTCTTGGTGCTCTTCCTGCTGGACATGGGGCTGGTGGCGGCGCGCAGGCTCAGCGCCGCCCGGTCCCTGACCCTGCCGCTGGTGGCCTTCGCCCTGGTCATGCCGCTCATCTCGTCAGCCCTGGCCCTGGCCTGCGCCTTGGCGGCGGGCCTTTCCCCCGGCAATGCCGCGGTCCTGTCCATCCTGGCGGCCAGCGCCTCCTATATCGCCGTGCCTGCGGCCATGCGGATCGCCCTGCCGGACGCCGATCCCGGCGTCTATCTGACCCTCTCGCTCGCCGTGACCTTCCCCTTCAACCTGGTCTTCGGCATCCCCCTCTATACCGCTGCGGCGGCCGCCATCATCGGGTGAGACCCTCATGCAGCTGACGGAACGCAAGAAGCTGGAGATCATCGTCGAGGCCCCCGTCCTGCGGCGGGTGGAGGGCTTCCTGGCCCAGGCCGGAGTGCGCGGCTGGACCGTGCTGCCCAGTCTCGCCGGGACGGGCGACAGCGGAGAGTGGCGCAGTGGCGACTTCACGCCGGGCCAGGAGAAGCGTCTGATCTACGCCCTGGTGACCGAAGAGGTGGCCGATAAGGTGCTGGCCCGCCTGGCGGACTTCTTCAGCGACTATCCCGGCGTGGTCGCCGTCTCCGACGTGCAGGTCATGCGCGGTGAGAAGTTCTGAAGGCGCCTAATCCACCCGCGCCGGCGCGGCGGCGCCTGCGAAGGCGAAGCGTTCGACGACCTCGAAAGGCGCATCCCGGTCGGCCTGGCGATAGATGGCCACCGCGTCGAACCTGTGGGGGCCGCTGACATAGGCGAACATCTGGCGCAGGGCGTCCAGCACGCGGGCGCGCAGCGCCTCGTCCTCGACGCCATTGGTCAGCGTCATGTGAAAGCGGAAGTCCTCGAAGATATAGGGATAGCCCCATTCCAGCATGCGGGCGTCCTGGGCCGGCGTGAGCCTGGCCTTTCGCCGGCGGGCGATGTCGAAGTCGCTGAGGGGCGCGCGGAAGGGATCGAACTCCCGGACGCAGGCCTCGGCCAACACGTTCATCTCAGGGCTGTCGGCGTCCAGCCGGAAGGCCAGAAAGCGGCCCAGGGCCTGGGGGGAGATGGCGGTGGTGAAGGCGCGGCGCCGCCCCGCGAACCCCTCGGCGAAGTCGAGCAGTTCGGCCTCGCGCCGGCCCTGCGCCAGCGCGAAGGGCGCCTTGAGGGTGGCGTGGAAGCCGTAGCCCCGGGGGCTGGAGGTCAGGGCGTCCAGGTCCAGATCCGCCAGGCCCGGCAGGGACGGACGCTGGCAGTCCTGCCTGCGGTGCGGGTCGCGGCCGAGCCAGGCGCAGGCCAGCTCCCAGAGCTGGCTGGCCGGGTCGGGCGCATAATAGACGGCATAGCGGGCGCTCATGCCACCCGCTGTCCCTGCCGCCAGACTTCCACCGGGATCGGCCAGCCGGCGGATCGGCGGGAGACCCGCACCAGATCGGCCCGTTGGCCGACGGCCAGTTCGCCCCGGTCGGAGAGGCCCACCGCCCGGGCGGGGCCGGAGGTCACCGTGGCGATGGCGGCCTGGGGCGACCAGCCGCTTTCATCGATCAGCATGAAGGCTGCGCGCAGCATGGAGAGGGGCACATAGTCCGAGGCCAGGATGTCGAGCACGCCGGCCTCGGCGCTCTCGCGGGCCGAGAGGTTACCCGAATGGGAGCCCCCGCGCACGAAGTTGGGTCCGCCCATGGCCACGGCCATGCCCAGTTCGCGGGCCCGCCGGGCCGCGGCCAGGGTGACGGGGAACTCCGCGATGGCGCAACCGTCGTCGTGGGCCTCTTCCACATGCTCGAGCGTCTCGTCGTCGTGGGCGGCCAAGGGCAGGCCGTATTCCCGGGCGAAGGCCACCACCTTGCGGCGGTTGTCATAGGCCACGCCGGGATCGCGGCCGGCATGGCGGCGGGCCAGAACCTCTTCGATCTCCTCGGCCGAGCGGCCCGAAGCGGCCATGCGTTCCTGGAGCCGCTCCACATTGGCGGTCTGTCTCTGCCCCGGCGTGTGATCCATCAGCGACAGGAGCTTGAGGCGCGGATTGTCGGCGTGCGGCTCCAGCAGGGTCAGAAGCTCGGGATTGGTCACCTCGCAGCGCAGATGCAGCAGGTGGTCGGCCCGCAGGGCGCCGTCCTTCTGCGCCCGGTCCATGGCCCCGATCATGGGACCCAGGGCGTCCTTGCGGTCCAGCCCGTCCTTGCGCCCGTGCAGGCTCAAGGAGTCGAAGACAGTGGTGATCCCCGCCGTCACGCACTGACCGTCATGGGCGAGCGCCGCGCCATAGGCGTCCCAGAGGGCGCCGGGTCGGGGCTGGTAGTGCTTTTCCAGATTGTCCGTATGGATATCCACCAGACCGGGAATGACCAGGTCGCCGCGCCAGTCCAGGGCCTGGGGCGAAGGGGCCTCGGCGGGGGCCAGCGCGGTGATGAGGCCGTCCGTCAGGACCAGTTCGGCGGCGATCTGGCCCGCGGGCGTCACCACCTGGTCGGAGAAGATGCGGGTCTCGGTCATGGTCACGCCGCCGCTTTGAACTGGGAGACCTCGAAGAGGCGGGTGGCCACGGCGTCGCGGACGTCGTGGTCGTGAAAGATGCCGATCATGGCCGCCCCTTCGGCCAGGGCCTCCTTGATCAGCCGCACGACGATGGCGCGGTTCTCGGCGTCCAGCGAGGCGGTGGGTTCGTCCAGCAGCAGCACGGGATATTTGCGGATGAAGCTGCGGGCGATGTTCACCCGTTGCTGCTCTCCCCCCGAGAAGGTGGCCGGCGGCAGCTCCCAGTGCGCCTCGGGCAGGCGCAGGGCCGAGAGGAGTTCGCAGGCGCGCGCGCGGGCCTCGTCCTCCGAAACCCCGTTCTCCAGCAGGGGCTCCATGACCAGCTGCAGGGTGGGGATCCGGGGGATCACCCGCAGGAACTGGCTGACATAGCCCAGGGTGCGGCGGCGCACGTCCAGCACCTGGTGCGGGCTGGCCTGGGTGATGTCCACATACTGGCCGTCATGCAGCACCCTGACCCCGCCCTGGGTGGGCAGGTAGTTGCCGTAGATGGAGCGCATCAGGGTCGATTTGCCGACCCCGGACTCTCCGGCCAGGACGACGCACTCGCCCGGCCCCACCTCCAGGCGCAGGCCCTGAAAGACAGGAATGATGGCGGATTCGGCGTTGTGGAGGACGAAGGTCTTGGCCAGGTCCTCGACGATGATCATCGGTTGGTCGGTCATGGCTCTAGATCTGCAGGACGGAGGAGACGAGAAGCTGGGTGTAGGGATGCTGGGGGTCATCCAGCACCTGATCGGTTAGGCCGGTCTCCACCACATGGCCGCCCTTCATGACCATCAGCCGGTCGGCCATCAGGCGGGCCACGGCCATGTCGTGGGTGACGATGATCACCGCCAGCCCCAGGTCGCGCACCAGTTCGCGCAGCAGGTCGAGCAGCCGCGCCTGGACTGAAACATCCAGCCCGCCGGTGGGCTCGTCCATGAACACCAGGCGCGGCCCGTGGATCAGGTTGCGGGCCACCTGGATGCGCTGCTGCATGCCGCCGGAGAAGTTGCGCGGCTTGTCGTCGATGCGGCGGGTGTCCAGCTCGACGCGGTCGAGCCAGTCGATGGTCGCCTGGCGCATCTTGCCATAGTGGCGCTGGCCCAGGTTCATCAGAGGCTCGGCCACATTCGCGCCGCCGGAGACGCGCATCCGCAGACCATCGCGCGGGTTCTGATGGACGAAGCCCCACTCCTCGCGCTGCATCCGCCGCCGGTCAGGCTCCGACAGGCCGTAGATGTCGGTCAGGCCGAAGCGGCGGGTGTCGAAACGGACTTCGCCCGAGGTGGGCGCCAGCTTGCCCGAGATGCAGTTGAGCAGGGTGGTCTTGCCCGAACCGCTTTCGCCCACCACGCCCAGGACTTCGCCCGGCCGCAGCTCGAAGGAGACGTCTTCACAGCCCAGGACGTGGCCGTACCATTTGGAGAGGCCTTCGACGCTGAGCAGCGGCGCGGCCTCGATCTTCGCGGAGATCGCGTTCATTCGGCGGGTTCCTTCACCTGCGGGTCCCGGGCCGGGGCGTCCTGGTCCAGGGCGTGGCCGGCCATGGGGCCGGCATGGCCGGCGGCGCGGCGCTCGGCGCAGTAGTGGCTGTCGGAGCAGACGTACATCTTGGCCCCGGCGTCATCGAGAATGACCTCGTCGAGGTAGGAGTCCTTGGCCCCGCAAAGCGCGCAGGTCTCCTCCCAGGTCTGGGTCTCGAAGGGATAGTCCTCGAAGTCCAGGCTGCGGACGCGGGTGAAGGGCGGCACCGCATAGATGCGCTTCTCGCGTCCGGCGCCGAACAGCATGATGGCTTCGTTCTGAGCCATCTTCGGGTTGTCGAACTTGGGGATGGGCGAGGGCGACATCAGGTAGCGCTCCTCAATCATCACCGGATAGCCCGCCGTGGCGGCGATGCGGCCATAGGCGGAGATGTTCTCGTAGAGCGAGACGTATTGCAGGCCGTATTCCTCATAGGCGTGCATGGCGCGGGTCTCGGTCTCGCGCGCCTCCAGGCCCCGCAGGGGCTCGGGCTGCGGCACCTGATAGACCAGCACCTGACCTTCCTTCAGCGGCTTTTCCGGGATCCGGTGCCGGGTCTGGATGATGGTGGCCTCGCCGGTGTCCTCGGTGGTGGCCACGTCGGCCACATTGGCGAAGAACCGGCGGATCGAGACGGCGTTGGTGGTGTCGTCGGCGCCCTGGTCGATGCACTTGTACACATCGTCGGGGCCGATGATCGCCGCGGTCAGCTGGATGCCGCCGGTGCCCCAGCCATAGGGCACGGGCATTTCGCGCGAGCCGAAGGGCACCTGATAGCCGGGAATGGCCAGGGCCTTCAGGATCGAGCGGCGGATCATCCGCTTGGTCTGCTCATCCAGATAGGCGTAGTTGTAGTAGCGCTCGGGCGCGTTGCCGGCGCCTTGGGTCTGGGCGGTCATTCGGCGGCTTCCTTCAGGGCGGCGCGGCGTTCGAAGTGTTCCTTGCGCAGCCGGCGGATCAGTTGCAGGTCGGCCTGGAAGTCCACGTAGTGGGGCAGCTTCAGGTGCTGCACGAAGCCCGAGGCCTCCACATTGTCGGAGTGGTAGAGGACGAACTCCTCGTCCTGCACCGGCGCATCGGCCTGCTCGCCCACCTCGCGGTGGCGCAGGGCGCGATCGACGATGGCCATGCTCATGGCCTTGCGCTCACAGTGACCGAAGGTCAGGCCATAGCCGCGGGTGTATTGCGGCGCCCGTTCGGCCGAGCCGGAGAAGCCCGACAGCATGGTGCATTCGGTCAGGGTCAGTTCGCCGATCTCGATGGCGAAGCCCAGCTCGTCCGGCACGAATTCCACGGCCACCTCGCCCATGCGGATCTCGCCGCAGAGGGGGTGGGTGGAACCCCAGCCCCGCTGGGAGGAATAGGCGAGGCTCAGCAGGAAGCCCTCGTCGCCCCGGGCCAGGGCCTGCAGGCGCTGGTCGCGATCGGCCGGGAAGGCCATGGGCTGGCGGGTCAGGTCGTAGGGCTCGCGGTCTTCGGCGACCCGCTCATCGTGCTCCAGCAGGTCCTCGTGCCGGAACACCGAGGCGATGTTGGGCATGGGGTAGGACTGGGGCTCCTCGGCCTGAGGGGCCGGGGCGGGCGGGGCCACACCGTCGGCCGCCAGCTGGAAGTCCAGCAGACGGTGGGTGTAGTCGAAGGTCGGGCCCAGCACCTGGCCGCCGGGAATGTCCTTGAAGGCCGCCGAGACGCGGCGGCGAACCGCCATCTGCTCGGTCTCCACCGGCAGGGAGGCGCCGAAGCGGGGCAGGGTCGTGCGATAGGCCCGCACCAGGAAGATGGCCTCGGGCAGGTCGCCGCGGGCCTGTTTGACCGCCAGCGCGGCCAGGTCACGGTCATAGCATGAGCCTTCGCTCATCACCCGGTCCACGGCCAGGGACAGCTGCTCGCGCACCTGGGCCACGTCCAGCTCGGCCACGTTCGGATCGCCGCGGCGGTCCTCGGCCAGCCATTGGTGAGCGTGGGTGATCGCCTTCTCGCCGCCTTTGACGGAAACATAGGCCATGGTCAGCCTCCCTTGATCTGGGCGTGGGTGGTGCGCGGCAGGGCGATCAGCTGGTCGTCGGCGACCAGAAGAACGTCCACGCCGAACTGGAACTGCGCGCCGTTGGTCTCGAACTGCGCCCAGAAGTCCCGCGGCAGACCGCGGGGGGCGATGTCGGTGGTGGTCTGGATGCCGGGGCCGCTGAGCGACACCACCGGGCCGCCCTCCAGGGCCTCCACCTGAAGGATCACGGTGGTGGAGCGGTCGGGATACTTGGCGTCCCCCTGGTGGAAGTCGGCCAGCGCCGGCGCCTGGGCCATGTCGGTGACAAGGGCGAAGGCCGCAGTCTGCGGCGTCTCGGCCAGCGGGCAGCCGCAGTGGAAGCGCAGCCAGTCGGCCGCTTCGCTTCCCGCCAGGGCCGGGTCCAGCCAGACCAGGGTCTCGAAGTCGAACAGGGTCAGGGCGACGGCGCCGGCCGCCCGGTTCAGGGGCGCGGGCGCGGCGGGGGCCTGGGCGAAGCGGGCCAGGCGGCCCGGCCGGGCGGTCGATTCCATCAGCTCGCGAAACACCGCCTGGCTCTCACGGACGGGATCGCCGAAGCCGGGCGCGATGCGGGCGAGGTCGAGGACGGCGCTCATTGGGGGCCTCGCGTGCGGACCATGGTGAAGAAGTCGACCTTGGTGGCCGCGGCCTTGCGGGCGTTGGTCTCGCGGCGTTCGGTCTGAGCCTGGGCGAGGCGGCCGATCACCGCGCCCTCCACCCGGGGGCGCAGGGCCGGCGCCTGCATCATGGCGTCCAGGGCGGCGGCCAGTTCGGCGTGGCGGCGGTCGCGGCCGGCGACATAGCCCACGCCCGTCTCGCCGCTTTCGAGCCGGACAGCGGCGCGGGTGACGGTCATCTCGCCCACATTGAACGCGTCGCCGCCGCCGCCCATGCGCCCGCGGACCAGAACAAGTCCGGTCTCCGGCGCCCTCAGAGCGCTGTAGGCGGGGGCGTCGGTCAGGTCGTCCCAGGCCTGGCTCACCTCCTGGGGTCTGGCCTTGGCCAGGATGGACATCCAGCGGCGACGTTCGGCCTCAGCCGCTCCGTGGACCGGTTCAACCGGCATATCTCACCTCGACAACTAATCATTATGTTGTAATCGACTGATGTATTTGATATGCGAAGACACAATTGGCGACAACAAGCCAAGTATGAAGGTTATTTTACAGTAGTAAAACTTGTCTAGGACATCCTGCGTAGACTGATCAGGAGGCGGTGAAATGGCTGGTGGAATGCCTCTATGGCGAGAGATCGCCCAATCGCTGGAGCAGCGGATCCGCAGCCGGGAGCTTCATCCCGGCGACAAGCTGCCCACGGAGTACGAGCTGTCGCGGCAGTTCATGGTCAATCGCCATACGGTGCGGCGGGCCCTGTCGGACCTCCAGGAAAAGGGGATCGTCGAGTCGACCCAGGGACGCGGCAGCTTCGTGCGCCGGCCCACCCGCCCGGCGCAGCTTCAGCGTCGCCCGCGCTTCACCGAGGCGGTGCTCAGCCGCGGGGCTGAGCCCACCACCAAGGTCCTCAAGCTCGAGGTGCGGCCCGCCGACAGTCGGGTGGCCGAGGCGCTGGAACTGAAGACCGGTGCGCCGGTGATCTTCATGGAGCGGGTCCGCTTCGTGGACGGCGAGCCCACGGGTCTTGGCCTGCACCACTTCAGCTTCGAGCGCTTCCCCACCTTCGTGGAGATGTACCGGACCCGGGGAACCATCACCCAGACCCTGCGCGACAGCGGCGTGCCTGACTACACCCGGCGGCGCACGGTGATATCGGCGCGCTTGCCCACGGCGCCGGAGGCGGACCTCCTGCATGTGCCCAGGCACGTCCCCCTGCTCATCCGCCGCTATGTGAATGTGGACGGCCTGGGGCGGCCCCTGGAGTTCGGCGAGTCCCGCACCAGCAATGAGATCGAGATCGTCTTTCCGGCCCCGGGCCGCGACTGACGGCTGAGGTCCGAACTTCCTTCAAGTCCGAGTTCAGCAGGAGAGCAGCGTGGAGCTGGCGTTTCGCAACGCCCGGGTGGCGACGCCCGAGGCGGATTTCATCGGGTCGGTCCTGGTTCGCGACGGGCTTATCGTCGCCATCGACGAGGGGGGCTGCGCCACGGGCGAGGATCTGGAGGGCGACGTTCTCATGCCCGGCGTGGTGGATCTGCACACCGACAGCCTGGAAAAGCACTACTTCCCGCGCCCCAACATCGGCTGGAACCCGGTCTCGGCGGCGGTGACCCATGACGGCTGCTGCCTGTCGGTGGGGGTGACGACCATTCTCAACTCCCTGACGCTTGGCTCGTTCAATCCGTCGGCGGCCCGCAGCACGGACAACCTCACGCGCCTGGTGGACGGTCTGGCTGAGGCGCAGGCCGGCGGATTGCTCAGGGCCGACCACCGCTTCCACTGGCGCTGCGAGACCACGGCCGACGATCTTCGCGACCGGCTGGAAGGCCTGGCCGATCACCGGCTGACCGCCATGTTCTCCCTGATGGACCACACCCCGGGCCAGCGGCAGTACAAGAACCTGGAGAAGCACCTGGCCGGCTGGCAGGCCGGGGGGATGACCGAGGCGGCCGCCCTGGAGCGGCTCGCCCAGGTGCGTGAGCGTCAGGCGCGCAACGCCGACGCCAACCGCCGGCATGTGGCCGCCCTGGCCACGGCGCGCGGCACGCCTCTGGCCAGCCATGACGACGAGACGGCCGCCCATATCGATGAGGCGGCCGACCTGGGCGCCCGCGTGGCGGAATTTCCCGTGACCGCCGAGGCGGCGCAGCAGGCCAGGGACAGGGGCATGGTCGTGGTGATGGGCGGCCCCAATCTGATCCGCGGCGGGTCTTATTCCGGCAATGTGCCGGCCGCAGACCTGGCCGAGGCCGGACTGCTGGACGCCTTCGCCTCCGACTATGTGCCGCGCAGCCTGGTGGAATGCGCGTTCGCCATGACCGAGGCGCCCTTTGGCTGGAGTCTGTCCCGGGCGGTGGCCCTGGTGACCTCCGCCCCGGCCCGGGCCGCGGAACTTCAGGATCGGGGAGAGATCGCCCCGGGGCAGCGGGCCGACCTGTTGCGCATCCGCCGCCAGGGCGGCCTGCCCCTGGTCCGCGGCGTCTGGACGGCGGGACGGCGCGCAGCCTGACCGCGCCATGCGCATCGTCTCCCTCAACACCTGGAAGAACGAAGGGCGCTATCGCCGCAGGCTCGACCTCATGGCCGAGGGCCTGGCGGCGCTCCGGGCGGATCTGGTCTGCCTGCAGGAGTGTTTCGTGGGCGGCGGCGCCGACACCGCCGCCCATCTCGCCGAGCGGCTGGGTCTGGATCTGACCTGGACGCCGGCGCGCCGCAAGCTCCGGCGGCAGGAGGACGGCTGGGTGGAGAGCGTGTCCGGCATGGCTATGCTCTCCCGGCAGGCGCTTCTCGCCGAGGGCCGGATCATCCTGCCGACGGATGAGCGGGATGGGGAGCGGATCGCCCAATGGGGGCAGGCGGCCCCTGACCTCGTGGTGGCGAACCTCCACCTGACCCACCTGCGCGGCCCTGACGCCGCCCGGCTGAGAGAGCTCCAGCTCAGAACCGTGCTGGAGCAGGCGCCACCCCTAGGCGCCTTGCTGATCCTGGGGGATTTCAACGCCGAGGCGGCGGCGCCCGAACTGGCCGCCATCGCAGAGGCGCTGGACCTCAATGCGCCGCCGACCCTGCAGGGTGAGCGGGCGGGGAGCCCGTCCGCCGCCGTACGAACCCTGGATCATGCCGGGCTGGTGCGGCCCGGCGGCTGGCGGATTTCGGCCCGCACGAGGGCTCTGGACGCCCCCTGTCCGGAAGGCTGGTTTCCCAGCGACCACGCCGCGGTCGTGGTGGATCTCGTTCGAGCCTGAGCCTGGGCCTGGGCCGCGACAGAGGATAAGGGCGGGCGACCGCTGGCCGCCCGCCCTCAAGGTTCAGAAGCTGACCCGCAGGCCCGCCAGATACTTGCGGCCGAAACCTTCGACCTCATAGGGACGATCTTCGCGGCCCTGATAGCGCACGCCCACCTCGTCTGTGAGGTTGTTGGCGTCCAGGAAGAGCGAGATCTGGTCGTTCACCTGGTAGCGAACCGACAGGTCCAGCCGCTGGGAGTCGCCCCAGTAGAGGTTGGAATTGGCCGTCGACCCCGAAGGGAAGACCTCGTCCAGCCAGTCGGTCCGGTGCTGGTAGCTCAGTCGCGCCGACAGCCCATAGTTCTCGTAAAACAGGGTCGCGCCGGTGATCCGGTCTGATGTGCCGGGGAACTCCACCGTCTGCCCGTCCGGGGTTTCGAACTCGCCGGTCGTGAAGGACAGGCTGCCCTGGAAGCCGAAGCCGGAGAGCCAGCCCGGCAGGAAGGTCCAGGGTTGGCTGTAGACGAACTCGATCCCGCTCAGATGACCGCTGCGGCCATTGAGCGTCGAGGTCAGGGTGTAGCGGCTCCGATCGACCCCGCCGAAGTTATAGCTGGCGTCGCCGATGATCTGCGAGGCGTCGAACAGAACGTCCTCTACCTGCCGATGATAGGCGCTGACCGCCAGGATGGCCGCCGGGGCGAAGTACCATTCGGCCGACAGATCGAGACCGACGGCCCGCTCCGGCTTCAGGAAGGGATTGCCGCCGGTCACCGTTTCGGAGGTGTCGTTGACGCTGACCGTGGCGCGCATGTCCTCCAGGCTGGGACGGGCCGCGCCGGTGATCAGGGCGGCGCGGAACTTCAGGGTGTCGGAATAGTCGAAGCCGTAGTGCAGGCTGGGGAAGACCAGGGTGTCTTCGCTGGAGAAGGTGAGGGGCACGAGCGCGCCACCCGCATTGGCCAGCCCCTGGGACTGGATCTCCGTGCGTTCGGCCCGGACGCCGGCGGTCAGGGTGTGGCGATCCCACTTCCAGCGGTTCATGGCGTAGGCCGCCGTGACCTTTTCATCCACCGTATTGGAGGCGCGCTGGTCGATGTCGTAGACGGCGAAGGCGCCCCCCGCGGCATTGGCCGAACGGGCCGCATCCATCAGGGCCAGCAGCTGGTCGCGCATGCGACGGGTGTCGATGTGCACGGCGGTGAAGCCCCGGTTCACATTCTGGTCCCAGACCGTGGAGCCGAAGAAGTCGGCCATGTTCCAGGTCATGCCCAGGCGCGCGGCGTTCACCTCCAGCGGGAAGGCGCTGCGGTTGTTGCTGAGCACCGTGCCATCAGGCCGGACCAGGGCGGTCAGGTCGTTCTCCTGGCTCCGGTCATCATACTGGAAGCCGGCGCTGAAGGTGGCCTGGGCGCCGAAGCTCTCCCAGTCGCGGCTGACGTCGAACTTGGCCGTGACGGCTTCGGTCTCCAGGCGCGAGGTGGATTCCGAGGCGAAGGATTCCGGCAGGGAATACTGGTTGATGGAGGTGCGCTGCTGGCCTCGCGTCGGCTGTCCGTTCACCAGCAGGGTGTCATAGAGGGTGTGCAGGGGCACGCCGCCGGCGCGCGCATTCACCTGCACCGTCATGGAGGGCAGGAAGGCCGCGTTGGCCGCTGTCGGTCGGGTGAAGGCCGTGGAGGTCTGCTGGGTCACCGAGGGGTAGAAGTTGTTGAACTCGGTGGCCGTGTGGGCGAGGTCCCAGTTCACGTTCCAGGCGCCCAGGCGGTGCTCGCCGTGCAGCACGTTGAAGGTGACGCCGTTGGAATAGATGCCATAGGCGAAGGACGCATCCATGGGCACGCCCACGGCGGTAACGGTGTCGAAGTTGCGGGTCACCGAAAAGGCGTTCGCATAGTTGAAGCGGTACCAGTTCCGCTCTTCGAAGTCGTTGAACTCGGTCTTCAGGTGGCTCAGCGAGATGTAGTGATCATCGCTCGGCGAATATTCGACCTTGGCTGAATAGGACTCGGTCTGGCGCTCGATGACGTATTTCGTGAATCGGATCGAAGCGAGGCCCGTGTCGTCGAAGCGCGGCTCGTCGTTGTCGGTGTGCTGCTCGAAGGAATAGTGCGAGCCGATCAGGCTGACGCCCCATGTCCCGTTGGACCAGGACAGACGGCCGGAATACTGCTTCACCGGCCCATCGCCCATATCGACGAAGCCGGCCCCCAGGTCGAAGGCGCCGTGGAAGCCGGGGTTATCCAGAGGGGAATAGGTGTCGATATTGACCCGGCCGGCCAGGGCTTCGGCCGGCATGCTGGGCAGCAGGGTCTTGTTCAGCACCACCTGGCTGATCTGTGCGGCCGGCACGGAGTCGAACCGGAAGATCCGGTCTTCGGCGCCCAGCACGTTGATCCCGTCCAGGGCCACGGTGGTCCAGCGGGTCGGCGCGCCGCGGATCTGGATGTAGCGTTCCTGGCCCTGATCACGCTGGACGCCCACCCCCGGCAGGCGCGCCAGGGCGCCGGCGGCTGTGGCGTCGGGGAACCGGCCGATGGTGTCTGAGGCGATGACGTTGACGATGTTGTCCGACGCCTTCTGGATCTCCAGCGACTTGACGATGGAATCCCGGATCGGCGTGGCGGTGACCACCAGTTC
>NZ_DAIMHV010000013.1:0-6194 GCF_036723115.1 Phenylobacterium sp. | reverse complement strand
GAGTTGGATGACACTGTCCGTCCCCTTTTTTGTGCTGTGACCAGCGGACGGGAGCCTCAACTAGGCCGGACCAGTGTCATCCTCTCGTTGTTTTAGTGATGTGTCGTTGTCGTCCCCCAGATTTGTCCAGGGGACAACTTGGCGAAACCCACCGTACGCGGCGCTATCAGGCCGAAAGCTTGGCGGCGACTTCGGCCACCCGGCGGCCTTGATAGCGGGCGCCGTCCAGTTCGTTCTGGCTGGGCATGCGCGATCCATCACCGCCGGTGATGGTCGTGGCGCCATAGGGCGCGCCCCCGGTCACCTCGTCCAGGCGCATCTGGGCCTGATAGCCATAGTCCATGCCGACGACGACCAGACCGAAGTGCATCAGGTTGGTGATCATGGACATGAGCGTGGTCTCCTGGCCGCCATGCTGGGTGGCGGTGGCGGTGAAGGCCGCGCCCACCTTGCCGTTCAGCGCGCCACGGGCCCACAGACCGCCGGCCTGATCCAGGAAGTTGCTCATCTGCGAGGCCATGCGGCCAAACCGCGTGCCCACGCCGATGATGATGGCGTCATAATTGGCCAGGTCCTCGATGGCGGCGATGGGCGCGGCCTGGTCGAGCTTGTAGTGGGCGGCCTTGGCGACGTCTTCGGGCACGAGGTCGGGGACGCGCTTGATGTCCACCTGGGCGCCGGCCTCGCGGGCGCCTTCGGCCACGGCCTGGGCCATGGTTTCGATGTGGCCATAGGCCGAGTAGTAGAGAACGAGAACCTTGGTCATGTGTCTGCTCCTTCGCAGGGGAGGGTTCGGGGCGGCGGGCCTTAGGCCGCGTCCACCAGGACGAGTTCGGAATCTTCCAGGGCCGTGATGGTCAGCCGGGCTTCTTCGGCGATGGCGGCGCCGTCGCGCGCGGCGAGGCTGACGCCGTTCACCTCCACCTTGCCCGTGGCCGGCACCAGGTAGCCGTAGCGGCCCTCCATGGCGTAGGTGGTGGTCTCCCCGGCCTTCAGCGTGGCGCCCAGGACCCGCGCATCGGTGCGGATCGGCAGGGCCTCCTCATCGCCCCGGCCGCTGGCCAGGGGAATGAAGCGGCCCGAACGCTCACCCTTGGGAAAGGGCTTGGCCCCCCAGGCCGGCGCGCCGCCGGTGCGGCTGGGTTCGATCCAGATCTGGAAGATGCGCGTGGTGTCGGTTTCCAGATTGTATTCTGCGTGCCGGATGCCCGAGCCTGCGCTCATCACCTGGACGTCGCCCGCCTCGGTGCGACCCTTGTTGCCCAGGCTGTCCTGGTGGGTGATCGCGCCATCGCGGACATAGGTGATGATCTCCATGTCCGCGTGCGGGTGAGGCGGGAAGCCGGAGTTGGGGGCGATCTCGTCGTCGTTCCACACCCGGATGGGCCCCCAGCCCATGCGCTTGGGATCATAGTAGTTGGCGAACGAAAAATGGTGGCGGGCCTTCAGCCAGCCGTGGTCGGCGCCGCCAAGGCCGTCAAACGCTCTACGCTCGATCATGGTCGGACTCCCTGTGCGCCCGAAGTCGGGCGCTCTTGTGTGGCGCTAGAGATAGGGATTTAGATGGGCTCCGAAACAGAAACAGAAGAAACTCATCGTTTCCAATGCGAACCCTTCCCGACTTTGAGGCCCTGGCCGTCTTTGTCCGCGTGGTGGAGCAGCGGTCCTTCAGCGCGGCTGCGAGCGACCTGAAGGTCAGCAAGGCCACTGTCTCCAAAGCCATCCACCGGCTGGAGGCGCGGCTGGGGGCGCGGCTGTTCAACCGCACCTCCCGTCGCCTGGCCCTGACGGAGGCGGGGTCTCGCCTGCTGGAGCGCGCCCGGCAGATGGTGGCCGAAGGGGAGGCGGCCGAGAACGAGATCATGGCCGAGTCCGCCCAGCCTCGGGGCCTCGTGCGCCTGGCCTCGCCCATGTCCTTCGGCCTGATCGAGGTGGCGCCGGTCCTGCCGGACTTCCTGAAGCAGTATCCGGGCGTCAGCCTGGACCTGCACATGAGCGACGAGACCATCGACCTGGTGGGGATGGGGTTCGACATCGCCCTGCGGATCGCCGCCTTGCCGGACTCATCGCTTCTGGCGCGCCGGCTGCGGCCGGTGGCGCGCCACCTGGTGGCCGCGCCAGCCTATCTGGAAGGGCGCGGCCGGCCCACCCATCCCAGCCACCTGGCGGACCATGCCTGCCTCGGCTACGCCTATCTTCCCACGCCTGAGACTTGGCGGTTCATGAACCGGGCCGGCGAAGAGGTTTCGGTGCGGCCCGCCGGGCCCTTGCGCGCCAACAATGCTGAATCCCTCCTGCCGGCCCTGGAGGCAGGCCTGGGTGTGGCGGTGCAGCCGGACTTCATCATTCGCGACTGCCTGGCGGCCGGCCGGCTGGAGGTCCTGATGCCCGAATGGTCGCCCCCGCCGGTCGCTCTGCACCTGGTGGCGCCGCCCGGCGGACCCCGTCCGGCGCGGGTCTCGGCCTTGATGGACTTTCTTGCCGCCCGGCTCAGCGAACCGGTTTCCCCTGCGCGGAATTGAGGGGATGATCGCGACGATCCAGACGGAGAAAGGGCGAGGGGCCTGAGGTGAGACGCGTGCGCGGCAGCGGGGCCTGGATCGCCCTCGTCCTGGCCCTGGGCCTGGCGGGCTGCGGCTCCATCGCCCGGGCGCCCCTCGACGTCTCGCTGGCGGCGGGTCAGGCGCCGGCCTCCCCCCTGGACGCCTTTCGCTTCACCGATCAGGACGAGGCGGCCTTTGACGGCTTTGTCGATCGCTGGCGCGCAGATCGTGGGGACAGCGGACAGCGGCATAGTCGCCCCGCCCAGCCCATGCGGATCCTGGCGGTTTCGGCCGGCGGCGCGAACGGAGCCTATGGGGCCGGGGTTCTCTCTGGCTGGAGCCAGGCGGGGGATCGCCCCGACTTCGATCTCGTCACCGGGGTCAGCACCGGCGCCCTGATCGCGCCCTTCGCCTTTCTGGGGCCGGAATGGGACGCAAGGTTGCGGGACGCCTATACCGACCCCGATGCTGCGCGCCTCACCCATGGCGGCTGGGGGCTGTTTCGCGGGCCGAGCCTGTTCGGCGGCCGGTCCCTCCAGGACCTTGTGGCCAAGTATGTGGACGATCGGCTGATGCGCGCCGTGGCCGAGGAGCACCGCGCCGGCCGCCGCCTGCTGGTGGCGACCACCAATCTCGACCAGCAGGCCACCGTGCTGTGGGACATGGGAGCCATCGCCCTGGCCGGTGAGGCGTCCGGTCAGCGGGAGGCCGCAGCCCGGCTGTTCGAGACGATCCTGGTGGCGTCGGCCAGCATTCCCGGCGTCTTTCCCCCGGTCATGATCGACCATGACGGGGAGCCGGGGGGACTGGCCGAAATGCATGTGGATGGGGGCGTCACCTCGCCCTTTGTCCTGGCGCCATCGCGGCGGGAGGCCTGGGCCGTTCAGCTTTCGCCGCCGGATCATGGGGCCGCCTCGGAGAGGTCCGCCGACGAGCTCTATGTCATCGTGAACGGGGAGATCGATCCTTCGCCCTCGATCACCCGCGGGGCGGCCATGCCGATCCTCACCCGTACCTTCGACACCATGTCCAAGGCGAGCGTGAAGGCGCACCTGATCAGCAGCGCCGCCTTCGCCCAGGCGCGGGGCGCAAGGCTCAGCTATGCGGCGATCCCGCCGGAGCTGGGGGCCGACAGCATGGCCTTCCAGGTGGACGCCATGCGTCGGCTCTTCGACGCCGGGGCGGCGGCCGGACGCGAACGCTCGGCCTTCACCCTTCTCGCTTCCCCTGATGCGACAGCGCCTTGAGCGCGATCGTTCAGGCCGCGCTTGAGGCGATGGTCGGGATTTCGGCGGCGCCAGGGGCCGGGGCGGGGGTCGCCTCAGGCGGCTTGGCCAGGCGGACGCTGCGGCCTTCGAACACGGCGCCGGTCTCCATGGCCAGCTGTTCGTGGGCGATGTCGCCTTCCACGTGCGAACCGCCATAGAGGCGAACCTGACGGGCCTTCAGAGGGCCTTTGATGTGACCGCGGATCTCTGCCACCACGGCGACCACCGTGCCCTCGATCCGGCCCTGAGGGCCCAGCATCAGCTTGCCCACGCGCACGTCGCCGCGCACCAGGCCGTCGATCTGCACCTCGGCCTCGCCGGCGATATTGCCCTGGATGCAGACCCCTTGGCCGATCAGCGAGGCGGGTCGGGGCTTGGCCGGGGCGGCGGGCGCGTTGGCGCGCACGGGCTCCTCCATCTGGGGGCGTTGGGCGGTCTTGCTGGACTTTTCGAACATGGCGGCGTCCCGTCTCGATACGTGTGGCCCATCGCCGTGCAAGCCCGGCGCCGGACACGCCTGCACGCTACTCCGCGCCCGCCAGGGCGCCGCGGACCAGTCGGGCGCTGAGGCGCTCCTCCAGGCCGCGGGGCTTGGAAAGACCCAGCCGCTCCAACGCCTTGCGGGTCTTCGGATGGGCCCGGCCTCCAAGCCCGCGACCCGCCAGCCTCGCCAGGTCCGCCGGCGAGCGGCTGGCGGTCTTGATCGCCTGCAGGACCGGGGCGAGGTCCCGCTCCAGGGGCGTCATCTCCCCGCCAAAGGGGAAGGGCGGCAGGTCCCCGGCGGCCTCGAACGGCGCCAGCGCCTGCGCCAGCTTGTCGGGATGGTTGGCCGCGGCGAACGGACTGGGCCGATGGCCGGCGGGCAGCTTGCCGGCGGACTTGGCCGCCTCCATCAGCATGTCGTGCCAACGGCTGTCGGCCGTCTCCAGCATCCGCGCGATCACCTCGGCGTCGGCGGCCCCGCGCAGATCGGCGACGCCATACTCGGTCACCACCATGTCGCGCAGGTGGCGGGGAATGGTGGTGTGGCCATAGGACCAGCGGATGTTCGACTGCGGCCCCTCGGCGCTGTCACGCCAGCTGGGCAGGGTCATGATCGAGCGCGCGTCAGGCAGGGCGAAGGCCTGGGCGACGAAATTGTACTGCCCGCCCACGCCGCTCACCACCCGGCCATCCTCCAGGGCGTCGGAGGTGATGGCGCCCAGCAGGGTGGCGATCATGCCGTTGTTGACGAAGCGGGCGTTACGCCGGGCCGCCACGCGCGCCTCATAATCGGCGCCGTAGAGCGCGTTGACGAAGCCCACCTCAGTCATCTGGAACCTGGCCCGTTCCTCCAGGCTCATGGTGCGCAGGGCGGCATAGAAGTCGCGCGGCGCCAGGAAGAAGGCGGCGTGAAGGACAGCCCCGTCCACCTCCCGTTTGAGGACGCCTGCCCGGTAGAGCTCCAGGAAGGCGTCCACGAACATCTCCGTGGCGCCGTAGAGGCCGACCTCGAAGGGTTCGGTGTGTCGCGGCGTGCGATCTTCCGATGGAACAAGGGCGCCCAGAATCTCGCGGAACCGCGCGGGGCGTCGGTGGCGCAGGATCAGCGCATGGGCCACCGCATGCCCCATGGAGCCGATGCCGATCTCCAGCGTGCCGTCATCGGGGATCAGGCTCGCCACGTGGAAGCCCATGGCGTAGTGGGCGAGGCTCACCGGCTGCTTGGGCGGGCCGGGCAGGGGGAATTCCACCGCCTCGTCCTCCAGCATGAAGTCGAACGCCGAGGCCGGCTGTTCCGCACCGCCGGGCATATAGGGCAGCTCGCTGTTGACCTGGCCGGCGAGCAGGATGTCAGCTCGGCCCTCCGCCTTGGCGCGCAGCAGCTCCAGGGTCAGATCGGTGTTGCAGGACAGACTGTAAGAGCCTGACCGCTCGGGGGTTTTGGCGACCAGCTGCGCCACCACATTACAGCCTCGCTCCAGGATGTAGCCGCCCGCATGGGTGTAGTTGGCCGATATGTAGCTCTGCTGGACGGCGGGGTTGGACAGCCAGACGCCGGCCTGGAGGAAGAACTCGTCCACCTCGATATTGGGCGGCAGCTCGCCGCGCTGCAGCGCCTGGGCGTAGGCAAGCTCGGGATAGCCGCCCAGGGTGCGATCCAGGATGGGGCCCAGGAAGCGCTTCTCCAGCAGGCTGCCCAGGCGGGGCGGGGTAAGCGTCAGGGCGCTGAAGATGCGCAGGGAGATCGCCCGGTCCATGGCCGCGCGGGCGAACAGCGCATTGGCGATATGATTGGCCTTGCCCAGGCCGAGCGGCAGGCCCAGCACCACCTTGCCGTCGAGACGCTCGATGATCGCAAGGGCCACCGCATCGGGGTCGGTGAAGGTCTGGGGGCGGGCCG
>NZ_DAIMHV010000012.1:35983-40966 GCF_036723115.1 Phenylobacterium sp. | reverse complement strand
ACCAGACGCTCCACCACCTGGCGGCCGACGCCGTCCTGATCGGGCCAGGTCAGGCTCGTGGCGCCCACGGCGGCGGCGCGGGCCTCCACCATGCGCAACAGACTGTCTGCGACCTGAAGCGCATCGGCGGTCCAGGGGGCGCGGAGGCTGGCCGCCAGATGGGCCTGGCTTTTCAGGATCACCCCGTCGGACAGGACCTTCAGCCCGTTGGCACGCAGGGTGGCGCCGGTGGTGGTGATATCCACCACGATCTCGGCCGCACCAGCCGCCGGTGCGCCCTCCGTGGCCCCGCCGGACTCCACGATGCGATAATCGGCCAGGCCATGGCGGGCGAAGAAGGCCCGGGTCTGAAGGATATACTTGGTGGCCACCCGCATACGCCGGCCGCTGCGGGCCAGGATGTCGTGGGCCACCTCCTCCAGGTCGGCCATGGTCTCCACGTCCAGCCAGCTCTTGGGCGTGGCCACCACCAGGTCGGCGCGTCCGAAGCCCAGGGGGCGCAGCAGCAGAACCCTCTGCGTCATGTCGCCGGGGCGCTCGCGCATCAGGTCCTCGCCGGTGACGCCCAGATGCACCTCGCCGGCATCCAGGGCCTCGGCGATGTCGCCGGCCGAAAGCAGGCGCACCTGCGCGCCGGCCAGACCCCGCAGCCGGGCCATGTAGCCACGCTCTCCGCCCACGGATTCCAGCTTCAGGGCGCAGTCGGCGAGCCAGGCCTCGACCTGCTCCTTCAGCCGCCCCTTGGAGGGAACAGCGATGATCAGGGGCGCATCCATCAGGCTTCTCCTTGGGCGAAGGCCCGCCACGGACGGACCATGCAGCCGATGGCGCGGCCAGCCTCACCGCCCAGGCGGGCCGGCAGACCGTCATAGCGGCCCCCCGCGGCCACCGGCCGGTCGGCGCCCAGGGCCTGGCTGCGCACCTCGAAGGTGACGCCGTCATAATAGTCGAAGGTGTGGCCCAGCCGCGTGGCGAAGCAGGTCCGATCCACCGCCACGCCGGCCGCCCGAAGTCCGTCCAGCCGACGGCTCCAGTCCGCCAGGGCCGTATCCAGGGCGCCGGTGTTGGGGCCGGCGAGACGCCGAACCGCCTCCAGGGCCGCGGCCGGTGCGGCCTCAATGGCCAGGAAGGCGGCAAGGGCCTCGGCCTGCGCCGGGCTCAGGGCCGGCGCCCGGCGGGCCTCGGCCTTGCGCACCAGGCGCGCGGCGATGTCCTGGGGCGCCCGCCCGCCCACCGGAGCGATGTCGGCCAGGGCCCAGACCTGCTCCAGCACCGCGCCCGCTGCTTCGGCCGGAAGATCAGCCAGCAGGCCTTCCAGCCGCCCTGCGTCCGCAGCGCCCGCCGCGCCCTGATCATCCTGCCCGCGGGCCAGTTCGGCCGCCAGGAGGCGCGGGCGACGGGCCACGCGCCTCAGTCGGCCATCGAGGGCCGGCGCCAGATCGAGAGACGTGATGAAGGCCTCCAACAGGGCCGCGTCCCCCAGCCAGAGGCCAAGATCGGCGCGCCCGCCGGCGCAGGCCGAAGCCCAGGCCAGGGCCGCCATCTCCACATCGGCCTCGACGACCGGCGCGCCGGCCGGATCGAACCGCTCCACGCCCAGCTGAAGAAACTCCTCCGGCCGGGTGGAGGGCGCCGGGGCGGCGCGAAACGCCTTGCCCTGATAGATGTAGCGCCCCGACGGGGCGCGGCTTTCCAGGTGGTGGCGCACCACCGGCGCAGTGAAATCCGGCCGCAGGCAGTATTCCGGGCCGCCCTCGGCCTGGACCAGGAAGAGGCGGGCGCGCAGAGCCTCGCCCACCAGGTCCAGAACCAGACCCAGGGGCTGCACCAGGGGCACGTCCACCGGAGTGGCCGCCACAGCCTCGAAGGGGCGGCGCACGGCGGCCAGCACATCGGCGGGAATCGGAGGTTCGACGCGCATGGTCAGAGGCCCAGGATCTTTCGGATGGTCGGCGCCAGCTCGGCGCGGGGCACGGTCATCTGGCCGGGCCGCTCTTCTCGCCACTGGCTGTTGTCCTTGACGCCGGCGGCGAGCGCCCGGCCCAGGTCCAGGTCCTTGATGGTCACCTGGCCCGCGGCGATCTCATCCCCGCCCAGGATCACGGCGGCCGGAGAGAGGCGGCGGTCGGCGTACTTCATCTGGGCCTTCATGCCCGAGGCGCCGAGATAGACCTCAGCGGCGACGCCGGCGGCGCGCAGCTCGCCGGCGGCGGCGAAATAATGGGCCATGTCGTCCTGGCTGAAGGCGATGATCACCACCGGCCCCCGGGCCTCGGCGCCCAGGTCGCGGCCGGCCGCCCGAAGCGCCGCGGCCAGGCGCGACACCCCGAAGGAGAAGCCCGTGGCCGGGACAGGCTGACCGGTGAAGCGGGCGATCAGGTCGTCATAGCGCCCGCCGCCGCCCACCGAACCGAAGCGGACCGTCTGGCCCTTCTCGTCCACGGTCGGCAGCAACAGCTCGGCCTCGAACACCGCCCCGGTATAGTATTCCAGGCCCCGGACCACGGCCGGATCGAACATGGCCTGATCCTGGCCGACGCCGAGGCTGGTGAGGGCCGCATCGATGGCGGCCAGTTCCGCGAGGCCCGCATCCCCCTCCGCCGAACCGCCGATCACCTCGGCGATCCTGGCCAGGGTCTGGCTGCGATCGTTTCCGCCGCCCGCGGCGGTGAAGGCCAGGACCGCCTCGGCGGCCGCGGCGCTGAGGCCCGCCCCCTTGGTGAAGGCGCCGGACTCATCCTTGCGGCCTTCGCCCAGCAGCAGGCGCACCCCGTCCGGCCCCAGGCGGTCGAGCTTGTCCACGGCCCTCAGCACCGCCAGCTTCTGGCCTTCGGCGCTCACGCCCGCGGTGGCCAGAAGGCCGTTGAGCAGCTTGCGGTTATTGATCTTCAAGACCGCCGTCCCGGCGGGAAGGCCGGCCGCCTGGAGGCCTTCGGCGGCCATGGCGATGATCTCGGCGTCCGCCTCCGGCCGCGCCGAGCCCACCGTGTCGGCGTCGCACTGGGTGAATTCGCGGAAGCGTCCGGGCCCCGGCTTTTCGTTGCGCCAGACGCTGCCGAAGGCGTAGCGCCGGAACGGCTTGGGCAGGGTCTCCCAGTTCTGCGCGGCGAACCGCGCCAGGGGGGCGGTCAGGTCATAGCGCAGGGCCATCCACTGCTCGTCGTCGTCCTGCAGGGCGAAGACCCCCTCATTGGGGCGGTCGGCGTCGGGCAGGAACTTGCCGAGCGCGTCGGCATATTCGAAGGCGCCCGTGTCCAGGGCTTCGAATCCGTAGCGCTCATAGACCGCCGAGACGGCGGCCAGGATCTTGCGCTCGGCGGCGAGGTCACGGGCGCGGCGGTCGGCGAAGCCGCGGGGATTGCGCGCCTCGGGGCGCGGGATGTCGCTCTCTTGGCTCATGGCGTCAGACTCAGTCAGTGGGGCGCAGCGGCGCAACACGGCCGCGGGCGTTGAGGATCGGAGGGGTCATGCGTCGCTCCTAGAGGGTTGGGCGACGGACGAGGATCATGTGTGGCGAGCCCCGTCCGTGGGGGCTCGAGCCGGTTGCGCCGACCGATCAGGCCGCGCAACCCCGCCCGATCCCCCGGGAGATCGGATGGTGGACGCCGCGGTGATGGAGCCGTGCGAAGGTCATGGGCCGCGCCTATAGCCGAGCCGTGAGCTGAGCGCCAGTCTTCACGCGCCCAACTCTCATGCGCCGAGACGGGCGATCAGGGCCTGGGTGGAGGGGTCATGCGCGATCGGGGCGCCCCCCTCCAGCTCGCCCAGGATGCGGCCAGCCAGGGTCTTGCCCAGCTCCACCCCCCACTGGTCGAAGCTGTTCACCCCCCAGATGGTCCCTTCGACAAAGGTCTTGTGTTCATAGAGGGCGATGAGCGCGCCCAGAGCCGCGCCATCCAGGCCCGGCATGAGAATGAAGCTGGTGGGCCTGTTCCCGGGGAAGGTCTTCTGCGGCGCCAGGCGGTCGACCTCCTCGGCGCTCAAGCCCTCGGCGGCCAGGGCCTGGCGAACCTCGGCCTCGCTGCGTCCGACCATCAGGGCCTCGGCCTGGGCCAGGGCGTTGGCCAGCAGCTTGCGCTGCGAGGCCTCATGCCCATCGGCGCTGGCGGCGACCGCCAGGATGTCGGCGGGGATGATGTCGGTCCCCTGATGCATGAGCTGGAAGAAGGCGTGCTGCACATTGGTGCCCGCGTCGCCGAACACCGCCGCCGCCGTGGCCTGGGCCAGCGGGCCGCCGTCGCGGCTCACGCGCTTGCCGTTGGACTCCATCTCCAGCTGCTGCAGGAAGTTGGGCAGCAGACGCAGGCGTTGAGCGTAGGGCACCACGGCGCGGATGGGCCGGTCCATGCCGTTGCGGTTGAAGATGTGCGCCAGGGCCAGCAGCACCGGGGCGTTGCGCTCCAGAGGCGCCTGCTGGAAGTGGGCGTCCATGGCCGCGCCGCCAGCCAGCAACTGGTCGAAAATGTCCGGCCCCAGGGCCACGGCGCAGGACAGTCCCACGGCCGACCACACCGAATAGCGGCCGCCCACCCAGTCCCGGAAGCCGAAGATCTGGTCGGGCTGGACCCCGAAGGCCTGGGCGGTCTCCGGCGCGGCCGAGACGGCCACCAGGTGGCGGTCGCCCGCCTCCCCCAGGGCCTGGCGCAGCCAGTCCCGGGCGATCTGGGCGTTGGCCATGGTCTCCTGGGTGGTGAAGGTCTTGGAGACCACCACCACCAGGGTGCGCGCCGCCTCAAGGCCGTCGAGCGCAAGCGTGATTTCGGCCGGGTCCACATTGGCCACGAAGCGCAGGTCGATGGCCGGCGCCGGCGCGCGCAGGGCCTCCCACACCAGCCGGGGCCCGAAGTCCGACCCGCCGATGCCGATATGAACGATGGCGTTGAAGGTCTGACCCTCGGCGCCCCGTCGCTCGCCCTTGCGCACTTGGCGGGCGAACGCGGCCACGGCCTCGCGCACGGCCTCCACCTCGGCCGAAACCGGCTG